>JALZIJ010000031.1 GCA_030860375.1 Actinomycetota bacterium | reverse complement strand
GCGGCCCGCGCCGTGGAGGCCCGCACCCGGACGCGCTGCCGATCCCCGGCGACGGGCACGAAGCACGCCGCCAGCGCACGATCACACCACGCAGCTCCCGCCGCGTCGGCGCCTAGGTTCGCCAGCGCCCACCACGCTTCTCGACCGCAGCCGCACCGCGGCACGCCCGCGCGGGCACTAAAGGGGGCAGGTGATCGCCACGTCGGAGGCGTTCCTTCGCCGAGAGAAGGGTTAGTGGCATAGAGCCCGCATAACCCAACTCTCGGGCTGCTCGGACGGCGCCCGGGGGCCGGCGTTGCCACGCGAGGGGGCTCGAACGGGCATGGATGCCCGGCCCCTGCGGGGCAATGCCGCCCCCCGGGCCTGGTCTCGCCTACCCGCCGTTGGAAGCGGCGTCGGCGCCCTCGATCTCCTGCGCGAGCTCTTCGAGCTCTTCTGCGAAGGAGGGGCCGAAGCCCTCGAGGTCTGCCTCGCCGCCGTTCTCGGCCAGGCCGAGCTCGGCCGCGAGCTCGTCCGCGTCGAGAAGCTCCTCGTCGGGCCGCTTCGCGGGCTCGACGGGCTCGATCTCCAGCGAGCGATAGTGGCGAAGGCCGGTGGCCGCCGGGATCAGCTTCCCGATGATCACGTTCTCCTTGAGGCCCACGAGCCGGTCTCGCTTGCCCTCGAGCGCCGCATCGGTCAGCACCTTTGTCGTCTCCTGGAAGGAGGCCGCCGAAAGGAATGACTCCGTCGCGAGCGATGCCTTCGTGATCCCAAGGATGCGCTCCTTGCCCTTTGCCGCGGTGCCGCCGTCCTCCTTGACCTTCTTGTTCAAGGTCTGGAGCTTGTGGCGGTCCTCGAGCGCGCCCGGAAGGAGGCTTGTCGAGCCCTTCGACTCGATCTCGACCTTCTTCATCATCTGGCGGACGATCAGCTCGACGTGCTTGTCGTTGATGTCGACGCCCTGGGACTTGTAGACCCGCTGGACCTCCGAGACGATGTACTGCTCCGTCTCGGTGCGGCCCTGGACCTCCAGCACCTCAGCGGGATAGAGCGAGCCTTCGTTGAGCTGCGTCCCGGCCTCGACCCTGTCGCCGTGCTTGACGTAGAGACGCGAGCGCGCCGGCAGCTTGTAGTCGTGCTCCTCGCCCTTCGCGTCGGTGATCGTGATCACGACAGCCTTCTCGTTCTCCTCGACGGAGACACGTCCTTCGACCACTGCGATCTGCGCGAGACCCTTCGGCTTGCGCGCCTCGAAGAGCTCGACGACGCGAGGCAGACCCTGGGTGATGTCCAGGCCGGCGACGCCTCCCGTGTGGAAGGTCCGCATGGTGAGCTGAGTCCCCGGCTCGCCGATCGACTGGGCGGCGATGATCCCCACCGCGTCGCCCATTTCGACGATGTTGCCCGTGGCGAGGCCACGGCCGTAGCACCGCTGGCACACGCCGGAAGCGAGCTCGCATTTGAGCGTCGAGCGGACAGGCACCGTAGCGCCCTCCTCGCCCGCGAGCGCTTCGGCCAGCTCGGCCAGCTCCGGCTTGTCGATCTCCTGATTTCGCTTGAGCAGCTCACGGCCGCGCTGCGTCGCGTGCTTCTTGGCGGCGAACCGTCCCAGCAGGTTGATGTTGGGCGACCCGTCATCCATCACGACGGACATCTCGATGAACTCCTTGGTCTTGCAGTCGTCGGCCCTGACGATCACGTCCTGGGCGACGTCGACTAGACGACGGGTCAGATATCCGGAGTCCGCGGTGCGGAGCGCGGTGTCGGCGAGGCCCTTCCGGGCGCCGTGGGTCGAGATGAAGTACTCGAGAACGGTCAGGCCTTCCATGAAGTTGGCCTTGATCGGGCGCTCGATGATCTCGCCCTTCGGATTGGCCATCAGGCCTCGCATACCCGCGAGCTGGCGGATCTGCTTGAACGACCCGCGAGCGCCGGAGTTGGCCATCATGAAGATGGGGTTCAGCTCCTCGAGGTTGTCCTGCATCGCCTGCGCTACCTCGTCGGTCGCGGCGTTCCAGAGTTGGGTGACGCGCTCCTTGCGCTCGTCGGCCGTGATGTAGCCATCGCCGTACTCGGCGAGGATGTTGGAAGCCTCGGCCTCGTAGCGCTCGAGGATCGCCTCCTTCGAGGGCGGCGAGATGACGTCGTTCTTGCCGATCGTGATCCCGGCCTGCGTCGCGAAATGAAAGCCGAGCTCCTTGAAGGCGTCGAGTGCCTGCGCGATCGCGCCTGCGCCGTAAGCCTCGATCAGGGTGCCGACGATCGCGTTGATCTCCTTCTTGTTCAACGTCTTGTTGACAAAGGTGTACGTATCCGGATCCCACTCTGAATCGAGCGCTTCGGCGAGCGCGCGCTCGACCCGGTCGTTGAAGACGATCCGCCCGACCGTGGTCAAGACGTGGTGCTCTGAGCCGGCACGCCGGTACTCGGCGTAGTCCTGAAGCCCGACGAGGCCACGCTCGTACGCGAGCTCTGCCTCCTGCGCCGTCCGGAACGGATGCGGCTTCTTCTTCAGCTTCGTGACGTCGATCGAGTCGACGTCGACGGACGCGTAGGTCAGGTAGTAGATCCCGAGCACCATGTCTTGCGACGGCGTCGCAAGGGGCGCGCCGTTCGCCGGCGACAGGATGTTGTTCGATGAGAGCATGAGCACTCGAGCCTCGGCCTGAGCCTCGGCTGAGAGCGGCACGTGGACGGCCATCTGGTCGCCGTCGAAGTCCGCGTTGAACGCGTGGCAGACGAGGGGATGGACCCGGATCGCCTTGCCCTCGACGAGCACCGGCTCGAACGCCTGGATGCCCAGACGGTGGAGCGTCGGCGCGCGGTTGAGAAGCACGGGATGCTCGTGGATGACCTCCTCGAGGACGTCCCACACCTCGGGGACCATCGAGTCGACCATCTTCTTGGCGGCCTTGATGTTCTGGACCGCCTTGCGCTCGACGAGGCGGGCCATGATGAACGGCTTGAACAGCTCGAGGGCCATCAGCTTCGGCAGGCCGCACTGGTGCAGCTTGAGCGAGGGGCCCGAGACGATCACCGACCGTCCCGAATAGT
>JALZIJ010000107.1 GCA_030860375.1 Actinomycetota bacterium | reverse complement strand
CGGGAAGAACTCTCAGACGGGCCGGACCGATCTCAGGGGTGCAGGCCAGAGGCGCTGCGCGCCTAGGTTCGAAGCGATGCTCGCGCAGATCGAGCCCGACGAGGACGCTCGGCGAAAGCCCGACCATCGGCGAGCTGGGTGCGCATGGAGCCGTGATGTCGTCGGTGGACTTCGCGGCGTAGAGGGGACCGCGCGGATCTGCCCTGCGTCGTTTTCCGGTCTCGGTGTACCTTTCGGGATCTCAGTCTCTGGAACGCCGGTCTCGGTGTACCTTTCGGGATCTCAGTCTCTGGAACGCCGCCTTCCGGTCGTCAAATCTGGGCGGCGGTGCTTCGTTCTACCAACCGTCTCGCAGCACCTGGGAGGCGGTCCTCCGACGATGATCAGGGAATTGTCCACGCCTTAGCGCGGACTTAGGGATCGTAGATAAACAATCCCGGAGGGTTGACGGTGGTTATGTAGAACTGCGGGGGTGTGATCGATGAGCTGGCGATCGGCGAGCGCTTCAGGGCGTTGGCGGGCGAGCTGAATGAGCGCCAGCGCCGGTTGTGGGCGGCCGCGGAGGCGCGCTCGCATGGGCGGGGCGGCATCGCGGCAACGGCGCGGGCGACGGGGATGCACGTGGAGACGATCCGGCTGGGGATCCACGAGCTGGAGTCGGGTGAGACGCTCGCGCCGGGGCGGGTGCGCCGCCCCGGCGGCGGTCGCAAGCCGCTGACCGAGACCGATCCGACACTGCTTGAGGATCTCGAGCGGCTCGTCGACGACGATGCGCGCGGCGATCCCGAGCGCCCGCTGCGCTGGACCTCAAAGAGCGTGCGCCAGCTCGCCGATGCGCTGCGCGAGTCCGGCCACGAGGTCCACTTCACCTCGGTCGCGAAGCTCTTGCGCGGGCTGGGCTACAGCTTGCAGGCCAACGTCAAGACCAAGGAGGGCTCCCAGCACCCCGACCGCGACGCCCAGTTTCGGCACATCAACCGGGCGGTCACGGCGGCGCTCGACGATGCTCAGCCGGTGATCTCGGTCGACACCAAGAAGAAGGAGCTGGTCGGGGACTTCAAGAACGCCGGGCGCGAGTGGCGCCCGCAGGGCCGGCCGGTCCCGGTGCGGGTGCACGACTTCAAGGACCCCGAGCTCGGCAAGGCGATCCCCTACGGGATCTATGACCTGGCCGATGACAGCGGCTGGGTGAACGTGGGGGTCGACCACGACACCGCCCAGTTCGCGGTCGCCTCGATCAGCGGCTGGTGGGAGCGCTTGGGAGCCGAGCGCTACCCCGACGCCAGCACGCTCACGATCACCGCCGACTGCGGCGGCTCGAACGGCAACCGCACGCGGCTGTGGAAGACCGAGCTGCAGCGCCTCGCCGACCAGACCGACCTCGAGATCCAGGTTTGCCACTTCCCGCCCGGCACCTCGAAGTGGAACAAGATCGAGCACCGCCTGTTTAGCTTCATCACCCACAACTGGCGCGCCAAGCCGCTCGAGAGCCTCGAGGTGATCATCGACCTGATCGCCGCGACCACCACCCGCACCGGGCTCGAGGTCTACGCCCAGCTCGACGAGCGCACCTATCCCGACAAGGTCAGGGTCTCAGACGCCGAGCTGGCCGCAGTCAGCCTCGCAGGCGACAGCTTCCACCCCGAGTGGAACTACTCGATCAAACCGCGGACTTGAAGATCGACAATCCCTTAGCCGGCCACCGACCGTCCTCGCCAGCACGCGGGAGAGGGTCGAGGGACGTCAACGACCGCGGCGACTTGGAGGCGACAGCGCTCGCCGTGTGCGCCGGTGTAGCCGCCGAAGATCCACCCGAATGGCTCGACGACGCGGTCCACGAGGCACGCTTCGACGACGGACGTGATGCGCGAGAGCGCGTGGCGCGCCGCAGGCGAGCGGGGCATCTGGTTCGACGCCGAGAGGACCCGCTACGCGCTGCGCGACGAGTCCGCCGGAGCGCGCATGGCAGCCGTGCACGCGTGGCGCAAGCAGGGACCAGCCCTGCGGCACTTCTTCGAGAACCAGAGGGTGCCTTCGGCCGAAGCGGTTGCGTAGTACTTAGTCCGAGTGCGAGCAGCCGATCAGCCGTCGAAACGCCCTCCACCACAAGGCGCCGCAAGCCGATCTAATGACGAGTGCCCAGACTTGGCGCACGAGCCCTCCGTGGCGCGTTCGCGTATTCCACCGTGAGGCTGAAAGCTCGAACGCCCGGATCCGCCGCTCGTCCTGGCAGTCCCGCAGCTCTTGCTGGCTTATGCTTCGCTAATGACGGGTGAAGCCGTCAAGAAGGCCTCGGGGGCGGTCGCAAAGACGATCGGCGTCGTCGTGACGACGGTGCGGGCGGTCGCAAAGACGATCGGCGTCGTCGTGACGACGGTGCTGACGATCGTCCTGCTCGACCTAATCGGCGTGATCAACGCCTTCGATGGCGGCGAGCGTGACCAGCAAGCTGGCAGCGACCGCCTCCCGCAGGAGTATCTCTACCTCGACGACGAGCGCGCCGAGGCCTACCTCGGCCAGCTCAAAGGCGGCTTGGCGGCAACCGAGACCCGCTCGAAGAACGCGGCGCTCGTACGGGAGGCCAAGCTCACCGGCCAGGTGGTCCAGGTGGGGGCCACCCTCAAGCAGGAGGAGACGCTGACGGAGACCGCGTCACCGAAGGCAGCAGACCGCCTCTATCAACTCGAAGAGCTACGCGAGAACAAGCCCGGATTCTGCAAGGTGGCTAGCAGCGAGGACCTCGACGCTGCGCTCAACGGCAAGTGCCTGCGCCCGAGTGACGAGTCGTCAGGCGACGCCCTCGAGGAAGGGA
>JALZIJ010000081.1 GCA_030860375.1 Actinomycetota bacterium | reverse complement strand
AACAAAACGGGCCCGGGCTCCACCACCGCGTCGGATTGCGTGTTGAAGATGCGCAGTTTCGCCTTGCCTTTGGTCATCTGGGCGCTGATGGTCAGGGTTTGCGGAGCGTTATTGCCAGAGATTGGGTCGAAGTCAGGGATCGGCTTCCATTGCTTGGAGTCGGTCGACTTCTCCCCACCGACCTGGGTCGCGAAGCGGTCGGCGTCGCCCGTCCGCGCCTCGTGGGTTGGCTCCGTGTCATTTCCTGCCTTCCATGCGTGTCGTCGTCGATAAAGCGTTCTGAGCGCGGGTTCAGCCCGCCGGCCTGAACTTGGCCTGGACCTTGAAGCACCTGAGGGCGCCGAAGCCGAACTGCTCGTTGTCGAGAACCACGAGCTTCCAGGTACCGCGAAGCTGGGTGTTGTCCAGCGTCTGCAGACCGCCCGTCTGGTTTCCGTCGTCGTAGCTCTCGGGCTGCAGCGACTCGCCGCCGAACTTGTGGTCGATGCCCTCGAAGTCCGCGACGTTGTTTGTGGCCTCGTCGTCGAAAGTCAGCACGTCACCGCAGCCGTTGCCGTAGCCGTTTCCGGAGGCGCCGTTTCCAGTGCTGAGGCCCACCACCTTGCCCTTGGGCGAGAGCAGGGCGAAGTCGAAGTCGTCGTTTTCGAACGTATCGAGCGCAACGCTCACGTTTAGGTCCTTGATCTTCCCGGCCCGTTTGATCTTGAGCTTCTGCACCACGCCGCTGTTGTCGGGCACACCACGGCTCACCGTGCCGGTAGAGAAGGTCTTGGTCACCGTGGTGGCCGCCACGGCAACGGAAACCATCGCGACAGCGATACCGAACGCCACCACCAAGCCGAACATCCGTGCGCGCGCCAACCCCATCTTCTTACCGAGCATCCGAATTCTCCCTTCGCTTTTCCGCATCGCGTGACTGCCATCCATGGGCTGATGTTGAGCGCTCAGAGGCAGAACTTCATGAGCGACGACCACCCAACTTTGGAGGCCCCTACCCCCAGGAAATGTCGCGTCGTCGCTACGCGAGCGCTGCGGAGAGCTCCTCGCGGGAGCCGATGTCAAGCTTGGAGTACGTCCGGCTGAGGTGATTCTCGACGGTCTTCACGGTCACGTAGAGCGCCTCGGCGATCTCGCGATTCGACTGGCCCGCGGACGCCATGTCAGCCACCCGCCGCTCCGACGCGGTGAGTGCCTCGACCCCGCTGAATTGAAGGCGCCGCGGCTTCGCCCCGGCCGTGATCAGCTCGCTATGGGCGCGCTCGACCAAGACCGTTGCCCCGCAGCGGCGGGCCAGCTCCAGTCCCTCGCGCAGAGGCTCGCGGGCGTCGCGCCGATGCCCCGACCGGCGAAGGGATGCCCCGAACTCGACGAGTGCCCTCGCGTGCTGGAACCGATCCGGTGAGCCGGAGAGGACATTGACCGCGCGCCGCAACGTGTCCACGCCCTCTGCGCCCTCGACTAGTCCCTGCGTCCGTAGCGCCATCCCGCGTGCGGAGGCCGTCCCCCAATGCTCGACCAAAGGCCAGTGCTCGGCGACCAAGCGCTTCGCCTCGTCTAAGTTGCCGAGGCGAAGGTGGGCCTCGGCCGCGCCGCAACGCCAGGGAATGGCGGGATTTCGCACACCGAGCCGCTCCGACCTGCCGCCGAGCTCGAGGAAGTCGGCGAGCGCATCTTCGCTTTGCCCCTGGGCCATGCGCAGAAGCCCGCGGACGTAGAAGGCCGGATTCATGTGGACCATCTCCGGCAGGTAGGGACCACATCCCGATTCGGCTATCGCCGCGTCAGCCTCGTCGAGTTGCCCGCGCTCCATCAGGGCACGCGCGAGCGAGCTAAAGATCGAGGGTCGGACGAACGGTGGCACGAGGCCCAGCTCGATGCCGTTTCGTGCCTCCGCCTCGACGGCTCGCATGTCGCCCTGCTGCGTCGCGACAATCGCTCGCACTGCGCAGGAGGTGATGAAACCAAAGACCGAGCCGCGCCGCCGTGCCTCGGCGAGGGTCGCGCTGAGCGTCTCGGTCGCCAGCTCGTGACGGTCGGCGTAGGTAAGGGTCCAGGCCGCCTCGTAAACCGGGATCGACTCGCAGCCTTCTGATGCCACCAGCCGCCCACCCGCAAGCGCCTGTTCGGCGAGGCCGGCGACCTCCTCGGCTGTGCCGTCGTCGATCCACTTCCATGCGGCCAGGTTGCAGATACGCAAGAGATCCGCCGGAGTTGCAGCTTCTCCCCTCTCGAGACCTTCGAGGCGCCGCACGGCCCGCGGAGCCGTCGGGGGATGGACGAGGCCGACGGTCGCGTGCTCCACCTGGAGCCGCACCACGCTCTCGCTGTCTCGTCCTTCGAGCTCTGCCAGGGCGTGCTCTAGCACCTCGAAGGCGTCGGTCACGTCACCGGAGAAGAACAGAGCCCGTGCCAGGCCCAGAACCCTGATCGCTTGCAAGTCCGGTTCCTCGGTCAGCTCAACGCTGCGCCGCAGGTGCTCGATCGCCGCGGAAAGGTCCTCGCCGACGAGAAACTCGGCAAAGCCGAGCTCAAAGAGAAGATCGGCCAGGATTTCCTCGCCGGGGGGCTCGGCAAGTGCCCGGCGAAGGTAGCGCTGCGCGCTGTCCGCAGCGCCCTGGCCGATCGCATCTGTCCCCGCCTCCCGCAGCGAGTCGACGACGCGGGAATCCCCGGTCGGATCCACCGCCAAGAGGTGAATCGCCAACTCCCGCGCGGAGGCGCCACCCTCCTGCAAGACGGCCGCAGCCCGCGCGTGCATCGCGACCCGCTCCGAGGGTGGAAGCTCGGAATAAATCGCAGCTCGCACGATCGGGTGGACGAAGCGCAGGGGCCGCTCCGGCGCGAGGACCTCGACCGCCACCAGGGCATCTGCCGCGACCGACGCCTCCTGGATGTGGAGGGCCGCGAGGCGGGCTGCGAGTGAAAGTTCTGCCTGGGTTCCCATCACGGCCAGCGCCCGCGCAAGTGCTTCACACGAGTCTGGCAAGCGCCCCAGCCTCAGCAGGACGGAGTGAGCGATGGTGTCGGGTCCCAGCTCCCGGATTGCCGCAGCTCCGGCGACGCTCGGATCGGTCCCGTCGGCCTGGAGGGCGGACACAAGCTCGCCGAGCAAAAACGGGTTCCCCGCTGTGACCCGGTGGCACGCTTCGGAGAACTCCCGCGCCGGAGGAGCCTTGAATCGCTCGCGCACCACGGCGGTGACGCCATCCACCGTGAGCGGGGCTGGACGAACCGCCGTGGCGGCGCCGCTGGCGCGGAGCTGGTTGAGAAGGGGCTCGTTTGTACCGGGCTCGGTCGGGCGAACCGCCGCAGCGAGGGCGATCGGGAGGCCCTCGAGGCGGCTCGCGAGATAGAGAAGGAAACGCAGCGAAGCGTTGTCGCACCAATGGGCGTCGTCGACCTCCAGCAAGAGCGGCTCGCGGGTGGCCAAGTTCGATGTCAGCCAGTACAAGCCGTTCATCACGCCGAAGCTCGGGTCGACTGTCCCACCGGCGCCATCGGCCGTCAGGCCGAGCGCCGGAGCGGCAAGGCCCGCTGCTCCGTTGAGCAGCTCTTTGCGATCCGGCTCACCCAACTCAACCACGGGCCGTTCAAGGAGCTGGCGCACGACGCCGTAGGCGAAATCCCGCTCGAGCTCCCCGCCGCGCGCCCTGAGCACGCGGACGCCACGCTCCAGAGCGAGGGTCCTACCTTCATCCAGAAGGCGACTCTTGCCGATTCCCGCCGGGCCCTCTACGAGCACGAACGCGCCCGCCTCTGAGCACGCGCCCTCGATCGCGCGCGCGAGGCGCGCGCTCTCTGCCTCCCGCTCCACTAGCGTCGAAGTGCCCCCAACGATCAACTCCGACAGCGTAGTCGGCCGGACACGACTTGCCCGCGCTGAGGCGGGGGCCCCTGGCGAGACAATCGCTTCCTCGCCAGTCACGGAGCCAAAAACGAGGGGAGGAAGTGGAGCTAGAAGGACTCGAACCGCCGATCTCCTGACGAGCCCGATCACCTAGAAGGCAAGAGTCGGGATTACAGCGACCTTCGGCCGCATGCGGGTCGCTTAGGCTCGGGAGAAGACGTCTCACCCCAACGGATTGCGGGTCGGAAAGGATGAGTGATGGTCGGGGAAAAGATGAGTGGGCAACACCCATGACAACCCGGCGGCGAGGGCCGAAGATGCTCCTGAACGCACGGCCTAAAGGGGCCGGCTCGAAACCAGGAGGTTCAGTGAATGAGGATCAAGGCACGTAGGCCTTCGGCCGGGGTTGTGATCGGCACGGTGGCGCTCGCATTCGCCATGACGGGCGCCGCCGTCGCCCTGCCGGGCACAAACACCGTCAACTCGGGCGACATCGTCAACGGTCAAGTGAAGTCGCCAGACGTCCGAAACGACGGCCTCGCGGGCAAAGACATAAACGAGGCGAGTCTCCGCATCCCCGTCACAGAAGGCCCGCCGCCTGACTCGGCGTGTGACCAGCCTTCCGAGGTGGGGAGGCTCTGGTACGACATCGCGAACAATCGCCTTAACGTCTGTCCCGGGGGCACGTGGCAGTACGCGAACTTGGTCGACTAGAAGAGCACTTCTAAGCTGCGGGAGTAGGTCGGCAGCCCCTTCTAGCGCGTCTTCGTAGCGCGGCATTCAGAAGGGTCGAGGCGCGGGGAAATCACGTGCTCGACGCCAGGTCGGCGGCTCGCGCGCGAGCGGCCTGGCGGACCAGGTGGTCGCGCTCGGCGACGTTCGTCGCCCGCTGGGCGGCCTCCGCATACG
>JALZIJ010000061.1 GCA_030860375.1 Actinomycetota bacterium | reverse complement strand
ATGAAGGAGGGCGGAAAGAGCTGGCGAAGCCACGCGTGGTCCTGGCCTTTCGCCACTTCGACGATGTACCGGCGGTCGAGCTCGGTCGATTCGAAGCCACCCACGTCCTCGCGCGGGCGGCGGTCGTTCGCCCAGTAAAAGAGCGCCGGCTCGAGTCCCTCGGCTCGGACCGAGAGCATCGGCAGATAACCCACTGACTCCGGGATACGGCAGACCATGATCGTGTGCTGCATCGCGATGTTCATGCCGAACGTCTTGCCATAGACCGCCTGATGGCGAAGCCGGCCTGGGACGCCGCCCGGGAGCTTTCCGGCGACCGACCAGCAGGCATGGCGGATCGGCCCGTGCTGCTCGCGGGGCAGCGGCATCCCCGGCCAGATCAACTCAGGCCGAACGGTTAATCCCCGCTGAACCGCGTACGCCTCGAGCTTTGCCTCAGTCCGGTCGAGTCCTTCGATCGCCGCGGATTCGTCCACGGCGGCAGCCTACGACTCTTGGGCCTGCGAGTGTCGAGACGCCGAGTGTCGTTTCACCGCGAACAGTTCGCGATCACTCGACACTCAGGCGATGAGGCGTCGCGTTCTAGATCGGCCTCGGGTCGGGAGTGGGAGGGACGGGGCCCGGCGGCTCCATCGGCGGCTCTATCTGCGGCTCCGGGTCGGGCTCAGGCGGCATCGGGCTTGGGTCGGGCGCCGGGGTGGGCGGACTCGGATCGGGCGTCGTCGGCCCGCCCGGGCCCGGCGCCGGCGGCGCAGGGGTTTCGAGCGTTGTTGCGGCGTTTGCGTTCATGATGAGCGCCTACCCGCTGGGGCGAGCGCGACACGTCAGTTCGACCCGAAGCGTCCCGCTTCAGTCTCTGTCCTTTTGATCTTCTCGCCGATCCAGTCGTCCATCTCCTGCCAGTGGCCATACAGCCACTTCGCGCGTTCGCCTTCATCGGCTGGAATCTCGGCGGCGGAGACGCGCCAGAACTTGACGCCGATAGTCGAGCCGACGAGTCGCCCTGCCCAGATATCGGAGATGTACTGAAATCCGTCGAACCCGACGTGCCCACAAAAGACGACGTCGACGTGGGGGGCTTCGTTGATGAGCGCCAGCGGCCCGCCGAGCCGTGGCGGCAATAGATGGCGAAGACGCTCGGCTAATGGTGCGATCCCGGGTTGGCGCTCGCGGACGATCTCCTGAGCCCTCGCGAGCTTCTTTGGTGTGAAGCGGGTTCCTTCGGGATAGATCAGGATTCCCTCGCCCTCCTGGAGGTCGAAGGCAAGCGCGCGGAGTCGGTCGACCTCTCCGGCCGAGTCGGTCGAGCCGCGACGGACGAAGTTTGTCGGCACCCAGCGCCCCCCGATGTCGATCGTGGGAATCATCTGAAGCTCTCGCTTGATCACATACCGGAGCCCGAGTCCGTGGGTGCGGGCTACGAGGGAGTCGGGGAGCATGTTGTCGATGATCGATGCGTGGCGCATCATGATCGTCACCGGCCCCGGGCCTGCCTCTTCGAGTCCTTCGACCTCGAAGCGAAGGCCGAAGAGCACCCGGATCCCTCCCAGATGACTCGCGGCCCAGCGCGTTCGCAAGCGGTACATGAGGAGGCGCCGACGAAGCGAGTCCCCGCCTAAGGGGCCACCCGAGACGATCCAGATACCGAAGATGACCAAGAGCGCGCGCATCTCGCCGAAGAGAAACCACCAAAAGAACGCCGCTAGGCGAACTCCCACCCAGGGCTTTCGGCGCTGGAGCCAAAGCGCAAGGTCCACCAGCGCCGCTGCAAGGAGCAGCACGGGAAGAAGGATCGTGACGAGAACGAACACCAACACCTCGAGCGTGATCCCCCTGGCCCGGCGCACGACCCGTGCGCCGCGAGGCCCGTCGTCCGCAAAGAGCGGAGACATGGTGATGTTGTCGATCTTCACCCGCGGGATCTAACACGACGCCGCTCGCCATACTGCTTGCCCATAGCTCCAGACGAAGAAGAGACCCTCGATGTGGCTGGCGCGATCAAGCGCCTGAATGAGGCGCTGCGCCTCCAGTACCGCTCCGCACTCGGCTACACCCTGGCGGCGGGAGGGATGTTCGGCTTCGAATACCAGGGGTTTTCATCCGAGCTCGCTGAGTTCGGCCGGATTGAGATCGACGACACGCGGCGCGTCATCGAGAAGATCACGACCTTCGAGGGGACGCCGACGACGGACATTGCTCCCCTCGACTGGAGCGATCAGCCCGAGAAGGTCGTCGATTGGCTGATCGAGACCGAGGAGGAGACGATCGAAGCCCTTCAGGCGGCGATCGGGCCGACGGGCCGCGAGGGCGTTTCGGAAGCTCTGGAGCACCTGCTCGAGCACGTCATCTTGAGAAAGCAAAACCAGGTCGACTTCCTCATCCGCGCCCGTCGCCGCCCCTGAGCCGCCGTCCGGGTAACTAGGCTGGCGCCCGTCCGTTCAGTCCAACCAAGGGGAGATCAGATGAGGAATGCATTGAGCAGCCGCCCGGCTCGCTCACTCGCCGGGATCATCGCCGCCGGAGCGCTTGCGCTCGGCGGTGCGTCGTGCGGCGACGATGAGGAAAGCTCGAGCGAGGGCTCGAGCGAGGAAACGGCTAGCGCTGAGGAGGTGAACCTGGTCGCCACGGAGTACGAGTTCGAACTGTCCGCGACGCCAACCGCCGATACGACAAGCGTCACGTTCGACAATCAGGGTGAGGAGTTCCACGTCTTGGTCTTCGCTCGGATCAACGAGGGCTACACCCTCGATGAGGCCTATGAGCTCGAGGGCAAGAAGGGTTCGGCGACCTCGATCGTCGAAACCGAAGCGGCCCCCGGAGAGTCAACCACCGTCGAGATCGAAGAGCCAATCGAGCCTGGTTCCTACGCGATGCTCTGCCCGATTCCGGACAAGGATGGCCCGCACTACAAGCTCGGTCAGCTCCAAGAGTTCGACATCGAGTAGCTGAAAGCCGTGGTCGCGCCGGCCTCCGGTTGCGGGGCCGGCCGCGACTACGTGGCTTGGGCCGGGCCTACTTGCTGTGCTCGGCCGAGTCGGTCGTGCCTTCCTCGGTCTTGTCGGCCACGGCGCCGCCGGAGCCGCCGGTGCGATCGCCCAGGCCGCCCTGGTCGTCACCCTCGCCGCCTTCGCCTTCGATCTCGTCGACGCCAGGGTTGTCGCCTTGTTTGGCACCCTCAGTGGTCTCGCCCTGGTTGGGCGGGTCTTCCGTCTGCTCGTTCTGAATCTCGTCCTCGGTCATACCGCTCCTCCATGTTGTTTCACGAGACCGGTACCCAGACGGACGTCCGTCTAAAAGGGGCGGGGCCTCAGCGTGAGCTGAGGCGCTTGTAAGTGATGCGGTGTGGGCGGTCTGCCGCAGGCCCGAGGCGAGCCCGGCGGTTCTCTTCGTAAGCTTCGACGTTGCCCTCGAACCACACCACCTCGGAGTCGCCCTCGAATGCCAACACGTGCGTCGCGACCCGGTCAAGGAACCAGCGATCGTGCGAGACGACGACGGCACAGCCCGCGAAAGCAAGCAGCGCCTCTTCGAGCGCACGGAGCGTGTCCACATCGAGGTCGTTCGTCGGCTCATCCAGAAGGAGGAGGTTTCCGCCCGAGCGAAGGAGCTTTGCCAGGTGGACGCGGTTTCGCTCGCCACCCGAGAGCGCGCCGACCTTCCGTTGTTGGTCTGAGCCCTTGAAGTTAAAACCTGAGGTGTAGGCGCGCGAGTTCATCTCTTCAGAGCCCACCTTGATCTGGTCGTAGCCCTCCGAGATCTCCTCCCAGACCGACTTCTCCGCATCCAGCGCGTCGCGGGACTGATCGACGTAGGCGAACTCGACGGTGTCGCCGAGCCTGAGGGCACCCGAGTCGGGTTCTTCGGTGCCTACGATCATCCTTAGAAGCGTCGTCTTGCCGGCGCCGTTAGGGCCGATGATGCCGACGATGCCTGCCGGTGGAAGCTGGAAGGAGAGATCCTCGAAGAGGAGCTTGTCGTCGAATGCCTTGGTCACCCCATCCGCCTCCACGACGACTCCGCCCAGGCGCGGGCCCGCCGGAATGCGGATCTGGACGTTCTCGAGCTTTACCTGCTTGTCCTCGGCCAAGAGCTCCTCGTAGCGGGCGAGGCGGGCCTTGGACTTCTTTCGCCGCCCCTTCGGGTTCTCGCGCACCCATTCGAGCTCGGCGGCGATTGTCCGGGCGCGAGCCGAGTCCTTGCGCTCCTCGTGGGCGAGGCGCTCCTGCTTTTGCTCCAGCCAGCTCGAGTAGTTCCCCCTGAACGGGATGCCTCGCCCGCGGTCGAGCTCGAGGATCCAACCCGCGACGTTGTCGAGGAAATAGCGATCATGCGTCACGGCGACGATCGTGCCCTCGTACTCGTCAAGGTGGCGCTCGAGCCAGGCGACGGATTCCGCGTCGAGGTGGTTGGTGGGCTCATCGAGAAGGAGCAGGTCGGGAGCCTGAAGGAGGAGTCGGCAGAGCGCGACGCGCCGGCGCTCGCCGCCTGAGAGCTTGGTCACGTCCGCGTCGCCCGGCGGCACGCGGAGGGCGTCCATCGCGGTTTCGACCACCGTGTCGAGGTTCCAGGCGTCGGCGGCCTCGATCTCCTCGGACAGGCGAGCAAACTCATCCGCCGTCTCGTCCGAGTAGTTCGCCGCGACCTCGTTGTAGCGGTCGAGGAGGTCACGGATGGCACGCACGCCGTCCTCGACATTTGCGCGTACGTCCTTGCCCTCGTCCAGCTGGGGCTCCTGCTCCAAGATCCCGACCGTCGCCGATTTGTGCAATTGCGCCTCGCCGCGGAACTCGGTGTCCTGGCCAGCCATGATCCGGAGCAGCGTTGACTTGCCCGACCCGTTGGGACCGAGGACCCCGATCTTGGCTCCCGGAAAGAAGCTCAGAGAGATGTCCTCGAGCACCTTCTTGTCCGGCGGATGGGTCCGCGAGACCTTGTACATCGAGTAGATGTATTCGGACGACATGGGTTCGAGGGTAGCCGCGGTCTGAGCCATCTAGGATGAGCGCTCGATGGACAGCAGGGTGAAGACGCTTATCGGGGCCGCGATGTTCCTCGTCGCCGTGGTTGCGGCCGTCCTGATCGGCCGCGGCGGTGGTGACGAGGACGAAGGGGCCGCGGTGGACGGTGAGAAGCCCACGGTCGAGGTGCCTGAGGGCGAGCCGCCCAAGGAGCTCGGAATCGAAGACCTTGAAGAGGGCGACGGGGAGGAGGCTGCATCGGGCGACCAGCTCACGGTCGACTACGTGGGTGTCCTCTACGACACGGGTGAGGAGTTCGACTCCTCATACGACGCGGGCCAGCCGTTTGAGTTCGTCCTCGGCTCGGGCGGCGTGATCCCCGGCTGGGACGAAGGCCTCGAGGGCATGAAGGTCGGCGGCAGCCGTCAGCTTGTCATCCCACCCGACCTCGCCTACGGCCCCGGCGGCCAGCCCCCGACCATCCCGCCGGATTCGACGCTCGTCTTCGTGATCGACCTCATCGCGGTCAACTAACCCGTATCTGGCGAGCCCCCGAAGGGGAGGCGAGCACCTCATTTCGAGCCTCGGGGGAAGCGAGCACTAACCGTTGATCGAGAAGATGTTCCCGTCGGGGTCCTTGAAGAAGGCGACCTTGAAGTCGCCCGCGTCGAAGACACCCTCATCGTTCGTGTCGAGGCCGTCCTGGTCGTCGTAGCGCTCGAACTCGACGCCGCGCTGCTTGAGGCCTGTGTGCATCGCGTCGAAGTCGCTCACCTCGAATCCGGCGAGGGTGGCCTTGTTGGTTCCGGCGTGCTCGGAGACGTAGACGAAGAGCGCCGTCCCGTCGCCGCAGGGGTAGACGCGCATGTCGTCGCCCGACTCGGTCGGCTCGAAGCCGAGCACTCCTTCGTAGAACTCTGCGGCGCGCTCGATATCCGAAACGGCGGCGGCTGGACTGATCTTGCATTCGCTCAGGGACATGCGGTCGTTTCCTTTCGTTGGGATTACCACCATATACCACCTTGGTCCTAAAGACTAACTTAAGTTGCATGTTTTAGGACTTCGCGCTATTGTTGGCAGGAGATGTCAAAAAAACGCACCTATAACGACGTCTGTGGACTCGCTCACGCCATGGAGTTGGTGGGCGAGCGGTGGGCGCTCCTTGTGATTCGCGAGCTCGCGTTCGGCCCCAAACGCTTCACCGATATCCGCTCGGGACTGCCGAGTGCCAGCCCCAACGTGCTCTCGCAGCGCCTGCGAGAGCTCGAGGCCGTTGGTGTCCTGAGGAGGCGAAAGCTCGCGCCGCCGGCCGGCTCCTGGGTTTACGAGCTGACGGAGTGGGGCCAGGCGCTCGAGCCAACACTGCGTGAGCTCGGTCGCTGGGCCGCGCGCTCGCCGATCTTCCCGGAGCACGGCAACTTCAGCGCCGACGCGATGGCCATGTCGATGGAGACGATGTTCGACCCCGCTGCCGCCGAGGGTGTCGCCGGGCTCTTCGAGGTCGCGTTCGGCGAGGATCGATTTCGAGTGGAGATAGCCGAGGGCGGGATTGACGTGAGCCGCGCGGAGGCGCACGAGCCCACCGCGATTATCGAAACCACTCCCCAAGCGTGGGTGGGCTTGATCTACGAAGGCCGTGACGTGGGCGAGGCCGAGGCGGCCGGCGAGCTTCACATCACGGGCGACCGAGCCCAAGCCGTCGTCCTTACCGGCCTCTTCGCGCTGCCCGAGCGCGTTGAGCTGGAGAAGGCGTCCGCATGACCAGCCGCCACGAGCTCGCGATCGATGAGCGCGGCGAGGATGACCACGAAGCCGACGACGACGAGGGGCTGACAGACCCGGTCGAAGAAGACGTCGAACCGAGGCGAGCCGACTACGCGCCTGAGGGCGTGGAGCACAAGACCGGCACCGTCGCCCTCCTCAAGCGGACAGTCAAGGAGTTTCAGGAGGACAACCTCTCGGACTGGGCGGCTGCCCTCACCTACTACGGGTTGCTCTCGCTCTTTCCGGCGCTGCTCGCGATGGTCGCGATCGTCGGTCTCGTCTTCGATCCCAAGGAAGTGACCGAGGCGATCACCGATGTGGTCAGGCAGCTCGGGCCGAGCTCCGCGGCGGACACGTTCGCGGGGCCCATCGAGTCGGTCACTTCGAACTCGAGTGCGTCCGGGGTCCTGCTCATCGTCGGCGTCCTGCTTTCACTGAATGCTGCCTCCGGGTATGTAGGCGCGTTCATCCGCGCCTCGAACATCATCTGGGAGACCCCCGAGGGACGTGGTTTCTTCAAGCTACGCCCGCTTCAAATCGGCATCACCCTGGTGATGATCCTGATGCTGATCATCGTTGCTCTTGGGCTGATACTCACCGGTCCGTTAGTCGATGCTGTCGGGAGCGCGATCGGAGTCGGCGACACGGCGGTCACGATCTTCGACATCGCCAAGTGGCCGTTCCTGCTCGGCGTCGTGATCCTGATGTTCGGCGTTCTTTACTACGCATCGCCCAACGTGACTCCGCCGGGCTTTCGATGGATCACGCTTGGCAGCCTTGTCGCGGTGGTGATCTGGCTCATCGCTTCGGCGTTGTTCGCCTTTTACGTGGCGAACTTCGGCTCTTACGACAAGACGTACGGCACGCTTGGGGGCGTGGTCGCTCTCCTCGTCTGGTTTTGGATCACGAACCTGGCGCTCCTCTTCGGCATGCAGCTGAACTCCGAGCGCGAGCGGGATCGCGAGCTCGAGGCCGGCATACCCCGAGCCGACAAGGAGATCCAGCTCGAACCCCGCGACGAGCCCGACTACAAGCAGACGACGTAAGGCAGGGGCGCCCGAAAGAGGCCCGAGCCGCTACCAGCT
This sequence comes from Actinomycetota bacterium, assembly GCA_030860375.1. Lineage (GTDB taxonomy): Bacteria > Actinomycetota > Thermoleophilia > Solirubrobacterales > 70-9 > JALZKA01. The sequence goes on along the minus strand of JALZIJ010000061.1, from coordinate 3,602 downwards.
CAGCGCACGCGGAACGCCCGGCCCAGAAAAAAGGGCTTGGTCAGGCGGCGGGGTAGGCACGCCCGGCGCGGGGGATACTTACCACCCCTTGGCCAATTCCTCCACGATCCGGTGAGCGCGGCGATTTACGACCCCGGCGACTTCTTCGACGAGGGCGTCGAGGCTGGCGGAGGCGCGCGTCCCGCGTACCGGGAGGTCCTCCGCACACTGGGATCCGACCCTGCCGGGGCACTCGCGTCCGTCGACCGGGTAGTCGCAGAGCGTGGCATCGAGTTCGGCAAGGACGAGGCCAAGCAGCCATTCGTGCTTGACCCAATCCCCCGCATCGTCGAAGCCGCGGACTGGGCTGAGCTCGAGTGGGGCCTCGCGCAGCGCGCCCGCGCCCTCAACGCCTTGATTGCCGACGTCTACGGGGAGAGACGGATCGTCTCAGCGGGAGTCCTGCCGCAACGGGTGGTCGATGGCGCCGAGTATCTCGAGCCGGAGATGACAGGGCTCGTCGGCTCGAACGCGGCAACCGTGATCGGCTTCGATCTGGTGCGCGACCGAGAAGGACGCTTCCTCGTCCTCGAGGACAACACGCGCACCCCTTCCGGGATGGCCTACGCCGCGGCTGCGCGGAGCGTGAGTGAAGAGCTCCTCAGCGAAGAAGTCGACTGCGCGCGGCCACTCGATCCGGTCTTTGGCTGGCTGGGGAAGGCGCTTCGCGAGTCCGGACCGGACGGGGTGGAAAACCCGACCGTCATCCTCCTCACTGACGGGCCCGGGAATTCTGCGTGGTACGAGCACGTTGAGCTGGCGAGGCGCCTCGGCATCCCGCTCATACAGCCGAACGACCTGATCACCGACAAGGACGAGCTCTCATACCGCGGCTCGGACGGAGCGCTTCGCCGCGCCGATGTCGTGCTCCGCCGCACGGATGCCGACCGGATCGCCGAACCCCGGAGGGGAACGACCTGGATCGCACGAAAGCTCCTTGGCCCCCTCCGGAGCGGGAAGCTTCGGATGACGAACATGTTCGGTTCGGGCGTCGCGGATGACAAGCTCGTCTATGCCTACGTCCCGGAGGCGATCCGCTTCTACTTGGACGAGGAGCCTTTGGTCGCCCAGATCTCCACGCTCGACTGCGCGAACGAAGAAGCATTCGAGCGCGTGTGCACAAGCCCTGAAGACCTCGTGGTGAAGCCGCGCTCGGAGTCGGGCGGGATTGGGGTGGTCGTCGGCTCGCAGGCCACCGGGGAGGAGCTGGGCGCTTGCGTCGACTCCGTCAGGGCCAATCCCCATGACTACATCGCGCAGGAGATCGTGCCCTTTTCCTCGTGTCCGACCGTTGTCGGCGACGCGATCGAGCCGCGGCATGTGGACCTTCGCGCGTTCGCGGTCTGCGGGCGGGGCGGTGCTCGAGTCATGCCCGGCGGTCTGACGCGCGTCGCGCTGAGGGAGGGGTCGCTTGTCGTGAACTCCAGCCAGGGAGGCGGCGGCAAGGACACCTGGGTCCTCAGGTGACGGCGGCCTGGGCGCGGCGGGGTGGGTCCCCCGCTGCGTGATGGCCCCCGAGTGACGTTGCTTACGGCTTGAGCAGCACCTTCACGGTGCCGTCTTGCTTCTTTTGGAACGCCTAGTAGGCGGCAGGCGCTTCTTCAAGAGGCAGCCTGTGCGTGGCGAAGTCGTCGACCCAACTTTCTGGATGGGCGCGGCTGATCCCGACCGGGAGGACAGGCGCTTGGGATAAGCGCTACTCCCGAAGGCCGGCCGCGACAAGGGCCTCGTTCGGATCGTCATACACCGTCCAGCGGCTGATCTTGTCGTCTTGAATCTCGTAGAGCATCCAGAAGCGGTTTTTCCACTCGATCCCACTTCCCTTGCCCCGACCGTGCTGCGTGCTGATCACTAATACCTGGTCCCCGGCGTCCCGTATCTCCTCCACTTCCTCTCGCCATTTATCCCAAGTGCCCATCCATTCACCGAGGATCTCGACCAGCTCCTCGTGTCCGCGGCCGACTCGCCCATCCACGCGGTGACTCGCGTCGATTACGACATTTGGATCGAAGTAGGAGAGCGCATCGCCCTTGCCGGCGTGGAAGGCGTCGTACATCCGCCGGACGACCTCGATGTTCTCCTGCGACATCGCTTACTCCCGCAGCCCGGCGGCTTCGAGGGCCTCGGCTCTGTCGTAGTGGAGGGTGAGCTTGACTACCTTGCCTCTTCTGAGCGTCCAGACGGAGAAGCCGGGAGACTCGACCTCGGCTCCGCTCTGATTGCCAGCCGCAACCTGTCGGACCGATACGAAGACCGTGTCGGCCCCGACGTCTTGGAACTCTTCAGCGACTATGCGATAGCGCTGCCACTGGGCAAGCCAATCTCGGGTAAACGCTGCGATCTCCTCGGAGCCGCGGGCGACGACATTTTGGTCTGCGTCGGGCATGAAGGTCTCAAACGCAGCTTCGGGATCGAACCGCTCCGTCTTACTGCGAAAGTCGCCTTCTGCCCAAGCGGCAAGGACGAGGCGCACGATCTCCACGTTCTCCTGCGACATCGCCTACTCCGACAGCCCGGCGGCTTCGAGGGCTTCGGCTTCGCTCGGAAATACTCCCCACCAGGTGGTCTTCCGGTTGCGCCACTTCATGACGGACCAGGCCCTGCGCTCGATCGGAGCATTGCTTCCGGCCCCACGACCTCGCAAGCCAAATTGGGCGACCGTCGCGTGTCCAACGGCTCGGGTATCGAGGATTTCCACGGTGAAGTCGGGAAAGATTGCGGTGATGGTGTCCCACCATTTCCGCATCCCTCCGTGGCCCCGATATGGATCGCCACCCTCCATTCGCGTGATGAGGGCAAAGAACTCGACATCGGGGTCGAAATACCCAAGGAAGGCATCGATGTCGCGCTGATTGAATGCCGCCAGGACCTGGCGGGAAAGCTCCACGTTCTCCTGCGACATCGCCTACTCGCTCAGTCCGGCGGCTTCGAGGGCTTCGGCGTGCGACGAAAACGCAGTCAGCCGCTTCAGCAACCCCGCCTCGACCTCAGCGAGGCTCGCCAGCGGTCCGTCGAAGGGAGCGCCACCCAGCGTCGTTCCCGACTGACGCCCAAGGACCACGACTCGACCTCCCTGCACAGCGGTGATTAGTTCGACGCTGATCTTCGCGTCGGGTACCGCTTCGAGGTAACCCCCGACCCACTCTCGCACGCCGTCGTGCCCCACGAACGAGCCCTCGATAGCGGATCGCAGCGCGGTGATCACGCAGCCGGGCGTGGTTCGCTGGACCATTGCGTCGATGTCACGCTGGTTGAAAGCTTCGATGAACTCGCGTGCGGCCTGCTGGCTCTCGAGCGACATCGCCCGCGCAGTATCGCGTCATTCCGCGAGATATGCGCTTTCCATTGCGAGCTCAACCGGTCGCTGCACCACCCTGACGTTGCTCAATCCTTCCATCTAGTCCGAGCGCTGTCGAGCGAAGCCGTAGGCCGAAGAGATGTCAGCGCTCGGCACCGGTCTCGCCGAGGCCATCGATGAGCTCGGCGAGCTTCTCCGCCGGCGTCCGGAACCCGAGCGTCTTTCGCGGCCGGCGGTTGAGCTTGTCGGCGACCTCGTCGAGCGC
>JALZIJ010000032.1 GCA_030860375.1 Actinomycetota bacterium | reverse complement strand
CCCCGGAAGGTGAGCCGCCAGCCGTCAAGGCGGGCTGAGGTGCCTGGACTCGCCTGAGGACAGCGCACGAGCATGTCGTGGCGGTTCAGGTTCGAGCCGTAAGCGAAGTAGAGGAATCCAGACACGCCCGGAGGGTCCTCCGAAAGGCCCTCGATCTGACACGAAAGAGCCGTCAGCTTTCGGTCTTTCGCTCCGACTCTCCCTCCAAGGCTTATGGACGAAGAAGACTTCGAACGACTGTTCAACATGATGCACGTGGAGGAGGGTGATCCCACCTTCCGTGCCACCTACCGCAAGGGTCGGCTGACGGTCCTTCGGTGGTGGAACATGCTCATCGACAATGGCCCGTCGTCGATGTTCTTCGGCCAGCGGGAACGGGCAGGAACCGTGATCGCCGACCTGACCTGTCACCAGGACGCGGACGGCATGCAGCTGGCAGTGGCGATCCGCTCGGGCGGTCGCAATGTCGCCGAGGCCGAGGAAGCGATCGTCGACTGGGCCGCGGCGGTCGGCTTTCAGCGGGTCTGGCTCTCCGACCGGTTCGTCGAGATCGACCCGGAGGTCAGCCCGCAACACTCCGCCTCGGTCAAGTGCCCGACCTGCGGGCAGAAGTGGTCGGGTGCCGGCAACACCTTCTGGGCGGGCGTCCGCGAGCAGACCAACTTCCCGCTCTTTTGCCCGTTGTGCGGGGGCGACCTGCCCGCGTGGCGGGTTGACTCAGCAGCAAAGTAGACCTCAGTTCAGCTCGAACAGCTTCGAAGACGGCGGCTCCTCCGCCCGCACCTTGTCCGGGAAGACCTTGAGACCGACGCCCTCAACTTCGCCCGAGTCAGGATGGCGTGCGAAACGCGGCAGGAGCTGCTTGTGCCAGCGGCTGCCGTCACCTTGGCCGCGCTGAGCCGCCAGCGCCGCGCCGACCACGAGGTCTGCCACCTGGAGCCCGATCGAGTGGTGCGACGGTCCGAGTAAGAGCGAGTCGACGATCCGCTCGAGCTTCATGAACTGCGTGCCTTGGCGTTGGACTCGATCGAAGAAGCGCCGCATGCCGTCGTCGGCATCTCGTTCGCGGCTGTCGAGCACCACCGCGCCGTAGGAGTCGGCGCGCTTGAGGTGGCGCTCGAAGCGCTCGGCGAGAAAGGTGAGCGCGGTCGAATACGTGGCCTCCGGAGTGGCGAAGAGCTTTGGGTGAGTCGTCTTGCCCGCCAGAGGATGGAGGACCGAAACGAAGCAGGTGATCGGCGCATGTGCCAAGCGGGCAAAGACCAAGTCGGCGACGTCGGGTGGAACTTCACCTGAGCGGGTGCCGTGCCACTTGAGCTCTTTGTCGAGCGGCCATCCGGCCTCGGTCAGCGCGGCTTCCCACGCTGCACGTAGTTCGGACCACTCCGCGGCACGGACGGCGATGCCGCCCAGCGCGAAGGCTCGGTCGTCGGGCTTGCCTGATTCGTCGAGGAAGAGGAGGTGCACGGAGCGTGCTGGGGGCTCAGATCGCCACGCGCGGCGCGGCAACCTTCAGAGTGACCTGGCGGTCAGGCACAGCGAGCGCCGAGCGGGCGGCCGCGATGAGAACTTCGGCGTCCAAATCAAACCGGGAGGCGACTTCGGTCAACGGGTCCTCCACGCCCTTCGACGCGCTGAGGACGTCTATTACCACCGGACGACCATCTGCCAAATGCACGACGGCTCCGCCAAGGTCCACTCCGCGGTCGAGCTGGTCGACCACCTCGAGCTCGATCTCGATCGTGTCGCCTTCGCTGTCGTAGTCCGCTCGCATATCTCCTACTTAGGGTAGACCGTGATCACATAGTGAGGGTCATCACCGGCCATCACGACTCTGACTTCCCGACCAGCCACCTTTCCGACGTATCTGGGGTTCCCGCGCTTGTCGCGGGAGATCGGATCGGTTGATGAGGCGATCCTCCTCACGTCGTCGACCAAGCCGTGGTCTTGGGGGTGGCGGAGGCGTAGATGAGCCCTGCGGCTTTGGACGGTCGGCCTTAGCTCAGAGAGTGCTGCGCCGTGAGAATCAGGTCACGGCGCGTAAAGCCGCTCAGCTCTTCGCTGAGTCCTGCTGTGAAGTAGGTGCCGTACCCGGCGAACTGGACGAACCGTTGCTTCCCCCATTGGGCTTGCGGGGATTATGCATTTGAACGTTCGTTGGAGTGGGAACCGGAATGGTGAGACCGCTCTCCTCGAGATCAGTTGACCTCAGAGGCTTTCGCTCCTCAAGCTGACCGCGCTCACTCATCGGAATCAATCCTACCCTCGCCGGTCGCCTTGGCCTCGGTGATGGAGAAGAACGCCACACTCGCGATTGCCTCGGGCGCTAGGTACATCCCATTGGAGCCTTCGACCTCGATGAGCTCGTCACCCACTTCGACCAGCTCCTTGTCGAGAAGCAATCCACGCCCGTCGCGGTCCCAGTTGGCTCGGCCGTGGCCTGCAAAAACGCCATAGACGTCTCGGCCGTCATTCAAACGCACATGAACGGCTTGAGCATCGCCCTGGCGCCGCAGATCGAGGAGCAACCGATCCCAGGGCGCCGGGCTGAGAAGCTCGGCGATGCGCAGCTGCCAGCCGTCAGGGTTTCCTTGTGAACCGAGAGCCACATCGTCGAGCGTCTGCAGAGCAAGCCCCTGCAGGTACCCCGATAGCAACCGCAAGACGAGCCCGAGAGCTAGTGCGGAGCCAAGCAGCTCGCCCACGAGCGGGCCAACGATGCTGACGATTTCGTTGGACTCGTCGGGGTCAAACTGGATCAGGTCTGTCACACGGTGTTCTGAGGAGAACGCGAGTGTGGCAATCCCCCAAACGCCGACGTTGACGAGAACGTAGAGAGCGGCCTCGCGACCGCGATCCCTCGGTTGGAGGGCTGGCCTGCCCAGCTGCATTACCTCCAGCGCAATGAGCCCGGGCCCTGCCAGCAGGGCGAATGCGAGTATCGCTTCCATCTCTCTTGATGATGAGCCGTGAACAAGATGGAACTCGCCCCTCCGCTGTCAGAAACCGGCACTGGTTCACGACCTACCCCTTGACGCAGCGCCCGTCCGGCGGCGATGCTCCACCACTCCCGCATGTACCTAGCCGACGAACAGCTCATCCTCTCGCCCTCAGACCTCAACGGGTTCGTCGAGTGCCGCCACCTGACCGCGCTCGAGCGACTTGCGCTCGCTGGCGGGGTCGAGAAGCCCGACCGCCACGATCCGGTCGCCGACCTCCTTTCGCGAAAGGGCGACGAGCACGAGCTTCGCTACCTCGAGAAGCTCAAGGCCGAAGGGAAGACGGTGATCGAGCTCGGTGACGCCGGCCGCTCGGTCTCAGATCTCGAAGCCGCAGCCCAGGCGACGATGGACGCACTTCGCAAGGGTCCCGACGTCATCTTCCAGGCGACATTTCTCGGCACGGGACCTGACGGGCCGAACGGAAAGCCCACCCGCTACCGCGGCCACACCGACTTTCTCTTTCGCGTCGACAACCGCCCGTCCGACCTGGGGGATTTCTCCTACGAAGTCGCGGACACAAAGCTCGCCAAGCGCTCGAAGCCCTACTTCATCCTCCAGCTCTGCTTCTACTCGGAGATGCTCCACGCCGCCCAGGGAGGCGAGCGCCCCGAGAAGATCAGCGTGATCCTCGGCGACGGCGAGACCGAGACCTTTCGCCTCGCGGAGTTCTCCGCCTACTTCGAGCGCGTTCGCGAGCGCTTCCTCGAGTCGTTCCCGGTTGAGCCCGACACCTACCCCGAGCCCGTCTCGCACTGCCGGGTCTGCCGCTGGGTCGAGCGCTGCGACTCGCAGCGCGTCGAGGACGACCACCTCTCGCTCGTCGCCGGGATCGCCAAGGCTCAGCGCGAGAAGCTCCGAGCGGACGGGATCAAGACCCTTGCTGCCCTCGGCCGGCTCGATCCTCAGCGCGCGGTGCCCGGCTTCCGCGACGAGCAGCTCGAGAAGCGCCGTGAGCAGGCGCGCCTACAGCTCGAGGCGCGCGATTCCGGCGAGGACCGGTTCGAGCTCTTGCCGCTACAGCCCGAGCGCGGCTTCGCCCGGATGCCCGAGCCCTCGGCGGGCGACGTCTTCTTCGACCTCGAAGGCGACCCGTTCTACGAGGGCGGGCTCGAGTACCTGTGGGGGTTCGTCACCGACGACGCCGAGGGCGGGCGCTCGAAGTTCGACAGCTTCTGGGGCCGCGACCGGGCCGAGGAGCGCCAGGCCTTCGAGCGCTTTATGGACTTCGTCTTCGAGCGGCGAACGCGCTGGCCGGACCTCCACGTCTACCACTACGCGGCTTACGAGATCACCGTCCTCAAGCGCCTCGCGGGAGCGTTCGACTCGCGGACCGAAGAGCTCGACACGCTGCTGCGCGAGGGTGTCTTCGTCGATCTCTATCGCGTAGTCGCCGAGGGGATGCGGATCGGCATGCCCTCCTACGGCCTGAAGAAGGTCGAGGCCTTCTACATGGCCGAGCAGCGCGAGACGCTAGTGACCGACGGCGCAGACTCGACGGTCGAGTTCGAGCGCTGGCTCGACGAGGGCGGGCGCCAGGGCGGACCGCAAGAGATCCTCGGCAGGATCGAGGAGTACAACCGCGACGACTGCATCTCGACGCTCCTCCTTCGCAACTGGCTCCTCGAGCGC
>JALZIJ010000020.1 GCA_030860375.1 Actinomycetota bacterium | reverse complement strand
GCCAGTTCGTCTCCAAGCTGCAGATCAAGGACATCTATGGCGCCAACGGCAAGGACAACGATCACGGCTTCGGATTCGTCGATCCCACGGAGAACACGGCCTCCCGCGGCGCCGCCTCCTACTACGCATGGGATCCGCCGCAGGCGCCGGGCACCCGGTTCATCTCGATCGACACGAACTCCGAGGGCGGCGTCGTGGAGAGCTCCTCGAACGGCAATATCGACGATCCGCAGTTCCAGTGGCTGCGCCGCGAGCTCCAGGCGGCGACCGAAGCCGGAAAGCTGGTCGTGCTCTTTGGTCACCACCCGGTGCGCTCGCTTACCTCGACGACGCCGGACGAAGCAGCGACCGCGTGCACGGGAATCAACGACTCGCACGGGCACGACGTCAATCCCGGCTGCGACATCGACCCGCGCGCTTCGGCACCGCTTCACCTCGGCTCGACCGAGCCGCCCGGAGCGGGCCAGAGCTTCGTCGGATTGCTGAACCAGTTCCCGAACGTGGTGTCCTATGTCGCGGGGCACACGCACGAGAACAACATCGACTCGTTCACGCGCAGCGACGGCAGCGTGTGGTGGAGCCTCGAAACCTCGGCTGTCGCCGACTGGTCGCAGCAAAGCCGCCTGATCGAGATGATGGACAATCGTGACGGCACGCTGTCGATCTTCGGCACGATCGTCGACCACGCGTCCTCGGCGACCGCTCCCGGCCCCGGCCAGGCCGGCGGCTTCGACGGCAACCAGCTCGCCTCGATCGGCCGGACCTTCTCCCAAAACGATCCTCAGAGCGGCGCCCCGGGCGGCGAGGGAAGTCGTGACGACCAGAACGTAGAGCTGCTCGTGCGCGACCCGCGGCGGGCGGACCTCGCGATCACCAAGTCAGATTCCGCAGATCCGGCTTCGAAGAACCGGACTCTGACGTACACGCTCCAGGTGAAGAACAACGGCCCCTCCGCCGGCGGAGCCCGCGTGACAGATGACCTTCCCGATTCGGTGACCTTCGGCTCGGCGACGACCTCCCAGGGCACGTGCTCTCAGGCGAGCGGCATCGTCACCTGCGATCTGGGCGACCTCGCCGCGGGCGCCACGGCCACCGTGAGGATCAACGTCGTCCCCACCGCCAAGGGGACGATCACGAACGTCGCGACCGTGGCCGGAACGGTTACCGACCCCAGCAGTGCCAACAACAGCGACTCCGAGCAGACGACGGTTCGCGACGCGCGTCGCTAGCGCCGACGCACGCTCTAGCGCGAACGCAACTCGGCAAGCAGCGCGTCAATGCGCGCGACGAGCTGCGAGTCGCAGTTCGTCCCCTCGAGGTCCTCGGCGATGTCTCCCAGTGCCAACCGGACCGAGGCGCCGTCGGGCGTCTCGGCCTCCGGCTTTCGCTGCGCCAGAGCTGCGAGCCGGTCGAGTGCACGCCTGACCGGTGTTGGGTCGACGGTCGCCGGCGAGCGGCGGCGGGCCAGCTCGTCGAGGCGCTTCGAGCAGTACTCGCGAACCTTCTGCTGAGTGCCTCTGACAACCCGCAGCTCGGCGGGCGCCAAGCGCTGCTCTCCGTTGCGGATCGTTCCGGCGCCCTGCTCCTCGCCGCCGCAGGCAAGCATCGATCCGATCGAAATGCCGAAGGCGCCGGCGGCGCCAAGGGCGAGTCGTATCCGCACACGAAGAAGTTAACCCGTCGCGGGCGTTGAGGGGTCGTTGCCGCGGTGTCTGAGCCAGTTGATCCCACCCCGATCGCTGTGAGCTTGTCCTCATGAATCTGGATCCGCGTAAAGCAGACCCGGCTGGAGTCGATCGACGTGACGTTGTCGCGGATGCGAGAAGGCCAAGACGCTAGGCCTACGCCCATGCAATTTCTATACGCAAGAAGGTTCCAATTTCGAACAATAAGGAGGACCGGCGCAGGGCCGGTCCTCCTCTTGCTTCGGATGAAGCCTGGCTAGTTCGGGTTAGCGAGGCACACAACGTAGGGCGTGAATCCGCGTGCCGCGGCGTCGTCGTTGTGGACCCGGGTAAGCCAGGCGCTGCCGTCGTCGGAGCGATGCGTGTCGACGACCCTGTGAAAGACGCCGGGGTTGCCGGCCCAGCGGCCACCACCGGAAATCGCCTCCTCGCCGCTCCCGCACGAGGCGCTCGTCTGCTCGGTGGACCCACCACCGATGCTCTCCGCCGAACCGCTTCGCTGAACCTGTCGCGACCTGGCCGGCCCCGAGAGCGTTCGGCGCGATGTTGTTGCCGTGCAGGCCGGCGTTCGGGCCATCGCCAAGCTCGAGCACCTCGAAGCGCCCGACGGCATCCGCCCTCACGTCCTGCTTCTTGACCGCGCCGTTCACGATCTCGTCCGAGAAGACGTGGTCGACGTCGCGCTGCTCCTGGCTCGTGAATGCGACGGCGCCACCGGTTCCCATGGCGAAAACAAGCGCGACGAGCGCAATCAGCGTCGCAGGCGAAGGTCGCTTGGAGAGAACCTTACTCATACCGGGTGGTGTCCGAGGAGGTCGGTCCGAACATCCAGTCGGCGCTTACCCGCGTCAACGTTCGCATCAGGATGAGCCTCATCCTGAGCGACTACACGCCCCGCAGTGGACAGCTCGTGCGCTTCCGAGGCAGGGCCTGCCCGACGCACGACGGCCTGACGGTGAAGATTCAGAAGCGGACCGCGACCGGCTCGTTCACGACGATCCGCCGAACTCGCCTACAGCCGGCGAGGCGCTGCTCGGTCTTCAGCAGGCGCATCCGGCTCTTCCGCGACAACACGTTCCGGGTGACGGCTGACGACCGCGATCATGCCCGTGGCTACAGCCTGACGGATACGGTCGACGCGCACCGCTGAGCAGGCCCCGGGCGTTGGCTCCTAGCGGGGTCAACCCCGGGTGCGCTCGGACGGCCACCTCCGCACCCAATGCACCCAGTCCGTGTGTTCGCTCGAGCGAGGTGGCGGAACGCCCTACACAGGTGTATGACACTCGCAATCTGGGAACAAGATCCCGATGCCCGAATTGCGGGAGGCATACGACGGCACACCTGAGGCGGTAGCGAGCGCCCGGCACGCGGTCTCTCGGTTCGCCAGGCAGGTGGGGGCAGATCACGTAACTGTGGGTGACATTGCCCTAGCTGTGAGCGAGGTCTGCTCGAACGTGGTCCTTCACGCTTATCGGGAGCCCGGCGCGGAAGCGCCCGTGACCGTCCAGGCAGAGCAGACTGATCACAGCATGCGCCTCCATGTTATGGACCACGGTGGCGGCATGGCACCCCGGCCCGACAGCCCTGGCCTCGGCTTCGGCATTCCGCTCATTTCCCATCTCGCAGATGTGGTTGAGGTTCGGACGCCGCCGAGTGGCGGGACGGAGATCTGCATGGAGTTCAGCTGGTCCGAGGCCTGAGAGCAGTCTCGCGCGCGTGTAGCTATACGGCTAGCCGGTAGTCCTGCGCTATCCGCCCGTAGCTCGGAGGGACATATCGGGCCCCGCTATCGAAGGAAGGCCCTGCAGAACGGGCCTTCCTTCGTTAAGGCGTGGCCGTCGCTCGCGAGCTACCTCCCAGAATTTCCTCCCGAGGAAGCGACGCTCTCAACGCAGGTGCGCTCGTAGCTGCGCGGCGAGTCGCACCGACGCTTCGATCTCGACGCGCCTGATCGACACGCTCTCGACGTTGATCCCGAACGGGACGCCCAGCGTGCGGCAGTAGGTCATCAACTCGGTGGCGGTGGTGAGCGCCTGCTCGTAGGAGGCTTCGAGCGGATCGGCGGCGTGGGCAAGGTCGTTCTCGATCCAGCGCGGGACGTCGACGCCCAGCCATCGGAGGAACTCCAGCGTCTTCATCGACCCGCAGACCGAGAAGGTGAAGACGAACGGCACAGGTTTCACCCCGCGCGTCTGGCACTCGTAGTGGTAGTCGGAGACGAGGTTCTTCGCCGCGTTGATGTCGTAGACGACCTGCGTCACGAAGAATCGGCAACCCGCCTCTTGCTTGGCGAGCAGGCGCAGGTGCTCGTCCTCGCGCCGGGCGTGGCGCTCGGGGATCGCGACTCCGCCGAGCGACAACGCCGGGTTGGTGTCGCGACGCAGGGCTTGGGCGTCGGCGAGCGACGTCCGACCGGCGGTGGCGCGCGATGGTGCGCCGACCAGCACGG
>JALZIJ010000014.1 GCA_030860375.1 Actinomycetota bacterium | reverse complement strand
CGGTTCCAAACGCTCACTCGGGCGCCTGCCTCGCGAAGCGCCCAGATCGCTGCTCGCGCCGAGCCCCCAGCGCCCAAGACGAGCGCGCTCATGCCCACGGGTGGATCCGGGAGCGATCCCGTGATGCCCTCGGCATCGGTGTTGTCGGCGTGAATTCGTCCCTCGTGAAACGTCAACGTGTTCGCGGCGCCAATCGCAACCGCGGCTTCGCTCGCCTCGTCGGCGATCGCAAGCGCCGCTAGCTTGTGCGGAACCGTTGCGTTCACGCCAAGAAAACCGTCTCCCTCCAGCGAGCGAACCAGATCGCCGAAGTCCTCGGGCGAAACCTCGATCGCCTCGTAGCTCCAGTCTCCCGCAAGCCCCATCTCTGCAAGCGCGGCGGAGTGCATCGCGGGCGAGAGCGAATGGGAGACGGGTTGTCCGAGCACAGCTAGCCGCGGCATGGCCCGAGGCTAGATGGTCAGCACTCGGTTGGGGAGCCGCCTTCTGCCAGCAGTGCGTCCTGGTAGGCCTGCTCCGCGGCGGCGAACTCGGCTTCGGTCTCGACGAAGGTGTGCTCGTTGCATGAGCCGGGCTTGACGACGAAGTAGAAGAAGTCCGTCTTTGCCGGGCTGGCCGCCGCCTCGAGCGAAGCCAACCCGGGGTTTCCGATCGGCCCGGGTGGCAGGCCGGAGTTGATACGCGTGTTGTACGGCGTGTCTTCGTCTAGACGAGACTGGACGATCTGGCCTGAATAGTTCTGGTCCTCGAAGCGAATGGTGGCGTCGATCCCGAGGGGCGTTCCCTCGTCGAGGCGGTTGTAGATGACCGAGGCGGCGAGCTCACGCTCTTCGGGGACCGCGATCTCGCGCTCGACCATTGAAGCGACGATCACAATCTCGTAGGGCGTGTAGCCACTGCCCTTGGCGCTGCCGATGTCGGCCTCGGCAAGATTCGCCTCGAACGCTTCGAGCTGCTTTTTGACGAGGTCTGAGACCTTCGCTCCCTTGAAGAGCTCATACGTCGCAGGAAAGAGCAGGCCTTCGAGGTTCTTTGCGTCCTCAGCGCCGTACTTCGCGAGGTCGAATCCCTTGACGGACTCGGTGGCTTCCAGGTAGTCGCCCTTCAGCCCCTCCTTCTTTGCGACTTCAGCGATCTGGTTCCGGTCGTAACCCTCCGGCACAACCACCTCGATCGTCTTTCGGTTCTTGGCCGGCTCGCTGACGGGCGCCTCCTCGCCGCCGCGGCGGCTGAGGAAGACGCCGATCGCAACGACGGCCACAATGAGGATGCCGATGCCGACGAGCGCGGCGGCGCGGCGCCGATTGATCGCTCCTGACGAGGGGCTGCGCGGAGGCGGCGGGGACGACTCCGGGCGCGGCTCGTCCGGCAGGTCATCGAAGAACGACTCCTCGTCAGCGGGCGGCGGAGGTTGCGCGGCGGCCGGTGCGGTCGGCACCTGTGGGGCGGCCGGTGTAGTCGGCGGTTCTCCGGAGTCTGGAGGCGGCGCGGCCGGCGGTTGCGGCGGCTCGTCGGCCATCTCCTCGCGCACCCGGTCGCCCACGCTCTCACGCGCCTCCTCTTCGCGACGGCGGCGTTCGCGCTCGGCACGGCGATCAGCACGCTCCTGCGCAGCCTCATCTTCAGCGAATGGATCTCGCCAATCACTCATCTGGTTGTGGTTCTCCCGGTCGAGGCGCCGGTCCCGCCCGGCGCTGGAGGTAAGACTCAAGCAGATGGGCCGCTGCAAGCGCGTCTTGCGGCGCGCCGGCTCCGGCCCGAGCGCTCGAGTCGGCCATTCGGGTCGTGAGCCGCTCGTCATAGGTCTCGACCTCTACGTCGAGAAGCTGTTCGAGCTCAGCGGCGTAAGCCCGAGCGCTTTGCGCTTGCTCTCCCTCCTCGCCTGAGAGAGTCAGCGGCAACCCGACCACGACAAGTTCAGCCTCGAGCTCTGCCGCAAGCGACAAGACCTCCGCCGGGTCCGCTCCAAGAACACCGGCCGGTCGGGCGATGGTCTCAGTCGGATCGCACACGGCTGCGCCCACGCGCACTTCACCGTGATCAAGTGCAAGTATGCGCATCGGGTTCTGACGCTCAGGCGCCGAGCGCGGAGCAAACCGCCGCCCGCGCGGCCTCGAGCGCTTCTGGGAGCTTTGAAGGGTCGCGGCCTCCGGCCTGCGCGGCATCGTCGCGCCCGCCACCGCCACCCCCGACGAGCGTCGCGGCCTCGCGAACGACGCTCGCCGCCGAGACTCCGCGCGACACTGCTGCCGGGCTGGCGGTCGCGATCAACGACACCTTGTCCTCTCCTGTCGCGCCGAGAACGACGACAGCATCGCCGAGCTTGTCGCGAACGCGACCACCCAGCTCCATCAGAGCTTTCGAGTCTGCGTTCGAGCTCTTCGCGACAACGAGGTGGATACCGCTGATCTTTTCGGCAACGTCAACGAGCGCGTCGGCTTCCTGGCCCGCAGCCGCCCGCCCCGCCGTGGCGGCGGCCTTCTCAAGCTCGGCGAGCCGCTCTGACGCACGCTCGGCGGCGGCAATCGGGTCTTGGGCCGACCCCAGGATCGCGCCGGTCCGCTCGAGCGCAAGGCTGCGATCGCGAAACCAGTCGATCGCGGCCGGGCCGGTCAAAGCCTCGATGCGTCGCACATTTGCCGCGCTCGACGTCTCGGTGACGATCGCGAAGATCCCGCACTCCGCGCTCGACGCCACGTGGGTGCCGCCGCAGAGCTCGCGCGAGACCCCGTCGATCTCGACCATGCGAACCCAATCGCCGTACTTCTCGCCGAAGAGCGCCATCGCGCCGAGCGCCTCGGCCTCGGCGCGCTCCATCTCCATCGCGCGGACTGGCCGACTCGCCTTGACCCACTCGTTCACCGCATCCTCGACGTCTCGCACCTCCTCGGTGGAGAGCGGCTGCCCATGGGTGAAGTCGAAGCGAAGCTTGTCCGGGCGGACCGCCGAGCCTGCCTGGCGCACATGGGTACCCAGCCGCTCCCGGAGCGCCGCATGGAGGAGGTGCGTCGCGGTGTGGTTTCGCATCGTGCGATGACGCGTGTCGTGGTCAACCCTCGCCTCGACTCGCGTCCCAGCCTCGGGGCCGTCTCCGGCCAGGACCAGCGCCTGCTCGGAGCCCGCGCGGATCACGTCGGCGACCGGGACCTCGCCGCCCTCCCACTGAAGGACGCCTGAGTCGGAGACCTGGCCGCCGCCTTCTGGATAGAAGGGGCTCTCCTCGAGCTTTACGAGCGACCCGTCCACCGCCGCGACGCTCGTCTCTGCGTGGAGGCGCTCGAAGCCGACGAAGTCCGTCGTAGGTCCTTCCCGCGCGAACTCGACCGCGCTTTCGCGATCGCCGTCGGCGACGGTCCCCTTCGCGCCCTTCCGGGCGCGATTGCGCTGGCCCTCCATCAGCTCGCCGAAGCCTTGCTCGGAGACCGTAAGCCCCTTCTCGCCCAAGAGCTCGCGCGTCACCTCGAACGGGAAGCCGAAGGTGTCGTGAAGTTGGAAGGCGTCCTCCGATGAGACCTCGCTGGCGCCCGCCGCCCTCGCGTCGTCAATCACGCGTTCGAGCAGGACTGACCCGCGATCGAGCGTTCGGCCGAAGCCCTCCTCCTCGGCATTGACCCAGCCCAGGATCGTCTCCCGATCGGATCCGAGCTGCGGGACGACGGCGCCCAGCATCTCGATGGCCCGTTCCGCGAAGGCGCCGAGGTAGGGCGCCTCCAGGCCGATCATGCCTCCTTGAAGCATCGCGCGGCGCATCACGCGGCGAAGGACGTAGCCACGGTCCTCGTTCGATGGCACCACGCCGTCGGCGAGGAGGTTGACCATTCCGCGCGAGTGGTCGGCGAGGATTCGCATGGCGCGCGTCGTTTTCGAGTCGGCGTCGTAGGCATACCCCGAGAGCTCTTCGGCGAGAGCGATGAGCGGGCGAAAGAGGTCGGTGTCGAAGACGGAGTCAACACCCTGCTGGATCAGGCACATGCGCTCGAGGCCGAGGCCGGTGTCGATGTTCTGGTTCGGAAGCTCGGTGATCGAGCCGTCCTCATGAAGCTCGTTGGCCATGAAGACCAGGTTCCAGTACTCGAGGTAGCGCTCCGTATCGTCGCCGGGCCGCACTGTGTCGTCGCCGTGATCAGGACCGCGGTCGATGTACATCTCCGAGCACGGACCGCACGGGCCGGTCGCACCTGCCTGCCAAAAGTTCTCAGAGCGGGGCAGATAGACGATCCTCTCCTCCGGCACGCCGAGCTCCCGCCAGAGCGCCACGGCCTCTTCGTCAGGTCCCAGGCCGAGCTCTTCGTCGCCTCCGAAGACCGTGACCCAGATCAGCTCCGGATCGAAGCCGAAACCCTCGGTCGAGAGCTCCCAACCGAAGCGGGTCGCCTCGCGCTTGAAGTAGTCGCCGAACGAGAAGTTGCCGAGCATCTCGAAGTAGGTGAGGTGTCGCTTGGTGTTTCCCACCTCTTCGATATCCGGCGTTCGAAAGCAGCGCTGGCTCGAGGTGAGACGGTTGCTGGGTGGAGTTTCCCGTTGAAGGAAGTAGGGCTTGAAGGGCTGCATTCCCGCGATGTTGAGGAGCGTCGACGTGTCGTCGGGCGCTGGAACGAGCGACGCCGAGGGGACGCGCAGGTGCTCCTGACGCTCGAAGAACGCAAGGTAGGCCTCACGGATCTCTGCCGAGGTCATCACGGCGCCTGAGTCTAGGTTGCCCTGAGGCTCAGGCAGCGCCGGCGATCGTCGCGCGGCCGACTACAAGATCGCCGTCGAGGAGGCATGCGGTCTGCCCGGGCGCGACGCCGAAGGCCGGCTCCGCCAGTTCTAGCTCCAGCTCGGCGTGCTCGCCGGGCCCCGCCTCTGAGAGGCGACAGGGAATCGAGCTGGAGTGGTAGCGGAGCTTCACCCGATCGGCCCGCCCGGAGTGGCGATGGAGCCGCGCGCCGCGAAGGCGCACCGTCGTACAGGCCAGGTCCTCGCGCGCTCCCACCGTCACCCGGTTCCTCAGAGCGTCCGTCGCGACGACGTACACGGGCGTACCCGTCGCGATGCCCAAGCCGCGGCGCTGGCCGACGGTGAAGTGGTGCTGGCCCGGATGCTCGCCGACGACTTGACCATCCGTACCGACGATCTCGCCCGGACGGTCGGCGAGCGCGCCATGCCGCGCCAGGAACGAACGCTTGCCCTCCCCGGCCAGGAAGCAGAGGTCCTGGCTCTCGCGCTTGGCGGCAACTTCAAGTCCCTGGCGGGACGCGAGCTCGCGGACCTCCGGCTTCGTCATCGCGCCGAGTGGGAACCGCAGTCGACCGAGCGTTTCGGGCCGGAGCCCCGAAAGCATGTAGGTCTGGTCCTTCGCGTCATCGGCGGCGGCGCTCAAGAGCGGACCCGAGCCGTCGTCGTCCAGGCGTGCATAATGACCCGTCGCGAGACGCCGGGCGCCAACTCGGTCACAGAGCTCGACCATCGCGTCGATGCGTAGGTCGCCGTTACACACCACGCACGGATTGGGCGTCTCTCCAGCTCGATAGCCGTCGACGAAAGCGCTCACGACCTCGCGGCGAAACGCTGCTTCCAAATCGAGCGTGAAGTGTGGGATTCCCATCGAATGACAGAGGGAGCGGGCCCCGCGAACGGCTTCGGGCGAGCAGCACGCCTGGGTCCCGTCGGTCCGCTCATCGGCCCAGAGCTTGAGCGTTACCGCGACTACCTCTCGTCCATGTTCGCGCTCGATGAGCGCGGCGACGGCCGAGTCGACGCCGCCGCTCACGGCGACAAGCACCCGCTCGCCTGAGGCCGGCGGAGCGGCGATGGCCTCGCCAGACGACGAGAGGGCGCTCAGCGAGCGCCCGAGGGCATCCCCGACAAGCTCGGCGGCGTGTCGGCCCTGGGGGCCGAGGCCGCCGACCGCATCCGCGATCTGGCCTGCGGAGATTGACGCCGCCGCAAAGACCGGCTGCCCCTCGGCCTCCTCGCAAGCTGCCGCAGCGCAAGCGCTGAGCGCGGCGCATCCCTCGGCGTCGAAGGTCGCGCGCACCACGCTTCCGCCCCTCGCAACGAGCGATACGCGCACCAGGTCGCCGCAAGCCGACCCCCCTGCACTGCCTGAATGTGCGCCTGGGGGCGCAGGGCCGCGGCGCGTTTCGTCGCGCGCGTACTCGCGCAAAAGCTCAGCGTTCCCCATGCGCCAAACGGTAGCCCACCCTCGGGCCGGTCGATCAGGGGTCGTAGGAGGAGAGCTTGCCGTCGTAGAGGACGTCTCGCACTGTCTGCGCGACGCTCTCAGGCCCGCGATACCCGTAGCTGACACTCGCCGCGGGGAGCATGGGAGCCTCGCCCTTCGCAAGCTTTCCCTTCAACGGGTGAAGGACGATGATCGCCGGGACACTCTCCAGGGAGACGCCCTCTGCGATCCGAGAGTAATCCGAAACGTCCTTTACGTCGGAGATGAAGACGGACGTATCGCCTCGACTCTCAAGCTTTTCCACGTCGCGCTCGATCGGCTTGTCCTCAATGCCATTCTCCTGCGTGACCAGGAGGACGACGACATCGCCAGACTCGTAAGCCTTCACGAGGGGAGCCGGAAGGCCCTTGCCCGCCTCGAACGGAGTCTCACCGGCGAGCGTTGACCCCGGTGAGGAGGTCGCAGGGGCTTGCGGCGCAGGCGTCACGGCAGCTGCCGGGTCTGTCGGGGTCGCGGCGGCGGCGCTGGGGGTCGCGGGGGCATCGGTTGCCGCCTCGGGCTCTGTTCCTCCGCCGCCCATACTCGTCATAAAGACGACCGCAACCAATAGGCCGAGCGCAGCCAGGGCCCCGATCTGGACCATGGGGTTCTCGTTCAGCGCCTTACGCATCAGGCCGGCGCCCAAGAGATCGCAGGAAACGAAAAGGGCCCCGACCTGCCGTTACCGCTCAGCCTGCGAACCTGGATGAACAGGTGGGTGCCTACCAGACGTGGCACTCGGGCCACACCCGAGATCAGCTCCCGAGGCGTTTGTATTGGTTCACGATGTGAGCGGCTGGCGAACAAGCCAGGGCCTTTCAAGAACGTTACAGACACGTCTCTTGATTCGGCTTTAGCACCTGAAGCCTTGAGCCGTAAATGTGTTCGCGCTCTAGTTGGGCGGGTTGGGCCTTGGGCCATCCGGCTCCGGTCGACTCTCCAAAGCCGGTCGATCGCGCCTCGCGGCGAGCACGCTGGCCACGATCGCAACGGCTGCGAGGCCGATCAGAATCAACGGCCAGCCGATGACCTTCCCGGCCGGTGAGTCGTCGTCGAGATCGCCCCCGACGAGCGCGACGAAAATGAGGATCCCGAGCGCTCCGACGTAGCTCGGGCCACGGGAATGAACGAAGTTCCCGGCCACAAGGAGAACCAGCGAACCGCCCAGGAGGACGAGGTCCCAAAAAACTGATGGCTCGGCACCACCCGTGTCGGCGGGGACCCCTGTCGGCGAAAGCGCGAAAGCTCCCCCGATTACGCCCGCCAGGCTCACGAGCCCCGCGCCGAGCAAGAAGATCAGACCCGCTGCCGTGACGAGCTCAACGGCCTCGTTGCGATCATTGCGGCGGCGCTCGAGGAGCCATGCGCCGGCGACCAGGAGAAGCGCGGCGATCATGCAGAGTCCGCGCAGGGTTCCGGCATCATCGCCCACGCCGTTCTCCAAGATTTCGTCCCACAGGGCGAGCCACGCGATCGCGAGGGCGACGCCGGCCACGAGCCAGCCGAAGCGGACCCGCGCGAAGACAGCGGCGAGCACTGCGACGGCGGCCACCACGCATAGCGTCCAAACGGTGTTGAGCGGCGCATCCGTGTCACCGTCGATGAGCGTCAGGAACTGAAGCAGGGTCCCGTACACGAAGACGATCCCAAAAACGACCCAGACCGAGTGCCACGCTCTCGGCTCGAAAGCTCGCGCGGCAGCGATGCCGCCGCCGTAGAGAACCAGGGCGGGAATCAACCACGCGAGGAGAAGCGGAAAGTCATCCCAGGGGTTGTCGAGTGCGCTCCGGCGGACGAGGAGAACGAGCGCACCGATGCCGAACAGGAGCCCGCCAAGAGCTCTCAGGGCTTCAGCTCGCCCGTCGTCGTTCGCTTGCATTTGTTTCAGATAGGCCATCGTTCTACCTCCCGGTTGGTTTGCTTGGGGTGTTCACCTGTAGCCCCAATTCTCTTAGCTGCGTCGGATCGACCGGCGCGGGGGCACCCGTGAGCGGATCGGCGCCCGATGCCGCCTTGGGAAAGGCGATCACGTCGCGGATCGAATCGACGTCGAGAACGCGTTGGACGAAACGGTCGAGCCCGTATGCGATTCCTCCGTGCGGAGGCGCGCCGTAGCGGAGCGCCTCCAACAAGAAGCCGAACCGCGCCTCGGCCTCCTCATCGGAGATCCCAATCGCTTCGAATGCCCGCTTTTGGACGGCGGGATCAGAGATACGGATCGAGCCACCGCCGAGCTCTTGTCCGTTCCAGACGATGTCGTATGCCTGCGCTCGGGCAGCGCCCGGGTCAGCCGGATCGAGCTCGCCGTCCGGCGCCGTAAACGGGTGATGGAGCGGATCCCAGCGCTTCGCGTCCTCGCTCCAGCCGAAGAGAGGCCAGTCGACGATCCAGCAAAACGCGTGAGACTCCGGATCGATCAGATCGAAGCGAGCGGCCATGTCGAGGCGAAGCTGGCCGAGAACGGCGTTCGCCGT
>JALZIJ010000008.1 GCA_030860375.1 Actinomycetota bacterium | reverse complement strand
GCCGTCCTGGCGGGGGTGGCAACTCTGGTAGGCGCCTCCGGCTTGGTCCTCGAGCGGGGTCGCGGCCTCGACGCTTCTGAGGCAGTCGCATCCGGTGCGAGCGGCCACGGTAAGAACGCCCCCTCGTCGCAGCACGACCCTGCGGCCACAGGGGCGTCGGCCAAGCACACAAACAACAAGTCAGGCGGTCGCGACGACGGCCCACTGAGGCCCGCCGACGGCCGTCGCAAGCCGGGAACTCCAGGCTCGGCGAACGGAGATCACATACCCGCTTCGGAGGTGACGGCAAGCGAGCACACAGACGAGCACCGAGCCAAAGAGGTCGGCGATGATGCCGCCGAGGACTGGGAGAACGAAGAGACCGGCGACGATGGGGAGAACGAAGAGACCGACGCCGACGTCGAGGCTGGGGACGACGGGGGCGATAGTGACGCGGATGGCGATGAGGCCGAGATCGAGATCGACGAAGAGATCGATCCCGACCACCTTGACTCGCAATCCTCACCCGGCGACCAAGAGGACTGATTGGGTCGTTAATCGGTACGCGCTCGCGGCGAGGGCGTCTAAGCGGAGAGCGGCATCGGACCCGACGATTGAGGCGCGTCCCGCTCGGGGGTCTCCCTATCGTCAGGCATCGCGCCACTCTCCGTCACGTCGAGATTAAGCTCGGCCACGCCGGTCGCTGTTAGGGCTCGCCCGCTGGCAGGGTGACGTCTAGGGCTGCGGCACGATCCTGATGTAGGGGCGGGGCGACTCCCACCCGTCGGGGTAGCGCTCCTTGGCCTGCTCGTCTGAGACCGACCCGGCGATGATCACATCGTCGCCCGGCTGCCACTGAGCCGGCGTTGCGACCTGGTTGTTCGCCGTGAGCTGAAGCGAGTCGAGGACGCGGAGCACCTCGTCGAAGTTGCGACCGGTCGTCATCGGATAGATCAGGATCAGCTTGATCTTCTTGTCCGGCCCGACAACGAACACATTGCGGAGCGTCGAATTCTGCGCGGGTGTGCGTTCAGTCGGGTCGCCCTCGGTTTCCGCGGGCAGCATCCCGTAGAGCTTCGCCACGTTGAAGTCGGTGTCGGAGATCAACGGATAGTTGACCTCCGCGCCTTGAGTCTCGGCAATGTCGTCCGCCCATTTCTGGTGATTCTCGATCGGGTCGACCGACAGGCCGATGATCTTCGTGCCGCGTTTGTCGAACTCGGGCTTGATCGAGGCCATGTAGCCCAGTTCGGTCGTGCAGACCGGCGTGAAGTTCCGTGGGTGGGAGAACATCACGGCCCACCCATCGCCGATCCAATCGTGAAAGCTGATGCGCCCTTCGGTCGTCTCGGCGTCGAAGTCGGGAGCGGTGTCGCCAATCGTCAGTCCCATTGTCGGTCTCCTCGTGTGGCTAAATACGCAAAATCAGATCAGGATTCGAGTGTAGCGAGGAGCGAGCCCTTTGCAGGACAGAGAGCACTCGCAGTACGCTCGCGCCATGAGGGATCCCCTAGGCCTGAACGAGCGCTTTTTCGCCTGGTACTACCCGAAGGTCATCGGCGTTTCCGAGCGCGCAGGGCAGGCTGAGACCCGGCGCCAACTCTTCTCAGAAGCGACCGGCCGCACGCTTGAGATCGGCGCCGGTAGCGGGCTCAACCTGCCCCACTACACCGACAAGGTGACGGAGCTCGTCGTGAGCGAGCCCAGCCCGCACATGCGGGAGCACCTTCGCGATCGATTGGAGGTCGAGGCGCCGCCCGTCGGCTCCTGGGAGCTCGTAGACGCCAGCGCCGAAAGCCTTCCGTTCGAAGCCGAGAGCTTTGACACGGTCACCGGGGGTTTCATCATGTGCTCGATCCCCGACCCCGCCGCCGCCCTCAACGAGATCGCCCGGGTGTTGAAACCCGGCGGGCGCTACATCTTCTTGGAGCACGTCCATGCCGGAGACGGAACTTTGCTCGGCCGCTTTCAGGACGCAATCGAGATCCCGCACCGCTACATCGCCGCTGGGTGCCACCCCAATCGGCGGACTTGGGAGACGATCGAGGCCTCGCCGCTGGAAGTCGAGCGGTTGGAGCGTGGGCGCCAGCCCAGGTCACCGCCGAGCGTGCGGCCGACAATCTTCGGATCGGCCGTCCGCCCGGCAGCTTGAGCGCGCTCAGGTGAAACGGCCGCGCTCGACGGCGGCGCGCATGGCGTCGCGGTCGTAGCCGGGCAGCTCGCCCGTGCGCTCGAGCGCCTCGACATAGGCGCGCATGGCCGCCTTCGCATCCTCACTCGGAAGCGTTGCGAGGAACTCGGCGCGCTCAAGCCGCATCCCGTCCGCAAGAGGGAGCGAGCCGCCGAAGTAGATCGAACGCTTTGCCGCGGCGACACCGGCCTTCGGCCTGCCTGCGAGGCGCTCCGCCTCTCGCATGACCGCCTCGACGAGCTCACCGGCAGGGAGGATGCGGTCGACGATGCCGATCTCGAGCGCCTCATCAGGCGACAGCGGGCCGCCGTCGAGCACGAGGCGAAGCGCCTTGGAGGTCCCGAGCATGCGGGCAAGGCGCTGCGTGCCGCCGCCGCCGGGAGGAAAGCCGAAAAGGATCTCGGGTTGGCCGATCAAGTGATCGCCCGCAGCCATCCAGCGGAAGTCGCACGCCAGGGACAGCTCGCAGCCGCCACCTTGGGCTGAGCCGTTGATCGCGGCGATGAATACAGCACCGCAACTCTCCATCCGCAGCATCGTCTCGTGAAAACGCTCGATGGCCACCAGGCCCGCCGCCGAGGTGCGGCCGAGTGCCTGTTCGCTACCCGGCACTTTTCGAAGGGCGCCTGCCAATCGAAGCGAGGCGCGCGCGACGCCAGGGGAGAGGGATGGACTCTCCTCGGCGGCTTGAAGCAGCTCGGCTACGTCGTAGTGAGCGAGAAAGCGTTCGGGGTGATCGCCGGTCAGTACGACCGCACCCACACCTTCATCGGTTTCGGCCCGTTCGACCAGCGCGCTCAGGGCAACCACCAACGGGTCGTCGAAGAGTCCGTGCGGTGGGTTCGAGAGAGTCGCCAGGAGAACGCGCCCGTGCTGCTCAGTACGGACGGTGCCGCTCATCGGCTCGCCCGCCAGGTCGCCACGCCGGCAACGACGCCGATCCCAATCAGGATCCCCGCAGTGAGAAGGCCGGCGCGCTTGTTCTCCTCGTTGAAGACAGCTCCGCTCTCACGAGCGGACATGATTGAGCCGGCAATCGAAAGGCAGGAGTCCTCCGACCAGAGGCTGAATGCAGAGCCGTCGTCCACGGCCCGCAGTTTCTCACGTCACGCCGAGCGAAGCGCACATGCCACGCCGCACCCCCGCTGTACCTCCCGGCACGTCTCCGACACGCCTTCGGCACCACCGGAGCACCACCCGCGCGTGGAGTCGCGAGACGCTCCGGAGGATGAGCGAACTGATGTACTTGGCGTCCGAGGGGTGGACGCGAGCTGCCTCAGTTCGTGGCATGGGTGGGGCACTCGAGTTGATCCGGCACGTCGCCGAAGCGCAGGGTGGCGTGATCGATCGAACGCAGCTTCTCGCATGCGGGCTATCCAGCTCTGGAATCGCGCGCCTAATCGACAAGGGGTGGCTGATGCGGCTCTACCCGGGGGTCTATGCCCTGGGCCACATGGCCATCACCGAGCGAGGGCGACTCGTTGCGCCGCTTCTCTACGGCGGGGCGGGCAGCGCTCTGAGTCATTTCACCGCCGCCTACCTGTGGAGGCTGATCGCCGAGTTACCTCTCCTCGTGTGCGTGAGCTGCCCGGTTAAGCGTCGCCCTCATCGTGGGGCGCGATTTCACTCTCCGAAGGAGATTTCACCCGTCATCCATGAGGGATTTCCTCTGACGACCGTTGCGCGGACCCTTCTGGACATCGCGGCTGGATGCGCCGATCATGAGCTGCGAAAGGCGCTGGCGAACGCCGAGTATCGCGGCCTTCTCGACTCGGAATCTCTCCAGTCGGTAATGGGGAGAGGTCATCCGGGAAGCGCCAAGCTTCGACGCGCGATCGAAAGGCACATGCCTGAACTGGCTGAGACGCTCAGTCCCCTGGAGGACATGCTCCTCCTTCTCTGCGAGCGCCACGGAGTGCCACTCCCCGTCCCGAACGCGCGCGTGGGACCCTTCAAGCCTGACGGCCTTTGGTCCGAGGCGATGCTCATTGTCGAGGTCGACGGCGGAGCTGCCCACAGCTCACCTTCTCAGCGCCGACAGGACGCCGAGCGAGACATGTACTTCCGGGGTCTCGGCTACCTCGTGCTGCGGTATACGTACTGGCAGATCAAGCACCAGGGCGATGCGGTGGCTCTTGAGGTCCGCACGGCGTTGGCAGATCGGGTAGTTGCCCCGAACTAAAGCATCTGGCGTCCGAGGGGTGGACGCGAGCTGCCTCAGTTCGCATAAGCCGGGGCGGACGGCGCGTAACCGAACCTTCACCTTGTGGGCCGAT
>JALZIJ010000278.1 GCA_030860375.1 Actinomycetota bacterium | reverse complement strand
CTTGTCGATGGCCTTCTGCGCGGCCTCGAAACGGTCCTGGGCTCGGGCGTCCTGCTCCTCGTTGAGCCGCTCCTGCGCCGTCAGCGCCGTCTTGACCGACGCGATCTGCTCCCTGATGTGGAGCAAGAGCGCGGAGTGCTGTTCCTTGATCGACTCGCGGATGTTGACGTACTCTAGGTCGGCCCACTCCTTCTGCGCCTCGAGCGCCGCTTGGCCCGCTTCCTCCTGCATCCCTTCGCGATCCTTGACCGCCTCGATCATCTGCTCTAGGTGGCGCTCGGTGTCCTTGCGCTCCCGAAGCTGAGTCTCCAAGCGCCGGTCGACCTGCTCTTGGAGGCTGCGTAGCTCGGCCTCGACGAAGTTGGCGATGTCCGACAGTCGCGTCGTGAAGTGCTGATGGAGTGAGCCGGGGTTCCACGCGCCGGGCGGGATCGACTCGCTCACGACCTCGATTCGGTTCTGCGCTCTCTCTTGCTCGCTCACCTTGGGGTCCTTCCGGTTTGGGGAAGCCGTACTGCCCGGTTCCGTTGAGCCGAACTGGGCTACTTCAGGGCTACTCTCGGGCTACTTCACGACCACTTGCGGGTGGGCGATGCACAGCCCGGCCTTGGCGAGGGTCTCCAGGGTCTCCGCGTCGATCTTCTCCTCGCCGCCGTCGATTGCGGGCGGGGCTTGGATGGTCAGCTGATACTCGACCGGAGCGGTCACGTCGATCACTCGGTTGACGTCGCCGCCTGCTGCGACCTTGGTCGGGACTCCGGTGGATTGCGCCGCCAGCTGGACGTGGTAGCCCTTCTGGGTCAGCTCCTCCATCTTGGCGATTGCGGTTTCCTTGGTCACCGGATTCCCTTTCTTTTAGTCTGCGCCGGGGAGGAAGGTGGGGAGGGTGATGTTGTCGAGTGAGAGGGTCCAGCTCAGCGGCCGAGGCTCGCGCCGACGCTCGGGTACTCGATCCCGTCGAGCGCGACGTAGTCCCAGGGGTGCTGGGACAAGCGGCAGAGGACACGGCCGGGGGTTGCGCTGTCGAGGCCGTTGACGGTCATCTCAACGAGGTATCTGTCGCCGTTGCCGCGTAGGCCGGTGCAGTCGAAGTCCGTCGTGTACTCGGGCTCGTAGCCGGTCGGCAGTTGGAACACCTCAGTCGTGCTGTAGATCGTTGAGCCGTCGCCCGTAAGATGGCCGCGCAGGTGGACGTGTCCGAGCGAGTCGATCAGGTAGCCGACCGGCGCGCCCGTGGTGGCGTGAGCCCAGTTCGGGGCTCCCGCGATGAAGGACTGAACGGTGTTGAAGCCCTCATGCCAGCCCCGGCGCTCACGCGCCAGCGCGACCGGAGCGAAGCGCAGGCGGTCGTCTCCGATCAGGTCCACGAGCCAATTGTCCAGCGACCTGGTGCGCGCGACGAGGCCCATCAGATGAACCACCTGCCGCGGAACTCGGGCGCCCAGGCGTCCGGGATGTCCCGAGTGACGTAGACCTCGCCGTTTGCACGAATCGTCCAGACCCAATAGGAGTTGCTCTGAACGATCAGGTTGTACGCGGGGCGATACCCGAGCGGCAGCGTGAACACGACGCTGGGCACTATCGGACCGGGGTGATAGACGTGCCCCGCGATGAAGACCTGCCCGTCCTGGGCGGCGTAGTAGCGCGCCTGGTGGGCGCCCGTCCATTGCTGCCATCCGTTCTGGAATACCGGCTCGCCCGGATCACCGGGGCGATGCCAGCCGGGCACCACGCCGCGGGCGTTGCGGGCAACCCGCACGGCGACCGCTGCCGGGGTCGGAGCTATTCCCGGAACGCGGCTCATGACGACAGGAAGGAGATCGTCCAGATGTCGACGTAGCGGTAGTCGGCCGGGTACGGGTCGGTGATCTCCTCGCGCTGGACGATGACCTGGCCGCCAAGCAGGAACGCGAGCTCCACGTTGTAGTCGGTGCGCGCAGCGTCGAGGTCCGTCGCGAGAATCCGGGAGTCGCAGCCGACGCGGTAGGCGGACGCGAACGGCGGGCGGTAGTTCGGCGGCAGGGTGCAGACGGTGCGCGCGGCGGCGTCCACCACGTTCGTGTTCTGGACCCGCCCGCGTATGTAGATGAAGCCACTCTGATGCTTGCGGAAGGACAGCGGGGCGCCGTTGACGTGGTTGCTCCACCCGTTCGCAAACGCGGGCTCGCCAGCCGCGCCCACGTTGTGCCACATCTCCAGCGGGCCGCGCTGACGCCCTGCGGCCGACAGCTCCCACAGGCGCCGCTGAGTCGCACTCTCCCTGGCTTTCGCGAAGGTATCCGTGCCGAACAGGAGGCCCATCGGTCTAAGTCACCCCACTCGCCACCAGCGATGGCGCGAGCTTGAGCGAGGTCTGGACCCTTCCACCCGTCTCGGCGGAATCGGCCAGCGTGATCTCCGTTACACGCCCCTCAACATCGAGGACCATCGCCCCGATCTTCGCTACCACCCGCACTACGTCTCCGAGCCAGTAATCGAAGTAGACCTGCGGGGGAATGCCGAACACACCCTCTCCGTAGGAGGCCTCCGTGGGGAAAGTCAGCTCGAAGAACCCCGGCGGAAATGCCAATACGGAGACGATCTCTCGAGCGTGGCTCTCGACGGTGCCGGAGGTGGACACGTCGGGGCGTCCGGTGAACTCGGCGAAGATGCCGTAGAGGTTGCGCGAGTCGGGCTGGGTCGAGGTGTAGCTCGGCGGCGCCAGACCCTCCTCGGTCTGTCCCATGACCGTGGCGGTGTTGGTGGCGAGCGACCCGTCCGGCTCGTACTTGATCGACCTGACGTTGTTCTGACCCACCCCCGCCTCGAAGATTACGCTGGCGGTCTTGTCCACGCCCCTGCGGCTCCAGGTGTCGAGCTGCGCCATGTAGCCGTCTGTTCGGTCGAGCGGCGTGAAGGCGTAATCGACCCCGTTGAAGACCTCGGAGAGGTCATGGATGGCCTCGCCGATCTCTTTACCCGGCTCGAAGTTGCGCTCCCTGTTCACCGTGGCGGGGCGTGAGCCGAGCGAAGGGTGAACCGGGAGGTTCTTGACGCCAGCCGTCAGCTCAGCGGAGGTCGGCCGGGCGTGGGCGACGAGGTCGAGCATGATCTGCGACTGATCGACGTTTGCGCGCGAAAAGCCGTAGATCGCGTACGGTGAGGGAATCTTCACGAAGCTGCGCTGGAGCTGATCCATCACGTCCACGCAGTCGATGACGATCGCGTCGTCTTGGCCCGAGTCGAAGGTCGGGATCAGAACCCTGCCGGTGTAGATGATCCTCCCCGACAGGTAGCCCTTGACAATCCGCTCCAGCGGGGAGACATCACTCGCCGCGAGATCCTCGTTCGAGAGCACGATCTGGGCGGGCTGAATGTCGTAAGGGCGGAGGCGAAGCGTGGTCTGCGATGAGCGCCTCTGCTCCAGCGAGGCGAGCTCGTTGCCGCTGAGGTCGCAGAGCTTCCAGTTGAGTCGAAGCGGGCGCTGGTAGAACTCGGGATAGAGCGTCCCCGAGGGATAGAGCGCGGGGGAGGGGAAGGGCATCTAGGCCGCGCCCTTGCGTTACGGTCCGAGCCGAACGACCTGGAACTCGGGCGAGTAGTCAGCGGCCTTGGTCACGTCGAGCGCACCACCCGAGTTCTGAAGGACTTTAGCCGTGACCACATCGTTGGCGACCAACCGCAAGGTGCTACTCATGGTGAGGGCAGTAACCCCCGTCGATGCAGCATCCACGTTCGTCAACTCGACTACGGTGGTTCCTTTGTAGAGGTAGAGCGCTCGGATACTCGTAGCGTTCGCGGCGAAAGACGCCTGAAGGTTGAGCATGTAAAGGCCCGGCGTCACGATCACCACGTCTGTCGAGCCAGCGACGTGCATGCCCTCGGAGTCCTCGCGTTCCGAGTCCCAAGCCAACGTCGTCACGGTATTGTTCGGAATCGACTGCGCCACCGTGCGGGTAAGACGGCAGGTGGCGTCCACATAGGTCGTCAGCCGGGTCTCCAGGTCGATCAGCGCGGCGGCCGACAACGGAGTCGCGGTGCTGGGGGCATTCTCCCACGACTTCGGTACGAAGGGGCTCATTGCTGCCTTTCCGCTAGAGAACTACGACCACGAGGCGTGCTTCCAGCTCACGCCGAGAGATCCGCCGTCGTTAATGCCGGACCCACGGATGGTCTGAGAGCCGGGGAGGAGCGCCTCGACACCTGAGTCCCACCACCCGGAGGAGACCATCGAGCGCTTCCCACGCCAGTCGGTCGCTCCGAGCAGGATCGTCCGCGCCGCAAAGTCAATCGTTAGCACCTGCGCGGCGGTGAGCGCCGTGGAGAAGAGAATGCTCTCCCCCAACTCGACGTTCTGGACCGACCACGGGGTAGTGGTGGGGCCGGTGACCGTGAGCACCGCAGGCGTAGGAGCGGTGCCCTCGTTGTTCACCGTCACGTCGCGGTCAGCAGTGCCGGTCGTCCCCGAAGTGACCTGCGCGGGAGCGTCGGCGCGGTAGAAGCGGGGGTCTCCCAAGCGAAGCGCGGCGACGAAGGGGCGGGCGAAGCCTCGGTCGATCCTGTGCGGAGAGAAGCTCTGCTCGTCGTCCATCGGGTTGTCGAGCGGGCGGGCGGTGAAGTACCAGGCCGTCAATGAGTAGTCCGGGTGGGGAACCACATCGACCCGCGTGGGGGTGAGGTCAGCTAGAACCCCTTGGAGTGCGCTCTCGCCCCTCCTAAGCAGGGTGAGGCTCTGTCCCTGCACGAGTCCCTCGTAAACGATGGTCTTCCCACGCCTAACGGACCTGCGGGCGATCTCCCCCAACTGTCCGAGGGGAGCGTCCCGGTTGTCCTCCGGCTCAGGGAGCGAGTGAAACCCCCGGATCAGACTCACCTTGAAGCGATAGCCGAGAGCCTGCTGATCGAGCGGCGTCTGGTCGTTGAGCGTAAGGCTCCGGATGGTGTGTACCGCCTCGAGGCCGGGGACTCCGACGACGCCGGTAGCACCGGTCGTCTCGACAAGGATCGGCGTCATGCAGTAACCGTCGTCGTGAGCGAGGCGTACGAGTTCAAGCCAGCGAGGGCTGCCAGTTCGCTTATCGCTCCCGACGTGTTGCCCTCGAAGACGTTGGGGCCGATGCGGTGCTGGCCCTGAGCGGGTGTTGCCGCAGCCGCCCCCTGATTCAGTAGCAGCCCCCAGGTCCCGTTGTTTCGCATCGTGTTTCCGACCACCGCCACACCTCGACCGTTGACGAAGATTCCGTTGTTGCGATTGCCCTCGCAGGTGTTGCCGCTGACGGCAAGGCCGTTCACCCCGTTCACGCTGATCCCGTTCGAGGCGTTGATTCCCAGGTAGCCCGAGCAGGTGTTGCCCGTGACGACGCCGTGTGTCGGGTAGAGGGTGTTGCTGATCCCCGAGGGGAAGACATCCACGACGATCCCGCCCTGGTAGTTGTTGCGGCAGACGTTCCCGACGCAAGAGAACCGCTGACACTCGACGGAGAAGTTGATCCCCCAGCCAAAGTTCCCCGCGCTGTCAGCGCCATTCTCGTAGCAGAGGTTCCCGACCACCACGGCACCAACCGACTTGTCGGTGGCTTGAATCGAGAAATTGAGCCCCTGTCCACCGTTGCCGTAGCAGCGATTCCCCGCGACGTAATCGTTCTTGCCGCCGAGAAAGTTGACTCCCTCGCTGGTGTTCGCATAGACGCGGTTCCTGACGAACCGAATCTGCGTACCTCGAATGACGCGAGCACCTATCTTGCAACCGGTAATCTCGCACCCCTCGACTGCCACCTCGAGCGGGAAGGTGGAGTCGGTCGCGTTGAGGCGTAGACCGAGCTGGTGGCCGTCCTTGATGATGCAGTTGCGGATCGCGCATTTCGTGATCCCCGCTGCGCTACTGGCAAGCAGATAGACCGCCATCTGGCTCGTATCCGCCCCGCCGTCCGTCGTGTTGGCCTTGTTGAGGTCGAATATCAGCCCCTCGATCGTCACGTTCGAGACGTTGGTGCCAAGGGCCATGTAGCTCTGCACGCCGTTCTGGAGCTTGAGAACGGTTCCCCCGGCGCAGGTCAGATGCACGTTGGAGCGAAGCGTCAGGGCCGAGCCGAGGATGTAGGTGCCCTTCGGGAAGAAGACCGTCCCGCCACCCGCCGTGTTGGCGGCATCGAGGGCTGCCTGGATCGCCGCCCTGTCGTTGGTCGTCCCGTCGCCCGTGGCGTTGTACGGGGACGCCTTGACGTTGATCATCGGAAACGAACCCGTCTCCCCCGTCAACCCCTGCGGCCCACGGATAGGACGCACCGGCTGGCGATAGCTCGAGCCGTTCGCGGGGTTGACGATCAGATCGAAGCCGGTCGGAATGTCGGTCGTCTCGACCCAGCCCTCGATCCGCCCCGCGCTGAGGGCTAGCGGCTGGGTGTAAGTCGGCGTGCCTGTCTCCGCCTGGTAGACCGGGAGGCGGTTCCCAGGCACGGTGCCTCCAGGCGTCACCACATCGCACGTCCCGTTGCGAAGAACGTAGACGAGATCCGACGCGGGGTGCGACGGGTCCGACACTTCGCTCACCCGAAAGGCGATCTCCTGTATCTCAACCCTTGCCATCTAGCGCCTCCTCCCTCTCCCACGCATGATCCGTTCGAGCTGCGAGGCGAATAGCTGGGGGTCGGGCTGGCCGGTGCCCTGCGTCTGGACGGTGACGTGTGTCTCGCCGACGTCGCGCGCCAGGTCCCAACCGGATCTCGTCGGCATGGTGATCCCAGCTGCCACGGCCGGTGAGACGTTGATCATGGAGCCCCTCAGCCGCTCATCAAGCTCGAAGCGGAGTCCGCGTGAGACGTGCTCGCCGAAGCGCGAGAGGACCGAGGAGGAGAGCGCGTCGAGGTAGCGGTTGAGATCCTTGATCGACTTCTGGCGGACGCCGAGCTGGCGGCGCCTCTCGCCGAGGGCGAGATCCTTCGCGTCGAGCTTGAGGCCCTTGATCTCGAGCTTGCCGCGTCGCCCGAGATTCTCGCGCGCCTCGAGCTTCTTGATCTCCTCCATGATCCGCTGGAACTGGCGGATCACCTTCGGAGTCGCGTTCCTGAGTCCCTCGATCAGGCCCTCGCCCATCATCTCGCCGAAGTAGCGGAAGACCTTGGAGGGCGAGCGGATCTGAGCGGCCGCTCGCATCGCGTTCGCGGCCGTCTGCGCCAGTCGTTGGGCGGCCGCACCGACGCGCTGGATCGAAGCCTCAAGGCCCTCAGCGAGCCCGTCTCCAAGTGAGCGGCCCGCGGAGACGAACTGCCCCTTGGCGCTACCAGCCGTCTGAGCGGAGCGTGCTCCAAGCGCCCGTGCTGCCGCGGAGACAGCCCCGGCTGCCGACTTGAGGCCCGAGCCAACCGCGTTGCCGAGGTTGCGTCCGGCGTTCTGATGCTGCCCCCTGGAGGCGTTAGCAGCACGCTCCGAGCCGTTGACGATGCTCTTGGTGGCAGAGATGACCGCGCGCCCGGCAGCCTTCATCGCTCGCGCCATCGCCATCACAGCCTCACGGCCGGCCTTCGACAGCTTCTCCTTGACCGGATTCGCAGCGCGGTCGATCCCGTTCGTGATCTGGCGCATCGCGCCCATGACCGCATTGCCCGCGCCCCTCATCGCGCGGGCCATCGCCATGACCGCCTCACGCCCCGCCTTGCCGAACTTCGACTGCGCGCCCCTGAGCCCCCGTTCCGCTGCTTGGGCGAGCTGGATGCCCGTCCTGCCGACCGCGGGAAGTGACTGCTTGAGGCCCGAGTTGAGCGCTTGAGTGAGACGGAAGCCCGAGTCGCGGAAGCGGGGGATGCCGCGTGTCATCGCGGCGGCGGCTCCATTGGCGAACCCGACCGCTGCGCGGCCCATGCCGTCCATGCTCGCCCGAAAGCGCCGGCCGGTCGATTCGCTCGCGCCGCCGAGGCCCAAGAGCTGCCCCATGACGCTGTCGAAGAACGGGCCTGGACCCCGGTTCAGGAACTGGAAGACGTCGGAGATCGCGTTCACGAGCCACTGAACCGTCTTGAACAACCGCTCAACTGCGGGGGCCGCCGTCTCTGCGAACTTCAGGAACTCGACGACGAGCGTCCCGATCAGCTCGACGAGCGCCTTGGCGGCAGGGAGCGTGTCCTCGAAGAACGCCTTGATGTCGGCCTGGCCCTTGGCGGAGTCGGCCCACTTGGCGAGGTTCTCGGCCCCCGTGGCGAGCCACTGCACGAAGTTCCGAATCAACGGCTCCGCGGCCGTGAAGATGCCCGTGAAGGTGTTGAACAGGCCCTTGGCGATGTCCCACCACATCGAGAGGTGGTCGACCACCGTCGAGAGGTCGAGGTTCCTGGTGCTAGCGGCGATCTTCTCGAGCCAGCCGGCGAAGCTCTGAGCGCCGGAGACGAGGTGTGGCATCGCGGCGTTGGCGATGTTGAGGAAGACCTCGCCGAGTGCGACGAGTCCTTGGGTCAGCGGCCCGACGAGGCGAGAGGTGCCCTCGATCAGCTTCGAGAGGCCCGGTCCCATCCGTGAGATCCCCTGCGAGAGGATCCCGACCGCCTGACCTCCCGCCTGGCCGAGCGCGGTGAACGCGGGCTTGAGCGACTCGACCATCGGCGTGATGAGGCGAATCGCCGGGGCGAGCGAGCCCATGATCGCGTCGACGCCGGGCTTGACCGCCGAGGTGAACGCATCTCCGAGTCCCGAGAGCGCCTGCTTGATTCGCTCAACGGCGGCGCCGCCCTCCTGGAAGGCTTGAAAGAGGCCGAACCCAAGCGCGGCAATAGGGCCAAGGGCGGCCACGGCACCAATGGCGAGTGCCCCGAGTCCTGCTGCTGCCGCCCCCAGAGACAGGACAAGCGCCCCGAGCCCCGCGATGATCGGGCCAAGGACGCCTGAGAGGATCATGAACGTCGCGATGAGGATGCCGACGAGCGATGTCAAGACCGCCGCTCCCTGGCCGACCATGCTCATCCCCGAGGTTGCGTTCCCGAGCGCCCCCGAGATCGTCGAGAAGGCGCGCGTCATCCCGAACATCGCGGACATCACTCGGGGGACCGCCGCCACAACCGCTCCGAGGGTCCGCCCCCAGATGTAGAGGCGACCGCGGTTCTGGTCGATGTCCACCGTCTGGCGGCGGAACAGGCGACTGAGGACCCCCATCGCGGTGAGCCCCTCCTGGTCGACGTCTACATCGACCTCGTAGCGCTTGGCCGCAAGCGCGCGGAGCTTCGCCTCGAGCCGTTCGAGCTTCGCCAGCTCGTTGGCGATGCGGATGTCTACGTTGGGGTTCGACTCCTGCTTGTCGAGGTTCGCGAGCCGCTGACGGATGCGCTCGATCTGGCGCTCGACGCCGCGGCTCTGGAGGTCGATCCGGGCGCGGGCCTCATCGCCGTCGATGTCCTCGAACGCAACCTTGAACTCGCGCATCTCCTGCTTCGCCTGGTCGGCGTCGGCCTTGATCTTGGCCTTGGCCTCGATCCCGTCGACCGCCTTGACCTCACCGGCGAAGCGGCGTAGCGTACGGCGAGCGTCGTCGCCGTCCCCGGCTATGCGAAGCAGGATGTTCCTGATTGCCATGCGGCCTCCGGGAAAGCTGGAACGGAAGTAGAAAGCGCGCTACGCTGCGCGCCATGAAAAGAGCCGCAGCACTCATCACGGCAGTAGCCCTCGCCCTCCCGGCGATGGCGTCGGCAAGCCCGGCAGAGGACATCGGGGCGGCGCTCACCACAAGCGGTGAGGCGATCTCCGAAGTCGCCAAGGGCTTCTAGCCCCTACCAGCCCACCTCGTACTCACCCTCGTCGTCACTCGGACTGGAGCGCTCCGACCCGAGGCTCTTCAGCTTCTTCGGGTCGTGCTGGGCGAGCGCCATCGCGTAGCCCATCTCCTGTAGCTCCCGTGGGCGCCGCAGGTTGTAGGCGTCGAGGAGCTGGAGCAGGCGGGGGAGGGTGACGCCCCGCTCGTGTTCGAGATTCGGCTCCTCAGCCCAGAACTCGTCGAGGCCGATGCCCCACTCGCGCGAGGCAAGCTCGGCTAGCTGTCCGAAAGCACCTCGGAGATCAGTACCGCTCCCAGGTTCTGAAGCATCTTCGGCCCCAAAAAACCCCGCACCCGCTCGCCCCCGTTGACCATCACGGCCGTCTCGAGCGCCTCGAAGATCTCGTCGAGCAGCGGCGAGCGGTCGGCCTCGGGGTCGTAGTCCTTCTTCTCGTACGCCTCCGCCGAAGCGAAGCCGGCGAACTCGTGCTCGGGGAGCTTGTGCTCCACCTGAGGGACCATCGCGCACAGGACGCGATAGAGCTGCGCCGTGCCGGCGTTCCCCTCCTGGACGGCCTTGACGTCGGCCTTCGACGGGCTCTTGTCGTCGCCCTGCTGGATCTGGTCGAGCTTGTGGGCGATGTAACCCACGCGCTGCGGGACGACCGGAATCTCGTGGTCGCCCAGCGTGATCTTGACCTGCGGCACAGGTTCCTCCTAATCCGGGGTGGGAATGGGGTGGTGGCCCGGCACGCGCCCCACCCCGAGCGCGCACCGGGCCTATCACCGCTAGACGGTCGGAATCGCTCCGGCGTCCTCGGTGATCCAGTCGACCTGCGTGTTGAGCGTCGTGTCGGTGTACGCCTCGAACGTGACCGGGATCGTCGCGAAGCCGTCCTCGGAGAACTCGACCTCGTTCTCCTCGGGCACGATCTCGGCGGCGGGGAACACGGCGGCGACGTAGCGCCCACGGCTCATCGAGCCGTGGGTGACCGCCCCGCCGAGCGACACCTTGCGCTGACCGACGAACGCGATCCGCACGCGCGGGAACTCCTTCACGACGTTGCAGCGCACGCGCTTGTTCGCGGCGTCCGTGTTCGCCGTTCCGGCGACCGTCGTGAGCGTCGAGCCGGGATGCACGAGCTGGAGGTGGTCCGCGCTGACCTCATGGAGCTCCGTCGTGAAGCGGCGCACCGTCGAGACCGGCTCACGCGCGACGATCTCGCCGCGAATCGCCAGCTCGTTCTCCTCAATCTCCTGCGAGTAGCTCGCATCGCCGACGTAGCCGATGTTGAGCCACGTCCCCGAGACCGTCCCCTCCTCGGCGATCTGCGAGAAGATGTCCGACAGCTTCCCGGTGTAGGTGGCCGAGGTCGGTGCCCGGAAGACCCGGACGTACTTGCCTCCGAGGAGGTGTGCGACGTTCTGCCAAGTGGTCGGCATCTACTTCGTCTCCTTCTTGTCGTTGTCCGACCCACTCGGCCGGTCGTTTTCCACCTTCAGCTCTAGACCAAGGTCCTCGAGCCGCTTGACCTCCGCCTTCGTCGCCTCGACCGGCACGTCGCGGGGGTACGTCTTGTCGCCGACCTCGAGCGCGTCAGAGGGGCCGGCGTAGGTCACCTTCGGCATGTCTGTCTCCTTTAGAGGTTGTGGCGGGCGCACAGACGGTCGATACCATCTGCCATGACCCGCTCTACGTCTTCGATGTGAGCCTGTCCTGCTCTGCCGGCCATCGCCGACTCGGCGATTCGGATAGCCCCTCCACCCGGAGAGATCGTGCCGCCCCATTCGTGGACCGGAGCCCCTGGGTGGTCAGAGACGATCTGGGCGACGGTCCCCGTCGAGCGGGCCGCGAGCGTGTCGCGGATGTGCGGCAGCTGGTCGTGAGGATGCTGGCGGTTCGGCTCCGGGCCGGGACCTACGGGGGTGAAGGCCTTGACCGTCGGGAGCACCGTCTCCGCTGCTCGTTTGAGCGCCAGCGAGACCTCACGCGAGAGCCCGAGGCTGACTGCGTCAAGATCGCGGCGAAGCTCCCCGAGGCCGTGGACACCTACGCGGATCGTGCTAGCCACCACCCACCGCCCTTATCGAAATCCGTAAATCAACCTTCGAGATCCAGCCGGAGTCGGTCGGACCCGTGTTCTCGTTCGCGGCGGCGACCTCGGCCTCCCAGACGGTCCCCTTCAGTTCCTCGTTCGCGTCCACGATCCCGTCAATCGCGTCGAACAGCTCCCAGCAGCGGTCCTCAGCCTGTGTGGCCGTTCCGCCGACGTTCGCGACCTCGCAGAGAAGCTCTAGGTCGTAGGTCTCGTTGCGCGGACCCCTGCCGCCGTCCCGGCGCAGTTCGCGCGTTCCGACGATGTAGATGCGCTCCTTCTCCTGGGGAAGGACACCGGGGAGGTGGCGAGCGATGTAGACGTTCGCCAGTGTCGGAGCGGCTTTCAGCAGCTCGATCAGCTTCGTCTTGGTGAGCGGGGGAGTGGCGCTCACGCGATCCCTTCGTGGTAGCGGTAGCGCTCGATGAAGGCGTTGACCTCGGGGATCGAGGTCTCGGTGCCCCTGACGCCGGGGGTGACGAGCGAGTAGGAGGCATCCGCCATGTCGACCCGCGAGGCGCGCTCATGGAAGTTTGTCGGGTCGGCTATCAGATAGGAGGTGGCGAGCTTGACCGCCGGACGCACCGCAGCGACGAACGGCTGCGGGTAGCCGTGGCTATAGGTGACCTCGACGCTTCGCCGCCCCGCCGCCCAGAGCCCCGGGTGAATCAAGAGCCCAGCCGGGTCGAGTGTCAACTCGGAGAGCGCCTGAGCATCAAGCGCGGTGCCGTCCACCTTGACAACCGAAACAGCGAGCGGGCGAGGATTCCCGAGCAGCAGCTCGTCGGAGCCCGAGCCGTCGAAGACTTCGCGTGCATAGCGGGGACGAAACGCGACCCCGCAGACATCCTCGAGCAGCGTCTCGGCGCGCGTGCGGGCCTCGGCCAGCTTCTCGGCGCCGGGATCACTCGCGAGCGGAGCCTTGATGTCCGCCAGGGTGCAGAGGAAGCCGCCAACTATCTCGACGTAGGTCGTGATCTTGCCCCTGGCGGGGCTCGTCCAGACGACCGTGAGGCGGTCCAGTTGAGCCGTCTCCGCCGTCGAAAGCGTGTAGGTGCGCTGGGCGGCACCCGTCCCGACCGTCGCGCCGTTCGTGACGATGGCCGTGCCGTCGTCACGAGTGATCGTCACCGTCACGACGCCGGGATCGACCAGCACGGCGTTCTCGTACCAAGCCACCTTAATCGTGGCGGGGGCGTTCTGAAGCACCTGATCCACTAGTTCACCACCGCCAGCCTTCCGTCGTGCTTGATCCCGCTCCGTAGTCGGTCGTGCTCGCTCCGCTCAGGTAGTCCATGAGCCCACCAGCAGACGACGGGGGCGTTCCGGTGCTGTCTTGCGCCCACACGCTGTCTGAGATGGTGCGGCTCCAGTTAGTCGCCCCGCCGAAGCTGGTCGTGACACCATCAACTAGAACCCCGGACTCCGTAAGGGTGCGAAGCGCACCCCACACCCGAGAGAGGGAGTCGGCCCCCGTAACCGTGTCGACCTGCGAACGGGTAACGCCCTTGGTGAAGGCATCCGACCCCGCCACCGCATCCGTAACAGCGACCGCCGCGTTCCACTGACGCTGGAAGCTGTCGGTGACGGATATGCCGTCGGCAAGCGGGAGTTGCCAGTTGGTCGCGCCGCCGGTTGAGACGTTGTCGGTCAGCGCCCCCGTGTCGGCAACGGTGCGCCGGGCGTTCGATTGGGCGGTGGCGCCATCGGCAGCCGTAATCGCATCGGCTATCGCAATCGCAACAGCTCTGATGAGCGCGTCCGTCCCAGCAACGGTGTCGGCCTGAGTCTTGCCGACGCCCGCCGCCTTGGCGTCCACCCCCGCGATGGTGTCATTGACCGGCTGGGTGTGACCCGTTCCGCCCGCAGAGAGGACCGGCGAGATCGCATCCGTTCCGGCAATCGCGTCCGCAACCGTCCGGGTGAAGGCGGTGACACGAGTGGTGGCATCCGTTGCCGCTGTCGAGTCGGCTTGGGCCTTCCTTGCGGCGCGAGCGGAGGCGTCCGTGCCCGCGATGGTGTCGGGCTGAGAGTGGGTGTGAGGCGTTGACGCGGCCGCGACGGTGAACGTAACAGCGACCGTCTGCGGGGAGTTCGACGCCGCCGCGTCGGAGATCGTGATGGTGCCGTTGTACGTCCCGGCTGCGAGCGTCCCCGTGGCACAGGTGACCGTGACATCCGTCCCCGCACCACCCTGGGCTATGGCGCCCGAGGTGGGGGTGAAGGTGAGCCAGGCGGCGTTGTCCGTACCCGTCCAGTTGAGGGTCGAGCCGCCCTGACCG
The DNA here is from genome assembly GCA_030860375.1 of Actinomycetota bacterium. Lineage (GTDB taxonomy): Bacteria > Actinomycetota > Thermoleophilia > Solirubrobacterales > 70-9 > JALZKA01. The sequence continues at coordinate 31,687 of JALZIJ010000278.1, read as the reverse complement.
TTGTTGTTGACGTTGAATGTCTGGGTCGGGGGGTTGCCTCCACCCTGGTTCGCGTTGAACGTCAGCGACGTAGGAGTGAGGAGGATCGCTGGGACCTTGGCTCCGCCCATCTACTCCACCCACTCCCCGCACTCGCTCATGGCCCTGTCCACGATCTCGCGGTAATCGCTGTCCTTGATCGAGCGTCCGAACAGCACGACCTTGGCTCCGGGCTGGGTCATGTAGTCCCAGAAGCCGTAGTGGTCGCCTCCGATCCACCCGTCTCCCTCCGCCCACCAGTAGAAGTCATCCCGGTAGGCGTAGGCCATCTGCGGCCCGTTGGGACTATCGATGATGCGGGCCACGAGCTGGACCCCGCGCTTCGGGGCGTCCTTCGGCTCACCGTCCTCGCTCGAGAACGTCGAGCCGTCCCCGTAGTAGACCCGCCAAGCGGGCATCGACTAGGAAACGGTGAGGGTGTACGTCCAGGTGATCTGCAAGGTGTCGCCAGCGGCCTTGTTGATCACCGCGAACGTCGCCCTGGAGTACATCGACCCTGCGGTCGCAGCGTTGAAGACGCCAGCCTCGGTGATGGCGGCAGTCGCATCCCCGGCGGCCCAATCCCCGACCATCGTCAGGACATTGCCCGCGCGGGTCTTGGACGTGAGGGCGTTGCGGTCTACTTCCGTCCCGAGGGCGGTATCGCCGGCGGCGGGTGCCACGGCCCCAGTACCGACGGCCATGTGGGTCGGCTTGGCAGCGGCGGGGGTGGCGAGTAGCTGATCCACGATCGCATCCCGGCCACGGTGACGATCAGGTTGTGGATCGTCTCCTCCTGCTTGACCTCGCCATCGGGGCCGAGCAGGACGATCTTTACGTTGTCGTGGCTTGAGCCTTGGTCAGCGGCCATCAGACAGCCACCTTCCGCGTCTCACGCCGCGACTCGGGCTTGAGCGCCACGGGCTCCGCCCGCTGCTCGGGGCCCGAGCAGAGCAGCTTCCCGAGCTTGTCGGGCACGTCGTACTCGCGCCCCTCCTCGAGACTCATGTCATCGCCCTCGATCGAGGTCAGCAGTCGTATGCGCATCGGACTCCTTTTCCGGTAGGTAGGGGCGGGGCAGCCCGAAGGCCACCCCGCCCGCTTGCCTACTTCTTGGCCTTCGCCTGCTCGGGGACCTCGCTCTGAACGAAGCGACCCGTCTCCTGGTCGTGATCGTCCGAGGTCACCGACGTCGGCCTGTGCTGACCGGCACCCACCGCGAGGCGCTGGATGACCGGCTTGTTCGGTGAGGACGTCCTGACCGGCGAGTCGTCGGGGCCGCCCGTCTCCGGGCCCGCCACGCGATCCGCCGAGGACAGGCTGCCCTCGCTCGGCTGGTCGGGGGCCTCGACGCCCGGGGGTGCCGTGATCGGCTCCGAGCCATCGAGTCCCTTGACCGTCTGCTCCTTCTTGTTGTCAGCCATGCTGGTTTGCTCCTTCTCCGACCTAGGTGGCCGAGTTCGCGTAGTGCTTGACCGCGGCCGTGTCGACGAGCTTGCCGTCGACGCGAATGAACCCGCGGAACCCAACCTGGCCGTTGGCCGAGTAGAGCTCCGTCAGGCGCTGGAGCGCAACGCCCCGTGCCCGGCGGATCTTGTACGCCGAGAAGTCGCCGAACAGGATCGACTTCGCGGACGCGGCCATCGCGGGCATGTCCGGGTCGGTGTGGACCGGACGCCCCAGCAAGGTGTCCGGCTGACCGGCCTGAAGGCCCGGCTGCCAGAGGTACGTGTTGTCCCCCGTCACCCCGGTCTTCAGCTTGCGGATCGCCTTGATCGACCCGTCGCCGAGGAGCCACGCACCGTTGCGGCGGTAGGGCGAGAGGACCGAGTGGTACAGGTCCATCAGGTCATCCGCCGTAACCGTCGTGGTCTGGCCCGCGGCTCCGGTCTTGCCAGCCGTGGTCTGCGTCGTGATGCCGGTCGGCTTCGAAGCGGCGTCCCCGACCACGTAGGCGGTGTTCTCGAGGATGCCGAACGCGCGGCCGAACGAACGCTGGAGATGCGACTCCAGGTCGTAGGCCGAGTCGCTCAGCAGCTCCTCGGACACCTTGACCACCCGCGTCGCCTTGTAGGCGTTGAGGCTGGCCTGTCCGAACGCATCGTCCGACTCGTTGAACGCCGCGTTCTCCGCCGTCCACGCCGCCACTCCGGCGGTCGTTTCGGTCGGGAGCTTGATCTCCTCGCCCGAGTCGGTCGTGAACTCGTCGGCGAGCTGCGCCATCACGCCGAACTCCTTGATCAGCGCGATCACGCTCGACTCGAAGTCGGTCGGAACGAGGTTGGCACCCGCCGCGGCCGTGGCCTTTGAGAGCGCCCGGACCTCCTCGTCGCGCGGCTGCTCGCCGGTGACGAGGTAACCGTAGAACTGCTCCCGGTACTCGGGGCGGTCCTGCGGGGCACCGCCGGACCGACGCTCACGGAACTCCGCGAACGAGGCGACCGGCTCGTCCTCGCGCTCCTCGCGCTGCTGCGCCGAGACCTTGCGAGGCTCGACCTCGATCATCTGCTCGAGCCGACCTGCACGGCTCTCGAGGCTCTCTGCGTCCTTCTCCTTGCGGTCGAACTCCTGGGCCTCCTCGGCCGTCAGGTCGCGGTCCTCGGACTCCGCGGCGACCGTGAGGTCCCGCATCTCCTCGAACAGCTTTGCGCGCTTCTCCTTGAGCGCGTTGATCTGCTCACGCATCGTTTACTCCTTGATGTAGGGCCAACCTGAACGGGTTGGCAGCTGTGTCCGTGCCCTACGCCGCGCGCAGGGTCCGAAGGCGCCGCTGCCTAGCTGCCAGCCGGTAAGCAGGCTGACCCGAGGAGGGGTCCTCCACGACCATCCGTACGCCACTCCCCTGGAGTGCGGCCCGCAGCTCAGGCTCCTGGGAGTAAGCCCTGGCTGCCCGCTCCGCCATCCACGGCGATACGAGGTCGGTCTTCGTCAGCAGGCCGTCAATCGTGGCCCGCTCCTCCTCCGTGGCTTCGTGATCGCCACGGTAGATTCGGAAAGTCAGGTCGCGCAGACGCTCGACGTCGATCTCGCCGTCCGCGCTTGCAAGCTCCACGCCGCAGGCCCGCACCGAGGCACTCGTCTCGGCGTAGGCCGGAAAGGTCACGGGGCCGACATCGAAGATGCGCTCGAAGGAGCGCACGGTGCGAACCACCTGCCCCTCACGCTCGCTCCAGGCATCGTTGCCCTTGCCGACCTTGAAGCCGAAGCTCATCTCGCGCATGTCGCCCCGCTCCAGCAGGACCCGCAGGTCCTTGGCGTAGCTCGTGGGCGCAAGCTCCGCGCGAACGTGGAGGCCCTTCGGGTCCTCCGACAGCTTCATCGTGCCGCTCGAGGTGCGCGCGAGCAGGCGGTTCTTGTCGTGGTTCACGAGGAAGCGAACGTCGTCGTCGTCGGCCAGCGCGCGGCGGAAGGCCCCGCGCTGGATCTCCTCGGTGAAGCCGCCGAGGTCGCCCGAGCGCGAGTCGAACACGGCGGCATGGCCCTCGAAGACCATCTTGTCGTCCTCGTCGCGGAACTCCACGTCCGCGAGCGGGGCTTCGCGGCGCTCCTGCACGTCCGCGCCGATGAGAGGCGTGATGTCAGTTCCCATTGCTACTCCCGGTCAGTTGTCCGATCACTTGCTCGCCCTCCTTGGGCGGCACGGCTCCGTTGCTGGGGTGAGGCAACGGGGGCATGTCCTCTCGCTCGCGGATCTCGGCAACCGTGATCGCGCCGAGATCGTGCATGGTCTGGTAGAACTCTCCTCGCGAGCCGGCGTCGCCGCGCATCAGCGCTTGGACAACGAACTCGGGGTAGTAGCGGCGCGAGTGAAAGAGATCCCGGTCGCGCCAAAGCGCCTCGGTGATCCGCTTGAGCCAGCGAAGCAGCGAGTAGGTGACGAAGTTGATCGCGTCCGACTCGCGGTTGCCGTAGGTCATGCTGTCGCCGGTCGGGGCGCCAATCATCGAGGGCGGGATTCGGAACAGGTTCGCGACCTGCGTCGTATCGAACTGCGCCAGCTCGATGAACTGTTGGTCGCGGAGCGGAATGCCAGTCGCGACCCACTCGGCCCCCTCCTCGAGCACCGCCGCCTCGTGAGCGTTCTTGAGGCCCCTGTGCTTCGCCCTCCAGCCCGCCTTCAGTCGCTCGACGGCCTCCTGCGACCCAAGCGACTTCGGGTGCTTGATGTAGCCCCCCGGCGTCGCGTTGTTGGCGAAGAAGCGACCCTGGTACTCGCCCCGAGCGCCGATCGTCCCGAGATCCTCCCGACACTGCTGGATCGGCGAAAGCCCCACCAACCCGTCGTAGCCAAACGCCGGAATGTGGAGGATCGTGTCCTCGCCGAAAGTCCGCTCGTGGCCGTCGATGCGAAAGCGCTTGTCGCCGCGCTGGTTACGCTCGACCTGAACGCGGCTCGGGGCGATCGGCCACATTGCGTCGACCTGCTCACCGCCGCCGAAGACACGCATCTTCTGCTTCTCGACGAAGGCGTTGCCCCACAGGTTGAGATGGCCCGTGAGCGTCTCGTAGAACTGCCCCGCGGCCATCTCCTCGTTCGGAGCCTCGCCGAGGACGCGCTGCTGCCAGACCTTCGAGGACTCCGCGCGCTCACGGCCGTTCTCCACGCGCCGAAAGACATGCAGCGGCAGGGAACCGACCGACTCCGCGATGATCCGCACGGAGGCGAACACGGGGATCAGGCGCAGCGAGGTCTTCGGACTCATCGACTTGCCCGAGTAGGTCGGGCCGCCGCCGAGTGCCTCGGTCAGCCAAGCGTCGGGCTTCGCAAAGGTCGTCTCCCGCTGCTCGAGCCCGCGGGTGACGCGATCGACGATCACGCGCTACCCCGTTCGTGAAGGATCGTCCCCCCGGCCAACAGCACCCCGCCCGCAATCAGGCCGGCCGGCAGGTAGATGAGCCCCGCGCCAGCCGCCACCAGGGCGAGGCCGACCACGAAGGCAAGGTCAACGACGATCCGCACAAAGTCTCCTTCAGGTCAGATGGCGATCAGGCCGCGCTCGGCGTAGACCGAGGCGTCCTGCGTCGCGAGGCCCCACAGCGCCAGCGTGCAGGCGACGAGCGGCGAGATGTTCACGCTCGAGGACTTGCGCGACCAGGCCCAAGCGTCTCCGAGCGGGCGCTGGGTGACCCCCCGTACGGCAGTCGTCAACTCGGAGGTGTCGAGATGCCGAAGCGCGACCTGCTCGCAATGGTCGTAGAAGATCCCACACGCCTGGGCGTACTCGCGGGTGTTCACGACCCGAACCTCGAAGCGATGCCCGCTCGGGGATTCAACGTCGACCGTGCCACTCGTCACCTCCCCGAGCAGCGCCGACGCGGGGCTTGCGCCATCGCAGACAATCACGGTCGGGGAGTGGCGCTGATCGAGCTCAGCCAAGCGATCGAGCACCCAGCCCGTACCCGGCCCCGAATCGACCACCTCAACGTGGGCGAGGTCGTCCTCGCGCCGGCCCGCAACCCCGATCGAGGCCGTCTGACGGTCGGGCGTCACGTCAAAGGCAAAGCACACAGATCCGGTCGGCTCCGACTCAACGTCCGCGCAGGCGTTCCAGGCATCGCCGGGGATGACCTGATTGGCGAGGCCGTCCGCCGCCGGCCAGTCCCCGGCTCCGAGTCGCTCGACCGCGAACGTCCGGGCGTCCATCGACCGCTGCTCGCGGGCAATGTGCTCAGAGGAGACCCTGATCCCGAGCCCTGGATTCGCCCGAGCCCATAGCTCCGGGTCCTCGGGGTGCTCCACGGCTTCAGGGTTGTCATGATCCACCGCCCACTCGAAGTAGGCAAGTGACTCGTCGTCGGCGCGCATCCCGCGCTCCCTGATCCGAGCGAAGACGACGCCGTCGTCATGCACCCACTGATCGACCGCGGAGCCCGCGTACCAGACCTGCGGATTGGGGCGGGCGGAGAGCGTCGGGAGGATGACGCCGTGAGCGGCCTCGGAAATGTCCATCGCCTCGTCGAGCACCACGAGGTCAGCGGTGAACCCACGGCCGGCTCCCTTGGAGCGAGCCTTGAAGACGAGCCGCTGCCCACCCTTGAGCTCGATCGACTCCTTGCCGTTGGCGAACTTGATGCTCTTGAGCCGACGTCTCAGGTGCGGGACCCCCTCGATCACGGCGGCCAGGCGGAGGTGGTGCTCCGAGGAGGTGCCGAACTCGTGGGCCGAGTGGACGATCAGCCGCTCGCCGATCAGGTAGAGGCCGGCGAGCTCACGGGCGATCAGGATCTCGTTCTTGCCGTTCTGGCGTGGGCACATGACGCCGACCTCGAAAGCGGCCCACTTCCCGTCCGGCTTCTCGCCGAGCGACTCGCGGAGGATGCCCTGCTGCCAGGGGTCGAGGTCGATCCCGGCAGATGCCGCAAGCTCAACGGCCTCCTCGCCCGTGGTCGAGGCGTAGGGAGGCACCCAGGCGAAGCTAGGCTCCTGCGCTCCCCGCAAGTCGGGCGGCGCGACGGGCGGCGAGATCGTCGAGCTCATCGGCCTCCTGTTGGTCGGGCGCCAGCTCGCGCAGTCGATCCATCGTCTCGAGCAGCGCCTTCGCGCACATCGACTTGCTCGTCGCCGAGTTCCGCGGGTTGTCGAGTGTGTCGGCGAGCATCAGAGCAGAGGCCGCAAGTGCCGATTCGGCGAGCGCCGAGTCGCGCTTCCCGATCACCTTGAGATCGCGCTTCACCGCAGCGACGACCGTCGCCTTCGGTGATCGCTTCTTGGTCTGGGCCATCACCACTCCCTGGCTTGTCTGCGGCTCTTCGGTCGCATGGTGGCCCGGTTGCAGCGAACGTGCTCCGGTCCCGAGTAGCGCGAGCGGTCGAGATCGTCGTGACCCAGATCCCACGGCTCATCCGAGCCGATCAACTCGCCGCAGCGGGCACAGGAAACCATGCCTGAGGCGACTTTCGGGGCAAACTTGAGGCGAAGTGCCTTATGACGACGCCCATAGCCGCGAACCGCCGTCTTGCGGGCTTTTTCGGCTAGGGGAGAGAAGGGTGATTGGCGGGGTGCCGGGTGGGCTCCCCCTAAAAAAACCCGCCCCTCCTGAGGCCTCTGTCCCATCTGCGGGCCGCTTTCGGCCCCAAGGTGGGGCGCTGTCCCATCTGCCCGACGCTTTCGCCACTCAACCAAGCGGTGATGCTCATGGCAGAGAATCGCGATGTTCTCGAACCTGTCGTCCTTCGCGTCACCGTTGCGGTGGTGGCCCTCCAGGCCCGTGGTCTTGGGGCAGCGGCCCGCCCCGTCAACCCAGGTGCAGCGGTGGCCGGCGTGGTCGAGCGCCTCTGCTCGTGCCTTGCGGTAGGCGGTGCCGCCCCCGGCTCGCTTGCCCCGTGCCTTGCGGCTGGCGTACTGGCGTGCGTGTCTACTCACGGTCCCCTATGCCGCCGCCTTCATCGTCGCCCACACGCTGAGCGCCGCACACGCCGCGGCACGGCTGATGGCCTTCACCTGCTGGAGGCCGGGCCATTGCTTCACGTCTCCGGTCGAGCAGATGTGCCGAGCCCAGTTGATCGCCGACGCGATGGCCCTGCCGACCGGCATCCCCTTGGCGGCCATGTGCTGGGCGGCGCGGTATATGAGGGAACGGTGCCACGCAGCCTTGATGACGGCCGGGAGATTGTCGATCCAGTTCTTACGCGGCGAACGGTCGAGACCCGGAAGCGCCTTGCTCGAGACGCGCCTCTCCACCCGCATGGCTTCCGCCTCGCGTCCCTCCGCGAGCAGCTTCGCCATCCGCTCCACCACATCGGGCGGTGGGAGCTGGGAGTCGAAGGCGCGATCCTCGTAGTCGCGGAGCAGGTCGGCTCGGAAGCCATGCCAGCCCCGGTGAGGCTTGGTCGGGTCAAGGTCAAAGATCCACTCTGCGCGAAGATCGACCAGATCCCGGTAGTCGCCGGCCTCAAGCGTCCACGCCAGGGCGTCCCCGTCTACGGCGCCGTAGCTGCGCCCCTGCCCCAGCTTGCCCCGGCAGCAGGCCACGATCCGATCATGCTGCTGCTTGGAGAGCTTGCCTGCCTTGAACTGCTGTGAGGCGCGAGAAAGGCAGTTCCTCGCATGCGACGCATCATGCGCCGGATACGAGCGACCGGGGCCACAATAGGAGGAAGCCGGCAGCTTCTTCCGGTCCTTGGCGGTTAGTTCCACTCGAAGCTCCTGCCCATTCGGATCGCTGGCGATGCGCTCGAAGATGGCATCGATAGCGCTCATCTCCGCTTAACGCTCAAGCATCGGGTACACCGCTGCGCCTTCAGCTCCAGCGTGTAGTGCGAGGGGGCGCTTGCAGATGGAGCAGTGGCCGAGGATCCAGCTCATTCGGGCACGAAGACGATCATGTAGAGGTCGGACCAGCGGACACCGCAAAGCACGCAATCGTCATAACCGAGGACCCAGACGTGCTCGTGGTCGGGTGTCTCCTCCACGGTCGGTGCCATGCGTCTCCACCTTCACGCTCTACTCCTCCGTCAGGCACTCGATGGCCTGACAGGTCTGAACGAGGGCGGCCGAGTAGCGCTCTGCCTCCTCTGCTCGATTAGAGAGGACGGCATGGTTGAGGGCCTCGGTGATGCGCTCCCCGGCCTGGGCGGCGGAGTCGCGAAGCTGCTCCACGGTGGTCACTACCAGCCGCCCGTCGTCGAGTCTGGGTCAGTATCGACGGGCTTGCCGCACTTCAAGCAGGCCTCCGTCTCCGAGTCGAACAGCACCTCGTCGCACTTGCAGGAGCGAGGGCGGACCGGGTAGTGGTCGTGGGTCATGGGGGCGGGCTTGCCGGTCTGAGTGGGGGTGCGCTTGGCGTGAACCTCGACCTGCTTCTCCTCAGCGATGGCTCGCTTCAGATCGAAAAGGGTCACGAGCCGCTACCAACTCTGTGCTCCACGCTGTCATGGACCTGAACGCTGCGAGCAGCCAGTGTCAACGTGATAGTTGGCAACCCCGACTTGCTGACCTCAGTCGAGATCGGCTCCTCCGCAATCGGATACGGAAAGGCACGGCCGTCAACCTCGACGTAGACCGCCCCGCCATGGCGCACGACCTTGATCTGATCGGGCAGGTTCACTCCTCAGCCTCCGGGTGCGCGTGGCACCAGCAGCGGTCGCCGGCGTTGTAGATCGAGGGGGAGTGTGCACTTGACACAGGGCCATGATCTATGTACGATGGTCCTTGATGTTGCCCTTTTCCCTTTGCGACGCGGCTTTCCGGGCTTCCTGGCGGGCCCGTTCGCGGGCTTCTTTCGGGAACAACCGGCGTAGCGCTTCCTCGCTCGTCAACTCGGCGGGTCGCTTCTTGCGTCTAGGCATGGAGCACTCCTGATGGCGCAGCGGAAGATCGCGGCCGAGCGCCCGCAGCCCCCGAAGGCCCACATGGACCTGCCGAAGCTGATCGAGCAGTTCGGCACGGAGGACAAGTGCCATGAGTACCTAGAGGCCCTGCGCTGGCCGAACGGCGTCCGCTGCCCGCGCTGCGGCAACGACTCCATCTCGCGGATCGCGAAGCGCCGGCAGTTCGAGTGCAACGAGGAGTCATGCCGCTACCAGTTCTCGGTGCGGGTCGGGACGATCTTCGACCGCTCGCACCTGCCGCTGTGGAAGTGGTTCCTCGCGATCTACCTCGTCGGCGAGTCGAAGAAGGGGATCAGCGCGAAGCAGCTTCAGCGGACCCTCGGCGTCGCCTACCGCACCGCGTGGTTCCTCGGCCATCGGATCAGGGCCGCGATGGAGGAGGACTCGCCGATCCCGCTGCGGGGGATCGTGGAGATTGACGAGACGTTCATCGGCGGCAAGAGCCACGCTTATCCCATCCGTGTAGAAGCTGTGCTAGAATGGCTGGCATGCCGCCGGTAGATCGCAAGGCACCGAAGCGCTCCAAGTCCTCGGACTCGACGTACTCGCTGATGGAGTTCACGCGCGAGTTCCCCGACGACGACGCCTGCCTCGACTGGCTCTGGCGCCAGCGCTACTCGGCGGACGGCAAGCATGCCGACTGCCCCAAGTGCGAGCGCGAGGGTGTCGTCTTCAAGCACTACAAGACGGCGCAGCGCCGCCAGACCTGGACCTGCACGGCTTGCGGGCATCACGTCCAGCCGACCGCCGGGACGATCTTCCACGGCTCGTCTACGTCGCTGCATCTGTGGTTCTACGCCATGTACCTGATCACGAGCACTCGTTGCGGGATCTCCGCTAAGCAGCTAGAGCGCGAGCTGGGCGTGACCTACAAGACCGCCTGGCGGATGTTCAACCGGATCCGCAACGAGCTGATGCGCGACGATGGCGAGCGCCAGCTCTGGGGCGACGTAGAGGTCGATGAGACCTCCGTGGACGGTCGGCCGCGCCGCAAGGCTCGGTCGAAGAAGGAGGCCGCTCAGCTCCGCGAGCGTAGTCGAGCCACGGTCGTCGGCATGGCCGAGCGTGGCGGGAACGTGCGGGTGCGCGTGGTCCCGTCTCGACGTGGGCCGGCGCTAAGTCAAGCCGTGCGCCAGAACGTCTCGCCGCGCGCCATGCTGATCACGGACGACTGGCAGGCGTACAAGCCGCTGGATCGGGACTTCGTGGCGCACCGCAAGATCAACCACTCGACCGGCCTCTACGTCGATGGCGACATCCACACGAACACGATCGAGGGCTTCTTCGGCAACATGAAGACGGGCATCCGGGGCGTCTACAAGCACGTCTCGCACCGCTGGCTTCAGTCCTACCTGGACGAGTACGCGTGGCGCTACAACCACCGCCGAGGGCGGCGGTCGATGTTCGAGACGCTGCTGGTGCGCGCCGCCGAGTAGCGCGGCTGCTCGGTCCGCTAGCCTCTGTAGATTGGTCCCAGGATGACTTCCGTGGCCCTTGACAAGACACCCGAGTTGGGGGGTCAGGGGCGCGAGGTCATCGACGCGGCGCTGCACCTCATCGATGAGGAGATGCAGATCGCCGAGCGCTTGGAGCGCAAGGCCCGGGAGCACTGGCAGCTCGTTGCGTTCATGGCGCCGGTCATGTTTGGCACCGCCCTTACAGCCGTGTCGGTAAAGGGCGTCGAAGCAGGCTGGATCATCGCTATCGGAATTCTGGCGGGCCTCTCACTGGCCGTGTTGCTTTGCGCCATGCGTGCTGCCTCTGCCATGTCCGACGTAAGGGAGGAAGAGGGTCTAAATCCCGATCGCATCGAGGCTTACGTCGCGGATCTGGACGAGCGTCGAGCGACAAACGCCGCCTTTGACCAAGTAAGAGCAGACCTCGCAACGTCCCTAGCCGCGGTGGCTCGTTCTCGCGCGACCGGCAATGACGCCCGGCGTACCCAGCTCAAGAAAACGCTCTGTTGGTCGCGACTTGCAGTTGGCGTTGCCGCGCTCGCGTTCCTTGTTGCATCAGTTGCTGTGGTGGTCAATGCTTAGCGCAGCGTGACCACGGACAACAGCGACGAGCAGCAAGAGAAAGAACAGCGGGAGGAATCGGAGAGCGGATCTCCTCCGACACTTGAGCCTGCCGACGAATCCAAGACTCAAAAGGAGCGTCCAAGCTGGGTGGACCTCCCGCGGACGGTCAAGAAGACCTTCATGGAAGGCGACCCGAGCACCCCGCTGTTCGGCTTCCACCTTGCCGGGGGAGCTGTCAGCCAGCAAGGTGTGCGGATCGGGTTCCTTGCAGACTTTCTCGATGCTTTTCGAAAGGTCTTCGCCCCGTTGCAGGTCATCCCAACGGGCCGCATTCCCGAAGGCAACCGGCTGCCCGTAACCACTGCCCTGCCCCCGAGCGTCGCGGCACTCCACGCGACCGCCTCGGTAACGATCTACTTTTCTCTTGATCCGGAGGAATGGCAACTCGTCGCCCAAGAGCGAGGGGCGCACCCGTCGACGCTGCTAACGGTTCGAGCTGTCGGACATCTCGGGGCGCTTCTCAGAATGGACCCTGGGAAAAGAGACCTTGTGAAAGCGGTGGAACCGTTTGGACGCCGGATTGGGCGAAGCTACGGCCAGCTTGCGGACATCCTTGCGACGTACAACGTCGACGCAGACTGGTGGTCAGGCCTCTATCGGAATGGCGAGGCTGAGGTCGGGGCTCCACGCGCTGAAACCATCGCTGATGAGCTTCTACGCAAGCCAATCCCCGAGGAACGGGAGCTGACGACTGGCGGCTTTATGTGGGAGGCGGCTATGGCGTCGAAGCGACGGTTTGTCAGCATCCAGTTGGCGGACCGTTCGATAAGGGCGGGGTACGACATTCCGCTCGCCACCCAAGTCACCGAAGCCCTGTCCCACCTCGTCCGAGTGAGATTGCGAGAGGTCGCGTACCGCTATCCCTTCGCCGACTCTCCACACCGCCGCGAATGGGAACTGCTCGAAATCCTCGAGGTCGGCGATGCTGGGGGAGCGCTCGCCGACGCAGCGCAAGAAGCCCTGTAGGCGAACTACCGCTCGTCGCGAGGGCGAGCTTTGCCGGGCAGTTGCTTGGCTGATGGAGCGACCTTCGCCAGGTCGCGCATCACGTCGCCACGCTTCGGCACCGGAATCTCGACCGGCGCGAAACCCTCGCCGGTCTTTTTGTCCTTGCCTTTGGGCTTGGTCTTTTGCTTCGGCTCCGGTTCCGTCATGGGCTCCCCCCAGAATAGGCAGCTCGGACCCAGCCGGCATGGGCAACGGGCCTCTCCGCTTGTCACTCGCCGGGACTGATGTCACCCGGGGCCAGCCGCTCGGCCTCCCCCATCAGTCGCAGTAGCGCGCCTGGGTCCGCTTCCTATTCGGTAGGCGCTCCGCTGGCCCTGTGGGAGCGGATCGCCCTATGTGGTCGTCGGTGGCCTCTCTGTCCTCTCCCGGCGCCTGGAGCGGGGGTCGCTACAAGCGGTGTCGCTTAGCTTGACGCCTGATCGGACGGATAGCAACCGCAGACCCTTCGCTGGCGTCGCGCTGTGCTCGCCAGCGTAGGGTCTGAATCGGACAAATGACCTGCTCCCGCCTGAGTTCTGCCTCCCATGCCTGCTTGCCATGCGGCGTCACAGGATACCTCCACTTCTACAGGGATGGGATATACGTGGCAAGAGCCGCGAGACAGGACGCGGTCCCCACGCCGACAAGGTGATGGTTCTCGGAGCGGTCCAGCGCGGGGGAGACGTTCGCCTCCGAGTGCAGGAGGGACCCGACCGGAAGTCCCGAGCGAGCCTCCACCGACTCGTTGACGAGGTTGTCGCCGACGACGCCTCCGAGATTCACACCGACGCGGCGAAGTCTTGGATCGGACTCGGAGACGAGGACACGGAGCACCACAGCGTCAGCCACGGGCAAGGGGAGTGGGTCCGCGCCCACGTCCACACGAACACCGTAGAGGGCGTGTGGAGCCTCCTCAAGCGCTCCGTGGTCGGCACCTACCACCAGCTTTCGGCGAAGCACCTGCCCGCCTACCTGGACGAAATCTCTTTCCGATTCAACAACCGGGAGAACCCCTGGCTCTTCCGAGACACGGTGCTCCGCCTGATCGGGGAAGAGCCCCTGCGGTATCGCGAACTCGTTCAGAACGTCGCCTAGCTCGATCCGTCCGACCTGAGATTTAGGCTGGCGGGCCGCCAGCCTAACTTGACGTTGTCCGGTCCTCCCGCTACTATTGCCCGCATGAAATCCCCGCTCAGGGCTTCGTCCCTGAGCGCATGGAGTCCCCGGGGAACGCGAAAGCGTTCCCCGTATCACGTCTAGGGACTCTTTCTCGACTTCAAGGGGACAACCGTGGCCTACAGGACGCGCGTCTTTATCGATTTCTGGAACTTCGCGCTCCAGTGGCGTGATCGTGCTCCGCAGGGCGCCCGGATCGATTGGCCACAGGTGCCCCGGGTCCTGCTCGACGAAGGCAAGAAGAAGCTTGAGGTGCTCGGACTCACGGATGAGCTGAGCCTCGAGGAGACGCTCGTTTACGCGTCGTACAACCCGATGCGAGAGGGAAAGCTCAAGGGCTGGCTGGACTCGTTCCTCGACAAGCAGCCGAGCTTCCGGGTCAAGACGCGGGAGCGACGCGAGAAGAGCAGGACGATTCATTGCTCTAACTGCAACCACGAGAACGCGTCGTGCGAGTCGTGCGGCTCACAGTTCAGGTGGGCCCCTGAAAAGGGGGTGGACACGGCCATCGTCACGGATCTTCTCTCGCTGGCGTCGGAGGGAGCCTTCGATGTTGCCGTACTGCTTTCGAGCGATGCTGACCACGTTCCAGCGGTCGAGTGGGTGCAGGAGAAGGGACTCAAGGTCATCAACGCCACTTGGGCGAACCACGGATTCGACCTGGCCAAGACCTGTTGGGCCTCCGTCGAGCTGGACTCCGTGACCCCGCTCTTGACGCGCTGACACCACTGCGTTATCGCGAGCTGGTTCACGGCTAGTCAGCCTCCGCTTCTTCGATCACCTCTGTGAGCTTGTGTTCAGCAGCCTGGATGACGGCGTGGGCCTCATCTAGCTCATCGCTTGCCTTGACCCTTCGGCGCTGACGGCCCCACCGCACGGAGCTATCGGTATTCAGATCATCGATACGCTTGAAGGCGGCGGCGAGCGGACCGTACACGTCGTCGACGGTTGCCCACGGATGCGTTCGCAGTTGCTCCCGGTGGCGCTTCCAAGTGCCCACTTCTAGCTGCTTCCGGAAGCTCCAAAGCTGTCCCGTCTCCCTAGCACGCTGAACGCGCCCCTTCGCCTCGCGGAGGTCGTTGCGAAGGTCGTGGTAGACCGGAATGAACTGCTCAGAGTCGCCCCACTTCTCATCGACCCACGTCGCGAGCTGCCGCCGCTGGGACTCGACGGTTTCCTCTAGCTGGTCCACGCGGTATTCCAAGAGACGGCGCGGGCTCGTCAGGTAGGCCCATCCGAAGAGGAGGAACAGCACGATCAGCGTGCTGGCGACGGCGGCAATGATGCCTGCGACGACTGGCGAGTCGCTGGCGCTCGCGGCGAGCACGACCGCTAACCCGTCCACGATGCCGACCGCCAGGAGGAATGAGAGCCGGTGGGCTTGATTGGCAGCGATCGCCGAGGCAAAGCGAAAACGGCCCATCCCATGAGTCTAGGATCGCACGGGGACTGACCCTGTCCTAAGTGCATAACCCCGAGATCGAGAGCGTCGTCTGACAGCCGGGGTGCGAGCACCGCCGGTCCTTGGGGTACGTCTTGGAGAGTTCGTCTTTGCGGGCCTCGCCCATATCCACGAGGGAACGGGCGTTGGCCGCCAGGATGGTGACTTCCATGAGGAGGAGCGACCGTTTTCGGGGTCGCCAAGGCTGGCCGGTAACCGCAGGGCGAATATGTGGCCCCCAATGGATTTACCCAGCCAACACGGAATAGTAGCGAAGCGGCGGACAACTTCATGCCGCTTTCCTCCTCAGCTTCTCCCGAATGCCATCGAGCTTACGAGCGATAAGCCGCGCCTCACTCCTCACGTCGAGCCCGTACCTGTCCGCAACCTCCACCGTCCGGGCAAGCTGAGTCGCCAGCTTCGCCGCCTCCTGAGATAGCTGGTGCTGCCCGACGAGGGTCAGCTCCTCCTTCGCCCTGCGGGTGATCGCGGCCTGGCTTGCCGCGTCGACGGCCTCACCCGCGTCGGCGAGCGACGAGCGGCTCGACGTATACGCAGAGCCCTCGGCCGCCTCCTTGATGACCTCGGCGGTGGGGGGGGTCGGGGTGCCGTACTCGTCATAGGAGCGACGGATCGCGTCGAAGTCCTGGGGGGCCGGCGTGCGGCGAAGGTTGCGGACCGGATCGCGGCGATCAAGAACCTCATAGTCGAGCTTCCACCTGCCGTTGCCGAGGTTCACCCGGAGCACCCTGATCGAGAGACGACTCGACAGTTGGATCGTCTCGCCCTGCTCCACCGGCGGCTTACCCTCGCCCGAGATCCGCGGTGCCTCACCGGCAAAGAGGCGCTGGCGCTGGACGCGAGTGAGCTTCACTCAGGCAGCCTCGCTTTCGCTGATCGGGGCAAGCTCTCCGTTGAGGGCGCGCTGGAAGTCCTTAAGCGAAAGCCACACCTCAACTCCTGAGTCGAGCGTGAGGATGAGCGTCTCGCCGTAGCACTCGAGCAGCACGGGCTCGGCCTCGGGCTTCTGCCCGGGAGGAGCGAGGGTTGCCATGAGAAGCCTCACGCTGCCTCCCGAGCTGCCCTGCGAAGGGTCTCCGAGGTGAAAAGTCGCTCTAGAATGCGGGAAGCACTAGAGCGTGGGTTCGATTCCCACCGTCTCCATGCCTGGGAGGCAAGTGTGTAGTCGCGACACGTATCAGCCGCGCTAATCGACAGCCGCCGAGACTCGCCGATTCCTAATACAGCCTGGATTTGACCCCTCAGACCCTCCTGATCACTCCACCCTAGGGTGTACTCTGAGTGCGTATGAGTGAGGCTGATCTCTCCCAGGCCGAAGAGATTCTCCGCCAGACGTGGGGAATGGCCCCCAGCGCCGCCGCACGGCTTCGCGAGAAGCTGATGGAAGAGCGGCGTCAGCTGGACGGGCAGATCCTGATTCTTGACCAGATCATCGACCGCCGCAATGATGCGGGCCCCCCGCCAGCGGACCAAGCGCAGCCTCTCTTCCCCGCTCCGGCGGGGCCCCCCGAGGGCAAGCCGTCCCGCCGATTGGCAGTACTTCAGTTCATGGATGCGGCCCCAGAGCGAATCTGGTTCACCAAGGAGATCAAGGAGCGCCTCGTCTCTCGCGGCGTTGTGTCGGGCGACGCGGAGGGAGCAAAGCGCGTCTACGCGGCGCTGAACGAGGCAAAGGGGCGCGGAGAAGTCGAGCATTTGGGGCAGAGCCAGTACCGCATCACGCGGAAGGGCAGTCACTACGTGGCGAGAGCCCCATGAGAAATCTTCACAAGCTGTCCCGGCGGTACGCCCGGGCAGGCTCAGGGCTAGACCCCGGGCGGGACCGTTTGGCCAACACCCGCCCGGGGTCTGAGCAACGCGGAGGGGGCTTCCGGTGTGGCGCACCGGACCCGCTTTAGGTGCGGTGGACCCATGTGCCCCATGGAGATCGGTTCGATTCCGGCCCCCTCCGGTCTGTCTTCTACCTCGGCAGGATACCCCCTGCCCTCGACAATGACACGCCATGAATGAAAAGCGACGCCCGCCCGGAAAAGATGAGCTTCCCCAGGACGTTCGCGAGAAGCAGGACCCCGAGCACACGGAGTCAGACTTCCTCCGCGACCTCGAGAAGGCGACGACCGACCGGGCTAGCGAGAAGCTAGAGGACGAACCCGATCCAGCATCGCCCAGAACATCGGAGTAGCCGAGTTCCGCCGGTTGTAGCGGAAGGCGTACTCGTTGAGGTAGTCCTGGAGGTACTGAGTCGAGACCGCGTGATAGACGCCGCGGACCCCGTTCTTGAAGAGGCCGAAGAACCCCTCGACCGTCTGCGTGTGGGTCTCGCCGTCCACGTAGACCTTCGCTAGATGCTTGATCCGGCGGTGGCCCCGGTACTCGCCGCTGACGGTCTTGTAGGCGCCCCACTCGTCGGTGAAGACCATCGAAGACGGTAGGACGTGCTGGCGCATCGTGGAGCGGATCGCGCCGGTTCCCCGATCCTCGATCACTCGCGCCCGAACCCGGCCGCCACGCTCGACCATCGCGAGCACGGTCGGCTTGTGGGTCTTCTCGATCCGTCCGAGCCGATTGCGGGTCGCGTAGGCGCGGGGCTTCCCCCCGTGCCCGGTCTCGTCTACCTCCACGTCGCCCGAGAGCGGGCTGCCCTCGTCTGAGAGCAGCGTCCGAATCTGCTTGAACATCCGGTGCGCGGTCTTGTAGGTGACCCCGATCTCGCGCTCCAGCTGCTTCGCGCTGATCCCGCAGCGGGTGCTCGACATTAGGTAGATCGCGTAGAACCAGAGCTGCATGCTGGTGGTGCTCTTGTGGAAGATCGTGCCGGCGGTCGGGTAGACCTGGTGGCCGCAGTACTGGCAGCCGTAGGCCGAGCGCGTCCTGATCGCGTGGAACTTCGTCGCCTTGCCGCAGCCCGGGCACTCCGTTCCGGCGGGGAAGTGCTGGTCGCGGAGATAGTCCAGGCAGGCGCGGTTGTCCGGGAATAGCTCCAGGAACCGCGAGTAGGTCATCTGGCTCTCGCTTGAGGGCGAGGCGAGGACCGAGTCTCGTGATCGTGCTGCCATGCGGTGCATGGTAACAAACACACGTACGTGTGTCAAGTTCCATGCTTGCCCAACCCCTTGGCGGCGGCGCCCGAGGCCAACCAGCAACGGCGGCCCATCACCGCTACCGACCCGCTGTAGTCGATACCCACGCGCTCCGCTCTACGATCGAAACACGCGAGGCACAGGACCCGGCATCCGTTGGCGATGGCCTCCCAAATGGCATCGGGCACACCAAAGTCGATCCCGTCTGATCGCCAACAGTCCTTGCACGTCTGGGGTCGCGCACCGCGCGACAAGCAGTAGCGAAGTTTCCGCACGAGCCTCACCGGGAACCTGCCTGGTGACAGCGGTTACAAGGGAGGATCGAATGCCTACGTACGTTCAGGCGGCCGGCAGCGATAGCTGGCACTGGTGCCGCAACTGCAGCAACTATCCGAAGAGCCCCGCCAAACGGCAGCAGCAGACCGGCAAGACGCGCCCGAGCAGCGGGGAGCTGTGCGACCAATGCAAGGGTAAGGAGCGGAACGGAGACTGCCGCCTGTAGCGCGATAGTCGTCGTCGCAGTCCTAGTAGGGGGTTCGGGCAACCGGGCCCCCTTTCTTATGCGGTTCTGAGCCCCTACGTGTCGCGAAGACACACTTGCCCCAATCCCGATTCGTCGATTCGCCGCTCATGTCATACAGCGGCTCCGCACCGACCGAGGTACAGCAGGGACAGGCGATCACGACCATGTCCATCGATCCCGACTTGGTCGGCTCATCCCAGACGAACGCACATCGCTCACAGGCCATGAGGGTGGCGGTGCGAGCGTCGATCAAATGACTCGCCACGTTCCGGTAGGTGCTGATCCGGTCAGCCATCCCCGTCTCCCTGGTCCGTGGGGGAGAGGGCGGCGCGGGGTAAGCCTCGACAGACAGCACGAGGATCATCGTCCCCTTCGGAAACATCACCACACCGCCGCTTGCACCGACAGCCGACGCCACGACGCGAGATAGCCTGCTCCAACTCCTCCACCCTGCTCTCGGCGGCGGTGAGGGCGGAGCGGGGGACGACTTCGATCTCCTCCGGGTCCGGTGACTCGCAGGGACACGCGAAGCCCTCGTCGTCGGCGTAGAGCACGTCCAGCCAGCCGCATCCGCGGCACCGCTGCCCCGTCCACCGCTCCTCCGTGGTGGTCGGGCGCTCGTCAGCCCGAAGCCGCTCATCTCGCCCCCTCCTCCTCATCTCGTTCTCCGGGGTGCTCCACGCGAAGCCCTCGTTGGGGTCGTCGGCCTGCATGGCCGCGAGCTTGTTGGCTCCAGTCACGAGCGGGTGCTCAGGATGAATCTCCGGGGGACGCAGGCCGCTTGCCATATACATCGAGAACAGTTCATGAGCTTCAACGGGAGTGAGCACCCGCTCGGCGAGGGCCTCGATGGTGTCGGCAGCTTCGCGGGTGATCCCACGCCAATGGCCGGAGCTGGCCGCAGTCTCCAACACACGCAGACCACCCACCACCTCGTCAGGTGCTCGGGTCATGCGGCAGCCCGCCTCTCGGCCCGGTGAGCACGGACCTCGCGCCTCGCCATCACGCCGATCGCCTCGGCCGGGCCGATGTTCGAGAAGTCGAGGTCGAGCCTGTCGAGCACGTCGATCTTCTCGCAACCCGCCCAGCACTTGAACGAAATCGAGCCGGAGGCCGTCTCCTTCCAACTCAGCGAGGGGTCGCGGTCGTCGTGGGCCGGGCAGCGGACCATGTAGTGGCCGCTCGACGGCGGGCCGTTGGGAACCTCGACGCCGGCGCGGTGGAGTGCCTCAACCCAGGTTCGGAAGGCGTCGCCGTAGAGCCGCGGCTTGGAGGGGTCGTCGTAGTTGCGGCCGTTCCGGCGGATCAGATCCTCGCCGGCCCGCTCCCATGCCCGCCGGCCCTCGGCCACGATCAGGTCAGCCAGCTTGAGCGCGTTGTCGACCTTGACCTCATTGCGGCAGATCAGCTCGAGCTCGTCGTAGCGCTGGCCCTCGGGACCGCTCGCCAGCCGCCGGCCGTTGACGACGTAGGGATGGCTCGCCACGGCGTTGACCGCACGGATCAACTGCTCGACCGAGTAGCCGTCACGGAGCCGGGCCTTCACCACCTGCTGGCGCTTCTCACCGAACTTGAGCCGCTTCGCGTCCCTGCCCGTGGCCCGTGCCCATGCCTCGAAGACACGCTCGGCGTCCTTGTCCACGACCTCGCCCTCGGTCAGCTTGGTCAGCTCCCTGGTGGCGGCGGACAGCCGCCGCTCGAGGGTACCGATCACCCGGTCCTTGCCGGCCGCGGCGAAGCGCGCGTCCTCCAGCTCACGTTCTAGCTGCTGTCTTGAAATCTCTGTCATCTCGACAAACGTAAAAAGCTCGGAGGCGTCGAACGGAGAGCAGCTACGTAAGAGCCACAGCTAGGAACCCTTGCCCTAGCCATAGCCCTTGCCCTTACCCTGGAACCTTTCGGATACCTCGTTGAGGTATTCCACTTTCGGCTTTGCAGAGCGGGTTTCTTCAGCGAGTGGTGCAAGCGCGGATCGGAGCCATGGATCATCGCCGTAGGTAGACAAGAACTTCTGCCGTATCGGGTGACAGGGGTCGATCGGCTCGACAACGTTGTGGATCGACCTCGCCATCGGCTCCGTCCGAGTCCGTAGATGCTTGACCCTCGACCTGACCCAGAGGTAGGGGTCGTGGTAGACCCAGAAGGCGAACTCGCGCAGTTCGCGGAAGCCCTTGGCAACCTGGCTCGACGTGAGCCCGGTGTCGAAGGCCATCGTCCGCTGGCCGACCTTGTAGACGCCGGCCATGTTGCAGAGCGGGTTCGTGAAGCTCCACAGATAGAGGAAGCGTCCAGGCGCGGAGAGGTGGAGGAAATCTGGATCGCCCCAGATGGCGTTGTCCACGTCTTCACGGCGGCTCACTCGCCCCCCGCCGCCTTCACGATCCGCTGCGCGAGCTGAACCGTGTTCGGCTCCCCGCTCCTCGCCAGCACGACGGCTCGGGCGAGGGCCACGATCGCCTCGTCCTTGCGCCGCCCGACACACGCCTCGTGGGCGTCTGTGAGGAGGTTGAGGACGACCTCTGCGTCCTGGTCTGTGCGGTTGCCGATGACGTGGAGGGAGTGGCTCACGGCAGGTTCGCCCCGTTGTCATGGCTCATCCCGACGACGCCCGCGCGCTTGGCGAACGGGGCTCCACGGCGGACGTAGCGGCGGACGGTGGTCTCGGCGACGCGCACCCCGTAGTCGAGCTCGATCACCGCGACGATTGCGGCCAGTGACAGGTTCGCTCCGGCCAGCGCGCGCATGCGGGTGACCATCGGGATCGTGACGCAGGCGGCGTGCTTGCGCCGGAGGGTGGGGAACGGGGTCGTGGTCATGCCGCGCTCCTCACTCTCGAGCGATCCTCCTGGGCGAAGGGATCGAGCCGCATGCTCCACTCGGCGATCCGGTTGACCGACGAGAGGCCGCGGTCGAGCTCCTCGAGCTTCTCCTCGGCCACCTTGACCATGCCCTTCGCCACGTCGCGTTCGTAGCGTGCGTCGGCCGTCTCCGAGTCCACCTTGTCGTCACGCTCACCGGCCGTCGCGGCCTCGACGGTGACGCGCTTCTCGGCCCGTGCCTTGCGGTAGACGCGCTCCTTCTCGGCAAGATCCCTGTGAGCGTTCTCCAGGCTCGCTCGCGCGTCCTGTCGCCACGTCAGGTAGTCGCGGTAGGCACTCCTCACGTCCTCCACGTCGAGCGGCTGAGACAGGCGGTAGGGCTGCGGGACACCACTCACGCAGCCACCTTCAACTGTTCCTTGGCCTGCTTCTTCTCAGCCTTCCGCCGCTCGGTGCCGATGGCGTTCAGGTCCGCTCGGGAGCGGTATGCGGCCAGCATGTCGAGGAAGTGACGCGGCTCGGCCCAGCTCTCGGTCATGTCGTAGCGGCCGTCCGGCCCGAGCCTCACGACAGCCTGGAAGTCCGAGGGGTCGTAGCCCGACTCGACGGCGGCCAACTCGTATCCGGCTAGCTGGACGAGGTTCTCGGGGTATGGGGGGAGCAGCTCGTCGGTCGGCTCGCCCTTCGACTTGCGGAAGCTCCAAGCTGAAAGAGTCTTGAAGTCGATCCTGCCGACCCGTTCCCCGATCCGGCAGAGCAGATCGAAGCGCCCCGCGAAGCCATGCTCGACGGAGGCCACGATCCGCTCGGCGTCGATGATCTCGGGCTCAGTCTCCTCGGCCCAGCGAGCGCCGGCCTGGATGTAGCCGCGCTGCTCGACCGGGTAGTCGGAGGGGTTCGGCACCTTCCCCTCGGCCAAGAGCTTCACGAGTGCGTCGTGAGCGGCTGTGCCGCGCTCTGCGGCGGCGTCCCGTACTGAGTCATGGTCGAGGCCATGCTTGCGGAGCAGATGTCTGAGATCGACTGGGGTGAAGTCTGGGTCGAGGCGGGTGTGCCAGAGCAGATGCTCAATGCCCTCGAGCGTCACCCGCGCAGCCCATGAGGGAAGGGCGGGCTTGTCGAAAATTCCGGCGACGGTCGAGACCGAGACGAGCTTCTCGCCGTTGACGAGGTAGCGCCTGGTCTGCTTCTCCCCGTCAACGCCTACCGCGTCGTAGTAGTCGATGGTGATCCCGCTCGGGGTCGTGACCGTGGTGTTGGGGGGGCGGGTCACGCGGCCTGCTTCTCGTAGGCAAGGTGCTGCATGAGCTGGTGGCCAATGAGCTCGGTGTAGGCAGGGGGGATGGCCTCTCGCAGTTCGTCCCACCCCATCCAGTCAATGCCCATTGCCTCCTGTGCTTCTCCTAGCGTGGCGACTGCGCGGAGTTCAGAGCCATCGGCACGGGTCCACAGGCGACGACCGTCGAGCTTTCCGTATACGGCCACGCCAGATCCTTGATGTGCACAAGGCGGGACGATCATGGGCCAGTTCGTCTCGAACAAGCGGTGGCGGTGGACCCTCAAACCGACCGATGAACCACAGATGCGTACGGGCTGCCGTAGGTCGTGAACCGCACCGCCAACGTTCTCGATGACGTAGGGCAATCCGGTCTGCTCGAGGATCTTCCGTGTGAGGCCAATCAAGTCGGGATGAGACCCCTGTGTTTTTGCGTAGCGTCTCCCCGCTGAGGAATAGCGCTGACACGGAGGTGAGGCGTGGACGGCGACGCACTTGCCATCCCAAGGACCGAACTCACCGAGACATATCACCTCCAAGGCATCGTCCTGAAAGAACTCGAACGGGTAGTTGGGCTGCGGCTCAATGTCCACGCCGACCACCTCGAATCCTGCCCGGTGGTAGCCCATCGCAGCACCGCCGGCACCGCAGAAGAGGTCGAGCAAACGTGGCTTCACGCCTTCGCCTTCTCCCCGAGTTTCGCCTCGAGCAGCTTGGCCTCGTCCTCGGGTAGGGCGGAGATGGCCTTGGCGAGGGAGTCGGGCTTGTCCACCACGTCGGGGGCTCCGTGAGCCACCAGCCAGCGGACGACCTTGTTGGACTCGACTCCCGACTGTTCGTAGAGCGCCCAGAGGGCGGAGGCGCGCTCGTCGGAGATGGTGCTGTTGGGCTTCGGGGGTGCGGCGCTTCTCGCATCATCTTCTTCCTTGGCACCCTCACCGTCGTCGTCTGGCTGATCGCTCACACCTAGCAACGATGCGAGGGTGTAGCGCCGCAGGTAGGTGATGGCGGAGCCGAGTGCCTGCGGGTCAGCCTTCACCGTTGGGAGGGGAGATGTGAACTCAATCCGATCTCCCGACTCATGGATGACGACTACCCGGAGGCCGTTCCTGTCGCCGTCGAGCACCGGTGTCTGGAGGACCGCGAGTCCGTTCGCGTGGAGGACGGGGCGAGCTTTGGACAGCAGGTTCCCGAGGCTGACGAACTTCGATCCAAAGTGAGGGTTCGTGGCGTCTGGCTCTACCGGCGGCATCGCCTTTTGCGCTTGGATTAGTGCCTTCTCCAGCTCGGCGGGCATTACGCTGCCTCCTCCTCTACATGTGTCCAGCCGCGGCGACGAAGAATCCGCCAGACGGCGTACTCTGAGACGCCGAACTCCGCGCCCAGATCCAATTGGCTGATACCGCCAGCGGCGTACCGCTCGCGAATCTCGACAACGGCTTCTTCTGTCAATCGGGCGTTGTGATTGCGAGTGCCTGCGGGCGACCGATCCTTTCTCCGCATATCGTCGGAGTTCTCCGCTGGTGAACCAAGGAAGAGATGATCAGGCCGAACGCAACGCGGGTTGTCACAGTGATGACACACGTACATGTCCACAGGGATCGGCCCATGGATGAGCTCGTAAGCACGGCGATGAGCTAGGACGCTCTTGCGTCCCTTCATTGCGCGGCCATATCCCCGCGTGAAGAAGGTTCCGCGCCGTGCCTGTAGGAGCGCAGGCACTCGACCATCACCAGCCGGCCCGCCTGCTCCCAGCCCTGGATGCCGCAGGGGTCCGTGGGGCGGGGCTGCTTGGCGAGCTTGGCCCGCATCCCCCGGAGGTAGGCAAGCTCGGGCTGGACGTCTGGCTGCTGGCGGTGCTTTAGAAAGCTCACGCCGCCGCCTTTGCTCTGCGCTCGATCTCTGCGACCTCCGACCTGATGCGCGCGTCCCGTAGGGCGTCGTAAGCGAAGTCGAGACGCTTCCGTGCCTCCGGGTCAAGCTCCCTGGAGCGGACAGTCAGGAGGGCGTCGAGGGCCTTGTGGTAGCGCTGGCGCTGGATGAGGGTCATGCCCCGTCCTCCTGCTCAGTGAGGGCGGCGCGGGCACGATCCAGCAACGCCCCGTAGTCGGGAACCGGATCATCGGGAGCAAGCAGCGCCCATTGCTCAACGTCCCTCAGCGCCTCCGCGAGCATGGTGATGGTGTCGGCCCCCCGCAACGCTTGTTCGCCGTCTACTTGGTCTGCCTGTAGATCGGCGAGTCGCCGCAGATCAGCCGCCACCTGTTCGGGGGATCGGGTCATGCCGAGCGCTCCTCCTCATGGCTGAGCCGGATGTCCGACCACCACTCCATCTCCTCAAGCGGGTCGCGGTCGATCTCCGTCAGGAGCGGGGTCGTGTCCTGCTCGAGCCACCATGCTCTGAGCGCGGCCATGAAGACGATCCCGAGCAGGATCAGGAGGAAGGCCGTCCCGGTCAGGGGGTCCACTCGGTCTCCCTCTCCGTCTCGTAGGCATGGTCGAAGTCGCTGTCATCGCGCAAGCAGTCCAGGCAGAGCGTGGCTGCTTCGCCATCGGTCAGCGGGTCTATCTCGGTCAGGCAGGCCGGGCACTCCGGGCCGCGGTGGATGTCCTGGGGCTCCGGGTCTAGCTCCGCGAAGGTGGGGGTGTGAGGGAGGTCGAAACGGAAGCTCATCGCCCGTCCTCGTCCAGCCCGAGCCGCTCCCGGCCGGGGGTGACTTCGATGTAGCCGGGGCGGCGGTTGAGCTTGGCCGCCTTGCCGATGACGGTCCCGAGCAAGAAGCCGAGCACGAGCCAGAGGGCGGCGACAGTGAGGATCAGGGCGAGGGTGCTCATGTCAGCACCGGCCTGCACTCCTGACGGCTCACAACCCGCCCCCGCGGGTCCATGACGATCGAGGCGGGGAAGGTGGTCAGCTCGGGTGTGTCCCCGACGAGGTTGACCTGGAGGTTCCCGTCGCCCAGCGTGAAGACGGTCAGCCTGCCGTGGCGGTCGCGGAGGCGGGCGAGTTCGTTGGCCTGACGGGTGGTCACGCCTCGAATGTCCGCTCGGGGAAGCTGTGAGGGTTGACGAGCGCGGGGTTGGCCGTGATCTCCTGCTTGCGCCGGTCCCACTCCCGCCGCTCCCGCTCGGTCGCCTTACGAATCGTCAGCGAGCCGTTGGCGAGCTGCTCCTGAACGCGGTCGCGCTTCTCCTGCTCTATGCGCGCGAGCATGGTGGCGAGGCCGCTGCGTCCGCTCACCGGATCACCGTCCCGGCGAGCATCAGGAGGGCGAAGCAGGCGAAGGTGGAGAGGGCGAGGGCCGTGGCGAGCATTAGGCGGCCACCGGGTCGTCATCGGGCTCGTCGTCCAGCGTGTGGGCGTCAATGAGCCAGCGAAGTTCGCCCGAGACGGTGCGCTGATTCAACGCCGCCCGCCGCTCGATCCGCCGCTTTCGCGCCGCGCCGACTTCAATCGTCAGCGTG
The DNA here is from genome assembly GCA_030860375.1 of Actinomycetota bacterium. Lineage (GTDB taxonomy): Bacteria > Actinomycetota > Thermoleophilia > Solirubrobacterales > 70-9 > JALZKA01. The sequence goes on along the minus strand of JALZIJ010000278.1, from coordinate 5,470 downwards.
GTTCCTTCGCGGGGCCGGATCGGGACCGGGCTGTCCTCTGCTTGACCGGACACGGACGGGACAGTAGCATGGGGTCACGATGGAGGTCAAGGCCCCTCTCCCCAGATACATGCCCGTCCTGTTCGCTCACGCGAGGCAGGCTGAGGTCGCGGTAACGGCAGACCTGGGCGCAACGACCTCAGCGCCGACGACACACGGATTCCTTGTCCCAGACGGGACACTCGGCTACTGCTCTCCCTGACAGGGGGCAGTACGCCTCGGATCAGCCGTTGTCCTTGAACCCTCCGGGATCAGCTTGGACGGCTAGGCCACCTCGAGCAGCGCCTCGGTCACGTCCCGATTCTGCTCGGCGGTGAGGTAGGGAGCGGTCGCCAGCCACAGATCGAGCTCGGCGCGCGGCAGCCCGTGGTCGGCGTAGAGCTTGTGACAGCCCGAGTAGCAGACGATCTTCGCGTCGTCGGCGTAGGCGCACCCGTTGAGGGCATCCTCGAGCCCCTTGACGAGGTTTGAGAGATCGGGCTTGCCATCGGGCAGGGCCGGGGCGGAGGGCTTCAGGAAGCGGGAGAAGCGCCCTGAGCGGTGGTGGCTCCGGGGGCGCGGGAGATAGAAGCGGGCCGACAGCGTGAGCGGACCTTCGACCTTCGGGGAGCCGGCGTCCCGCCATGCCAGCTTGATCCGCTCGGCGTACTCGACGTTGGCCGGTGGGTTGTAGGTCCGGCCGTTGCGGGTGTGGCGGTGGCGCTGGAGCGCGACCGGCTCGCCGGGGATCGTCAGGCTGAGGCTCACTTCGCCCTCCGGTTCTGGATCTCCTGGGTCGGCTGGTAGCGGAGCCAGAGCTGGCGCGAGATCGTCTCCACGATCTGCTTATCGTCGTGGGGCAGGCGGATGCCACGGCGGGCCATGTACTCGCGGACGTTCTCCGCGATCAGGTGGATCAGGGTCTGGTCATTCATGCGGCCTGCCCGTATACATATGGCTGAGCATATGCCTCGTCCGCCTCCTGAAAGTAGATGCGCTCCCCGCCCGTGACGCCCCACTTCTTGGCGACGAATAGGACGCGCTGCTGAGGGCGAGAGACGGCGGTCATCATGCCCGAGAGGTTGTTGGCCCCCACCCAGTCACCCGACACGATGGTCTCACCTGCGCCGTTCGGGATCTCCGCCGGCTGGTGGTGGTGACCCATCAGCAGGTAGCGGTAGATCGTGTTGTGGAGGCGGATGCTCCTGCCGTCGAAGCGGGTCAGGCCGTAAAAGGGAAGGCCCCCCCAGCCTCGGATCTGATGGCCGTGTATGAGCTGGAACTGATGGCCCGCTCCGTAGAAGAAGAGCGCCCCTCCCGGCTCGATGACCTTTTCGTCTATCGGGACGCCCCGCAGGTGGAGGTCGAAAAGGATCTTCTGATAGAGCCAGTTCCACGAGTAGGTGGCGGGACGGGCTCCGGCCTTCTTGCCGCCGACCTTGCCGTGGTTGTCGTCCACTCCGTAGAGCGCGATGCGCTTGACACCCAGCTCCTCGCGTGCGTGCGCGACCACCGTACGTAGCGCCTGGTCCATCTTCCCGGCGAGGTCCCACACCTGCTCGGGTGGGTTCAACTCGAGCTGCCACGCCTGACCGGGGAAGATCTCATCGCCCTCCACGTTGTCGCCGCCGAAGGGGATGATGAGCTCCTCGATCCGGTAGGACGTAGCGTAATGAGCGAGGATGCCCGTCAGTCCGTCCACCCAGCGTCTCAGGCGCTTGTCGAACACGGAGACGGAAAAGCCCCCCCGATCACCCGGAGTGTCGGAGGGGCGGACGAACTGGCCGAACTGCTGGTCGAAGATGGGAGCGATGACGGAGCGCGCCGGCTTGCGTTCCTCTTGCTTCGCCACCCTCACCTTGAGCGGGCGGACGGGTAGCTTTGTGACGTCCACGAGGCGCTGGAAGAACTCCTCCTGTGAGGCGAGCGCCTTGCGATACTCCTCGTTCTCCTTGCGTAGCGCTTTGATGACCGCCTTGTCTTGGTCGGCCTTGACGCGAACCGGGTCCATGACCTCCACCTCACCCGGCCCGGCGTCCACGACCTTTCGCCTGGGACCGGGGAGGGTGAGCTTGTGCTTGCGGCGGAAGTGCTGGAACGCCTCACGGGTCACGTTCAGCCGCTCAGCAGCGGCCACCTCCGTCCCGGCGTCATCGAGTACCCGCTGAACCTCCTCGGGGGAGGGCCAGTCATACGACGGGCGGCCCGCCAACTAGATCACGGCTCCTCGATGAGTAGGCCTTGGTAGGTCCGAAGCAGTCTCCGGTAAACCTGCCCGTCATCGTTGATGCGCGGCTCGATGAACGAGGTCCGCGCCTGCCCGTCCCCGTCGACCCAGCCGATGGAGCCAGGGTCGACGAACAGGATTCTGTACGGTTTCATCCCGTGCTCAGCCAGGAGCGCGTTCGCGTCCCGGTGGCAGGCGGGAGCCTGTCGAGTGAGTGTTGCCAACTCACAACACCCCTCGCGTCTGCCAGCGCAGGTAGCGGAACGTGTGACGCGAGACCTCGAGGCCGACCGCCACGCCGAACGCGGTCAGGCCCCAAGCGATACGGATCACGGCAGCCGCCTGACAATCCGACAACGGGTGCAGCGGGAGTAACCCCCGCCAACGACCCAGCGGTGGAAGCCGGCGCAGCAGAGGAACAGGTGCCGCAGGCGCATCGCTCAGATGCGCTGGGGGCGGTTCTCGACGGCGAAGACGCCGATCGCTGTCAGGAGCGATCCCACGATGACCTCGACCTCGTCGTCCGAGAGGCCGTGGTCGAGCCCGATGGCGTCGAGCAGGAGCACGATCCCGCCCGCGATCAGCGGAATCAGAGCTTTACGGTAGGGGTTGAAATCGGGCATGCTTCCTCCTTTGGTTGCTTTCAGGTCAACAGGAAATGAAGGAGCGGGCGCGTGCCCTTTTGGCTATTGCAGCGCGAACAAGCGGCAGTGAGATTCGACCAGGCATTCGCGCCGGCTCGCGCAACTGCTTCGATGTGGTCAACGCTCTCGCTCGATTCGCCGCAGTAGGCACACGGATCGCCGGCCAACACTTCCGCGTACTCGATGGCGTCCTCATCGCGACCGAGTGACCGGCGACGCATGTTGAGACGCCCTGCCTCGCGGTAATGATCTGCATGGCGACGCCTATGCCGACGCTGTTGCTCAGCAGCCCGCTCAGGGTTTGCCTCTTGCCATGCTCGTACACGCTCGTACACGCGGTCAGCGTTCTTCTCTGCATAGCGCCGGTCGTAAGCACGGCGTTCGTCTAGGTGATCGCGCCGGTAGTTCCGCTGCTTCTCCGCCAGCTCAGCCCGACGCTCCTCGCGGTAGCGCCGCTGTAGTTCTAGCCGTCGCTCGCGGTTCGCGTGGTAGTTGCGTCGCGCCCGCGCCCGTACGCAGCACTTGCAGTATGAGGCGCGAGCGTAAAACTCATCCGCTGACTTTTCTTGGTCGCACCCCGTACAGACCTTCATGGCCTTTTTCTACCGACCGGCACGGATACTTCTCCGCTACGTCCAAGCAGGACCTCGAAGTCCTCAACGGGCAGGTAGACATAGCCTCCGTCACCGTGGTTGAGGCCCCAGCTCTGCGCGATCACGACACAGGGCGGCATGTTCACTTCACCCCGAAGTCGCGGCTTCGGCCAGAAGCCTCGAACACAGACGCAGTGGCCGCCGAGCGTCGAGCCTTCGGCCCGGATCAGCCCGGAGGGACGCGGATCGGCCATGCCTTCGGTCCAGTCCACGCCGATGATGAGCGGTCCCTGATGGACGAGCGCTTGAAGCGCCTGATCCACGTCGAAGGCCCACCAGTAGCTGTCGAGCCAGCCGAGGCGTTGCGCGACCTTGACCCCGGCGAGGACGGACGTCCCCTCATAGAACGGTGAAGCACCGGGGTAAGAGCCACCTTCCCACGAGTCGAGCTTCTGTGCCTCCCAGTAGACCGTCTCGCGCGCGTAGCGATGGTCGAGCAGAGAGGTGCCAATCGGCTGAGCCGCGAGTTCGTGTACTACGCCGTGGCCCACACAGCTTCCTTCTGAGCCCTGATTGCACAGGTAGGAGCGCGGCAGCGACCATGAGCGGCTCCGAAGCGTCTCGGGGAGCCCCAGCTCGGAAACCGCGTAGCCGCGACTGCGCTCGTCGAACTGCTTGAGGCGATCGAGCCGAGGATCGGTCGTCTCGAACCCGCCGCGGAGCTTCATTCAGCCGCGCCAGTTCGAGACGTAGCCGCGTGGATCGACGTGGGTGAAGTTCGACGCCGGATAGACCCCGATCCCGCCATTGCCGTTCGGCAGGTTGGCCCTGGCGGTGCGCGCCCAGTCATCCGGTGAGCCGTTCTCGAAGTAGAGGTCGGTCGCCGGCTCCTTGCAGCGCTGCTCGTATTCGTGGTAGGAGCCGGGGAACGAGCCAATCGAGAGGTTGTACTCACGGTGCCTGTGGCCCGAGGTGCAGGTGCCGCGCCCGTGCGCCTCGCGCATCGGGTCGAGCGTCAGGCGCATGTGGTCGCGCAGCTCGGGCTCGATGCAGGCCGGGACAGGGGTTTTATCGCGACAGTCGAACTCGCGGACGTGCCACCAGTCGGACCACCCGTTGCGCTCCCGCTTCATCCGCTCCCGCTTGCGCCGCAGCCGCTCGACGGTCTCGATCCGCTCCGCGAGCAGCTTGTTGATCTCGGGCTTGCGGCGAAGGAACAGGTCGAGCCGCTCGATGTGGAAGTCGATCCGCCCGCCGAGGTTCTCGATCTCCTCGACGAGGTTCTGGATCGCCCGGTCGCGCTCATCGCCCTGGAGCTCCGGCTTGAACTTGGGGTTGTCCCTCAGCTTCTTGCGGCGAGCACGGGCGCGCTCCCGCTCGGCTTCGAGTGCGACGAGCTTGTCGCGGTGCTCGGCCGCCAGGCGCTTGGTCTGCCACAGCCGCCGTCGAGTCTTGTCGCGCCGGTTCTGCCAGCGCTTGATGCGCTTGGTGATGTTCACGATTCGTCCTCCCGCTAGACGTAGATCAGGTAGTTCACGACGATCACAACCGCCGTGAGGATCAGACCGGCGACCGTCAGCCAGCGGCCGACGAATGCCTTGATTGCCTGCTCGCCTCCGGTCGTCACCGACAGCTGCTTGTTCACGCCGTCGCGCCATGCCGTCCACTCTCTGACGGTCGATTCGAAGACCTCACGGGAGAGCCGCTCCTGCGTGTCATTGCGAAGCTGCTCGCGCTCCTTGGCGGCCGACTCAAGTTTCGTCTCGACGTACTCGCGCGTGGCGTAGGTGGCGTCGCGCTGTTGTGCTGCCTTCCAGACGCCGTTGAGTGCCTCGAGGCGGCGGGTGATGTCCTGCTCGGACTTGTCGATGGCCTTCTGCGCGGCCTCGAAACGGTCCTGGGCTCGGGCGTCCTGCTCCTCGTTGAGCCGCTCCTGCGCCGTCAGCGCCGTCTTGACCGACGCGATCTGCTCCCTGATGTGGAGCAAG
>JALZIJ010000253.1 GCA_030860375.1 Actinomycetota bacterium | reverse complement strand
ATCCTGAGGAGCTGGCGATCGCGATCAACGCACTGGGCAATGGGCTCGCAGTCGAGGAGATCGCTGACCCGGGCTCGCTCGCCGACGACCTCTATGGCCGCCTGATTGTGCTCCTGCTTGGCGGCGCCTCAATTCAAACCGCCAAACCCCGACCGTAGGAGGATCTATGTGCACTACCGAGAAGACGATCAGGCACCCGATATTCGCCCGCATGTGGCGCCGGATCGCCCCCCAGGGTGAGGCGCGTGGCCAGGGAGAGCATCGACGGGAGCTCTTGGAGGGGCTTAATGGGCGCGTGGTAGAGCTAGGTGCCGGACTTGGCACGAACTTCGGCTATTACCCCGACGCGGTGACCGAGCTCGTCGCCATCGAGCCGGAAGTCAATCTGATCGACGATGCTCGCCTTGCGGCCGATGAAGCATCGGTGGAGGTCGAGGTGGTGGCGGCGGTGGCCGAGAAGCTCCCGCTCGAGGACGCGTCCTGCGATGCGGGCGTCGCCTGCCTCGTGCTCTGCTCGGTTGCGGACCCCGAGCAGGCGCTGGCAGAGCTCTGGCGGGTCATACGTCCCGGGGGTGAGCTGCGGTTCTACGAGCACGTCGTCGCGAAGAAGCCGATCGCGGCGGCGGCGATGCGGGCGCTCGACAAGGTCTACCCGTACTTCTCGGGCAATGACCACATGGCCCGCGACACCGGCGCGGCGATCGAGCGGGCGGGCTTCAAGATCGAGACCTGCCGGCGATTTCCGTTCGCCCCGGCGCCCTGGATGCCGCCGCCACCGCACATCCTCGGGGTTGCACGCCGGGTCGATCACGAGAATGGAGCGGAGGGATGATCCGGCGCGAGCTTGCGCGCCAAGGCTCACCCCCGTCTGGCGTGCTCGGACGCGTGGTTGGCCGCTTCCTCAATCGAGAGACCGCCCTGACGAACCGGCACGCCATAAGTGCGCTCGATCCACAGCCCAACGAGACCATTCTCGAGATCGGCTTCGGCGGCGGAGCGACTCTGGGGCGCCTGCTTCACGGCAGTCAGGTGAAGTTGGTCGGGGTCGAGCTCTCCGAGACGATGGTGAGTGAGGCTCGACGGCACTTTCGCGATGAGATCGAGAGCGGCATCCTCGAAGTCAGCGCAGGTGATGTGTCGGCACTGCCGTTTGAGGAGGCCGCCTTCGATCGTGTCTTGACGGTGCACAGCGTGAAACTGGCTGACGACGTTGCGGAGCAAGTGAAGGCTCTGGCAGATCCCACTCGGCTTGCTCTCGCTGCGGCCCTGCTCGAGGGCGAGGAGCTCTGCGTCTGCGATCTGTCGTGGGTGATGGAACGCGCCGACAACCTGGTGTCGCATCACGTGAGGGTGCTCCGAACCGCCGGCCTCGCGACAAGTCGACGCGAAGGCAAGATGGTCCTTTACTCGCTCACAGCTCGTGGGCGAGCTCTGCTTGAGGCTGCTCTCGCCTCGGAGGTGACTGCGTGAGCGACGTCGCCATTCCCAACTCCCGCACCGAGCCCGGCGCGCCGAGCGTCGAATGGCTAGCTGCGGCTCAGAAGGCGAAGCTCCTCTCGTGGATCAGCCTCGCCTGGATGAGCCTGGAGGGCGGGATCGCAATTACGGCAGGCATCCTGGCCGGGTCCGTCGCGCTGATCGGCTTCGGGATCGACTCGGCGATCGAGGGTGTTGCGAGCGTCGTGATCATCTGGCGCTTCACGGGAGCCCGCGTCCTATCGAGTGCAGCCGAGGATCGAGCACAGAGGCTCGTCGCGATTCAGTTCTTCCTCCTGGCCCCATACGTTGCTTTTGAGGCGATCCAGGCGCTCGCCAACAGCGAGCACCCTGAGGTCAGCGGCCTTGGAATGGTCCTCACAGCCACGAGTGTCATCGGCATGCCGCTGCTAGGAATCGCGAAGCAGCGGGTCGCCCGCACGCTCGGCTCGCAGGCCACTCACGGAGAGGGATCGCAGAATCTCCTTTGCGCCTACCTCGCAGCGGCCGTCTTCGTAGGGCTCGCCGGCAACGCGCTCTTCGGCTGGTGGTGGCTCGACCCGGTTGCTGCGCTGGTAATCGCGGGTATCGCCCTTCGCGAGGGCATGGAGACCTGGCGCGGAGAAGGGTGCTGTTCCGCCCCGATCTTGACGGTAACCGGGGCTGAGTGTCAGGACGAATGCTGTGCCGACA
>JALZIJ010000250.1 GCA_030860375.1 Actinomycetota bacterium | reverse complement strand
GTCGTCGACTTCGGCCTGCTTCGAGTAAAGCGCGGTTGCCTCGTCGAGGCGACCGAACAGCACCAGCTGCTTGATCTCGGGTGAGGGCTCCAAGAGCTCGGCCTCGTCCGTCACGCGGTGGCTCCGGTGAGACGATCGACGACCGCGTCGGTCGAGGCGATGTGGCGGGGCATTCCGAGCTCGGCGGGCTCGAAGCCCATCGCGAGGCCGACGAGCTGCGGCAGATGGAGAACTGCGAGGCCGAGGTCGCGGTTGACCATCTTCGCCGCCTCGGGCTGCTGGAGGTCGAGGTTCAAGTGACAGAGCGGGCACGGGGTGACGAGACAATCGGCGCCCTGGTCGAGCGCATCGCCGATGTGGGTGCCGGCCTGTGTCAGCGACGTCTCGCGGTTCATCGTGATGATCGGAAAGCCGCAGCATTTGCGCGAGCCGTCGTAGTCGACGACGGTGCCGCCGAGCGCTTCGATCACCTTCTCGAGGTAGAGGTCGCGCTCCGGGAAGTCCTCGTATCCGAGACGGTCGGCCGGGCGCAGCACGTAGCAGCCGTAAAACGGGCCGACGCGAAGCCCTTCGAGCGGGCGCTTCACGCTCTCGCGGAGCTTGTCGAGTCCGATGTCCTCGACGAGGAGCCAGAGGAAGTTCTTGTTCGTGAAGCCGTCTTTGCCCGAGACGTACTCGAGCCCTTCGCCTGAGAGGGCCTCGTTGATGTGCTTCCGGTATTCGGCGTTCGCGTCGAGCCGCTCCTGGCACTCGGACTGGGCGCCCTGGCAGGTCGAGCAGATGTTCATCATCGCGAGCCCGGTCTCTTGTGCGAGTGCGAAGGTGCGGGCGTTCAGGGTGTCGGCGAGCTCTTGATTGTGCTCGGCGATCACGCCGGCACCGCAGCAGTTGGCGCGGTCGAGCGTGACGAGCTCGATGCCCAATCTCTCGGCGACAAGCGCCATCGAGCCGTGAAGCTCTGTCGTGAAGCCGCGCGATACGCAGCCTGGCCAATACGCGAGCTTCATGCCGTCGCCTCCTCGGTCTTGCTTTCGCTTTCCGGTGCCTCTTCGGCCTCGGTCATGTCCTCGTCGCGGCCGGTGATGTAGAGGTTCAGTTGCCACTTCGACTCCTCGGCGCGCTCGTAGATCTTCTCCACGTGCTCTTGAGCATCGCCGGGCAGCTTCGCGTGGATGCCCGGGATCAGCTTCCCGAGCGAGCGCATCTTGCCGCTGCGGATCCCGCGGATCGCGGTCGGGATGGAGCCGACCAGGCCCTTGATCGCCGAAGGCTTCGGGATCAGCTTGCCCTTGACGCCTGGGGCGTAGGACTCCTGGAGAAGGAGGGACTCGTCGAGCGTTCCCTTCTTCTCGATGATCTTCGTAAAGGCAACCTCGTGGTTGTGGCCGTTGTTCTTGTCGACGATTCCCGCCTCGCCTGCGGCCCGGCGCAGGCGCATGATCTGGTTCATCGGGTCGACGCCCTTGGGGCAAGCGGTGATGCAGCTGAAGCAGTGGGTGCAGTCGTAGATCCCGTGGGGGTCCTGCGAGAGGTCGTAGAGGCGCTCCTTCGTCTCGACATCACGGGGGTCGCCGACGAAGCGATAGGCCTTGGCAAGTGCAGCGGGGCCGATGAAGTCCGGGTCGGCTTCCATCGAAAGACAGGCCGAGACGCACGCGCCGCACTGAATGCACGAGATCGTCTGCGTGATGTCGACCATGTTCTCGTGGGGGACGATCCGTTCGCGCTCCGGCGGATTCCCGTCATCGAGGAGCCACGGCGTGACGCGGCGCATCTTCTTCCAGTGCGTCGACTCCATGTCGGTGACGAGGTCCTTGATCACGGGCATGTTCCCCATGGGCTCGACGACGATGGGATTCTGGGTCCCATCCTGGGTCGTGGCACCGACTTCGGCGCCGCCGCCGTCGCGGGCGCGACTTTCGTTACGACGATTCGCCGCTTCGTCGGCCTCGCCGAGCTGCGTCTTGCAGGCAAGCGTCGACTGGCCGTTTACCTTGACGCCGCACGACCCGCAGATCGCCGCCCGGCACGAGCAACGCACTGCGAGCGAACCGTCCTGGCGGTCCTTCGCCTGAAGGAGGCCGTCGAGCACGGAGAGGGTGGGGTCGAGGTCGACCTCGAAGTCCTCCCAGTAGGGCCCGGCGGGGCCGCGGTCGTCGGCCTCGGGCTTCTGCCTGCGGACTCTCAGGGTGTAGTCGGCCACTAAATCCTCTCGTGG
>JALZIJ010000219.1 GCA_030860375.1 Actinomycetota bacterium | reverse complement strand
CCCACGCTCCTCGTTATGGAAACCGTGAGGGGCTGAACGCTTACCAGAAGTGCCCGTTGTGCAGGTACTTAACCGATGGGCCGGCCAGGACTCGAACCTGGGACCGACGGATTATGAGTCCGCTGCTCTAACCAACTGAGCTACCGGCCCGCATGCACGATTATCGCTTTGCCGTGCGGTTTCCTGCTACTGCATGCGCAGCTGCCTGAGACCGCGCGCTTCCAAAGTGGAACCCCAGTCCCCGATAGTGCCCATTTGATCTCACCTAGGAATCGCCGAGGATGACGGAGTCGAGGCCCGCGAACGTCAAGACCTTTTTAACCAGGCCTTGAGCGCCGCGGATTGTCAATCTGTCAGGGACTTCACGCGAGCGCTCCCATGCGTTGTAGAGAGTCTTTATTCCGCTCGAGTCGATGAACTTCAACTCGGACAGGTCAAGAGTGACCCGGCGTACCTCGCTGTCCAGGGCTGCGTCGACTTCATTCCTCAGAAGGCTCCCGCTGGCCATGTCGAGTTCACCTGAGAGCTCCAGGATGGTCTCAGTTTCCCTAGAGACGATCCGCAGGACGAAGGCCTCCCTCGACTTGGTCTTTCCTTCCTCGTCCTGTGCCACTCTGGGCGCGACCTTACGACGAGGGATCAATTGGCGCGAAGGTTTATCGGACATGCTCATCTGATCACTGCCTTATGCGAGCCTTTTTCTACCGCTGACTTGATCGACATCCAAATGCAACCCCTTGAGACCGGCTTTGTACGGTGGGCTTAGACCCTTCCTCTGACGCCAGTTATCCGCGGTTGCTTACTTGGTGCCCATGTCTTGAAGTGGTCGGAGAGCGTCAGGATTCTGGTGCTGGCGAGGAGCGCTATCGCGACGAGGATCTACGGGCCGCGCGTATCGGCACCCACCGGATGGGGCAGAAGGATCGACGCGGCGACAAACAAGGCTCCACATGCGTAAGGGCGTCCAGGCGCGGTCCCGTCAGCCGACGAGCGGCTCGAGTGCACCCTCGAGCTCGGCGACGCTGAAGGCGCCCTCGATTCGGGTGGAAACCTTGCCACTCTCATCAATGACGAACAGCCAAGGTTCGGTGAAGAGCCCGTAGGCCTCGACCTGTGGGCGTAGCTTCGGATTCTTCGGGTCGAACTGGTTGTCCTCAAAGATCTCCATGTGGATGAAGGCAGCGTCGTCGCCGAACTCGGCCTTCACCTGTTCGGTCACATCGACGACTGGGCCGCAGACGCGGCTTTGGCAGAGCGCGGGAGTGGCGAAGAGAAGAACGACCGGCTTCTTACCGAGAACGTCGGCGAGATCCTCTTCGTGCATGGTCGAGGGCGGAACCCGGGTGTCGATGTCGGAAACGTCGCCGACGTCGTCGAGGGTCGGTGTATGGACGGAGATGGCCGCATCGCCTTCGGCTGGGATCTTGGGCTGCTCGCCGACGGAGACGACGGTCTGAAAGTTCGTGGCGGCAAAATTGCCTTCGGAGTCGCGGACGACGGCGACGGCCCGCCAATCGCCGGGCTTGAGCCGAACGTCGGTCACGTATACGGCTGTGACGTCGCCTTCGTCGGCGCTTTCTGCTTTGTACGGCGACTGAACTTCAAGGCTCTCGGTGCGCGCTGTGTAAGGACCGTCGATCTCGCCGCCACCTTCGTTGTCTTGAAAGTAGACGGCAACGTCAGCGTCGTCGATCTGGGGCCCGGCGACATCGAAGAGGCCGAAGCCGAAACGCGAGCGCCCGGGCTCGAAGACGCCTCCGGACGGGAAGGCGACCACCTCGTTGGTCTCCCCCACTTCGGCGATGAAGTCGTCGATCGAGTTTGTGCCGGGCGCGGGAAACGCGGTGGCCGCAGGGGCTTGCGTGGGTGCCTTGCCTGAGGTGGAGGGCTCGTCGTCCCTACCGCAACCCGAGGCGAAGCCGGCGGTTGCGATCGCAAGGGTGGCGAGGAGGTGGCCGGGGGTTGGTCTCACAGCAGGCGATCGTAGAGCGCGCGTCTAAATCACTTCGTAAGGAAGGAGAACCTCAAGCGCGTGGCGCGCGGATAGGGTGCCCGCTACCCGCGCGAGCCGTGCGGAGTCATACGACGGAAGGAGTGAGGGTGGCGGATCGGGCGGCGCTGGTGACTGGTGGTTCGAGCGGAATTGGGCTTGCGATCGCGCGGGCGCTTGGCGAAGACGGCTTCGGGGTGACGATCTCGGCGAGGCGCCCGGACAAGCTGGGGGCAGCGGCAGATGATCTGCGATCGGCGGGGATCGACGTGCATGCCGTGGCGGCGCAGATGACCGAGGAGGCAGATGTCGTGCGCGCGGTGGATGAACATCGCGAGCGATGGGGCCGGATGGATGTGCTCGTCAACAACGCGGGCGTTGGCTTGGGTGGAGCGATCGAGGAGTATCCGACGAAGAAGATCGACATGCAGCTCGACTTGAATTTGCGGGCAGTCGTGATTTCCACGCGCGAGAGCCTTGGGATGCTTCGCGAGGCGGGAGGCGAGCATGGAAAGGCGCTCATCGTGAACACCGCGTCGGTTGCGGGAAAGGCCGGCCAGGGGTGGCTGTCGATCTACTCGGCGACGAAGGCGGGCGTGATCGGCTTCAGTCAGGCCACGCAGTCGGAGTTGGGGGATGCAGGCATTCAGGTGACGGCGCTCTGCCCGGGGTTCGTCGATACGCCGATGACCGACTTCGTGAAGGGTGAGGTTGGCGCGGACGCGATGATCCGCCCTGAGGACATCGCCGAGTCGGTGCGCTTTCTCCTTCGCACTTCGCGGGCCTGCCTCGTGCCGGAGATCGTGTTCCTTCGCCCCGGCGACGGCTCGGCGCTGGGTACGTAGAGGCTATAAGGATTGGGGCGCTCGGGCGGGTCAGGCGCGGGTGAGCTCGGGCTCGCCCAGGAGCTCCGCAGCGCGCTGCTCGGAGAGCTGTTCCTCGGCGGCAGCGAGGAGGTCCTTGTATTCGTCGAGGCGGCGCGTGGGGCGCAGCCACGCCCAGTCGCGGCTAAGGCGGAGCTCGCGCCCGCGGTGGCGTTCGCCGGTGTCGGCGGGAGTGGCGGAGCTGCTGGGAGCCGGGGCAGCGCAGCGGAACTCCTCGCGCTCGGCGCGGATTTGGGCGGCTGCTTCGACGAGGGAGCCGGTGGGAAGCTCGGAGGGCATGTCGAGGGACCACTCGAGGAGGGAGCGCAGGGTGCGAACCTCGCGGCGGGTGGCGCGGCGCGGGCTCTTGGCGCAGGTGTAGGTGTCCCAGGCGCGAGCGAAGGTGGCGACGGAGGTGCGGCTGCCGTTTCGGTGTGCGGCGAGCATCGGGCAGATGCCTCCCGACGACGAGTCGACGAAGGCGCCGACGATGATTCGGTTCGTCTCGATGCCGCGGAGCATCGCCTCCTTCGTGTGGCGGGGCAGGTGCTCGACGGCGACGCGAAGCTCGTATGTGGGCCGCTCGCGGGTGGTTCTCATCGCAGAAGGTGTAGCGGCAAGGCGTTCTGTTCGAGGGTGCCCGCGGACGAGCGGAACGAGATGTTGCAGCGAACGAGGATGCTGGGGACGGGTCGGCGGCCCGAGTGGTTGCGAAAAGCCGCAGTATTCGCGGCAATCAGCAACCACTCGATGGAGGCGACGGGGTGAGCGGGCGGGAGTTGCGTGTTTTGATCGCTGCCTTTGGCGATCCGGGCCATACGTTCCCGGCGATCGCGCTGGCGCGAGCTCTTCGCGACCGGGGGCATCGGGTTGTGTTCGAGACGTGGGAGAAGTGGCGGGATGTGCTCGATGCGGAGGGGATCGAGTT
>JALZIJ010000204.1 GCA_030860375.1 Actinomycetota bacterium | reverse complement strand
GTGTGGGATAGAGACAGCGATAGCACGGGCCCTCGTAGGGGATGAAGGTTGAGATCTGGCCCTCGAAACCCAGGATGGAAGCCGACACGACAGGCTTTCGCAACCGGACCGTGGCGTCGTTCAAGAGATATCGGGTGGGGAAGTTGTCGGCGCCGTCAACGATCACGTCGTACTCCGAGATCAGATCGAGGATGTTGGAAGCGTCGAGTCGCGTGTTGTGCTCGATCACATCGACGTCCGGGTTGAGCGCCTCGATCGCAGCCTTGGCGGACGCGGTCTTGGCCTTCCCGACCATTGCTGTCGTATGGATTACCTGGCGTTGCAGGTTCGAGGCGTCGACCACGTCGTCGTCGACGATCCCGATCGTCCCGACCCCTGCCGCGGCCAGATAAAGAGCGGTCGGCGAGCCGAGCCCGCCGGCGCCGAGCAGAAGCACCTTTGCGTTGAGGAGGGCGACCTGCCCTTCCACTCCGACTTCCGCCAGGAGCGTGTGGCGCGAGTAGCGGTTGCGCTGCTCGGGAGTGAGGCCCTTCGCATATACAAGAGGCAGCCCGGCACCCTCCCACGCGACGATGCCGCCCTCAACCGCGACGGCGTCCTCGTATCCGAGCTCGCCGAGGAGATCGACGATTCGAGCGGAGCGGTTGTCCGTTCGGCAGTGAACCAAGAGTCGCTCCGAGCGGTCGGGAGCGAGTTCATCAATCCGCTCGGCGACCTCGCCTTGAGGAACGTGGATCGCGCCTTCGAGATGGGACTCGTCCCACTCGTTCTGCTCGCGGACGTCGAGGACGCGGACGCCCGATGCGATCTCTCGCTGTGCCTCATCTACCGAGACCAATTCGATCCTGGCTTTGACTTCGTCGATCGATTCCGCTGGGCTCGCCATATGAAAGGTCCTAATCTCGGTCCGGATTACGGGGTTACTTCAAAAAGGATAGCGCCTGCCCCCTGGCAGACGTAAGGCCGGCACGTGCCGGCCCTTCGCGGTCCAGTGAGTCGTTTGTTACCTAGCCGAGCGTCGGACGCATCTGCCGAAGCCGCCGGACCCGCTCCTCGATCGGAGGATGGGTTGAGAACAGTGCGGCCATGCCGCCGCCGGCAAACGGCTTGACGATGTAGAGCGGCTCCGAGGCGGAATTCACCTGCATCGGGATCTCCTTCGCAGACTCCTCGAGGCGAAGCAGCGCGCTTGCGAGCGACTCCGGGTTGCCGCAGATCTCGGCACCGGTCGCGTCAGCCGAGTACTCGCGCTGGCGCGAAACGCCGAGCTGGATGAGCGACGCCGCGATCGGCGCCAGGATCACGAGCGCGAGCGCCGCGACCAGGCCGAGTGGGCCGGAGTCCTCGTCGCCGCCGAACCAGAGCAGCATGTAGCCGAGGTACGTGATTGCGCCGCCGATCGCCGAAGCGACCGACTGGAGCAGCACGTCGCGATTGCGGATGTGCGCGAGCTCGTGCGCGATCACGCCGCGAAGCTCGTCCTCGGAGAGACGCTTCATGATCCCCGCCGTCACGGCTACCGCGGAATTCTTCGGGTTGCGACCGGTTGCAAAGGCGTTCGGCTGCTCCTGCGGGATCACGTAGAGCCGCGGCATCGGCAGATCCGCGCGGGTGCAGAGCTCGCGGACCATTTGGTAGAGCCCGGGTGCCTGCTCCTCCGAGATCGGCTTCGCGCCGCTCATCTTAATCGCGATTCTGTCGGAGAAGAACCACGACCCGAGGTTGATGAGGAGCGCGATAACGAGGAACATGCCGGCCGTGCTCGCCCCGCCGATGAGGGCGCCGATGCCGACGAGAAGGCCGGTCAGGGTCGCCATCAAGAGGGTTGTTCTGAGGCCCGCCGAAAAGTTTGATTTACGGGTCGTTGTCATGGTGAGGTCGCGTCTCCTTAGGTCCGATGCCCGGGCCTCCAGCCCAATTACCAAGGTCGATCCTTGACCTCGAGTCCGTATATGAATGATCGCAGGCGGACGTTAATTGGATATGGGTGCCAGTCTTCATTCATGCTGGGGTCCAGTCCCAACCTCGCGAGTCCGATGAAGGGAAAGAACGGATGAGGCGCACCTCAAATCTCATGACGCAGGTCCTGACGGTGAACCTGCTTTTGATCGTCGCGGCCGTGGTGGCTGCGAGCCTTGCGACCAACCCCGATTTCGAGCTTTCAGCAAAGCCCGAGGCCGGCTTTGTGCTGGGCTTTGCGATCGCGCTCACCGTGCTCGTAAACGTGTTTTTGCTCCAGCGCCGGCTGCGACCACTCGAACGCCTCGTCGACGAGATGGAACGCGCCGACCTCTCGCGGCCCGGCGCGAACCTCAGGGCTCCGAGCGGCATCGGTGAGCCCGAGGAGGTCGAGCGTCTCCACAGGACGTTTCGAGGCATGCTCGAGCGGCTCGAGACGGAACGGCGTCGCGCTTCGAGCGCCGCTCTCACTGCCCAGGAGGAAGAGCGCGCTCGCATCGCCCGCGACCTCCACGACGAGGTGAACCAATCGCTTACCGGTCTCCTCCTTCGACTCGAGGCGTTGCGCGAGCAGGCTCCGTACGAGCTCGCGAAGGAGATCGACGATACGAAGGCGCTCGCGAACCAGGCGATGCAGGAGCTCCTGACCCTGGCGCGCCGGCTCCGCCCTACCGCGCTCGACGACCTTGGCCTGAAAGCCGCGCTGGCGGGCAACGTCTCAGAGCTCGACCGGCAGAGCGGCCTCAGCGCGTCGTTCACGTCGGATGCCTCGACCTACTCGGATCTCTCCGCCGACGCGCAGCTCGTCGTCTACCGCGTCGCTCAGGAGTCGCTCTCGAACGCCGCGCAGCACGCCGAGGCAGAGACCGTGAAGGTCGATCTGTGCCGCAAGCACGGCACCGTCGAGCTGACCGTCGCCGACGACGGGCGCGGCTTTACCTTCGACCAGGCAAGCCGCGGGCTCGGCATGGGCGGCATGCGCGAGCGCGCCCTCCTCGTGGGCGGAGACCTGCGAATCGAGTCGCGGCCCGGCGTCGGCACAAGGGTTCGGCTCCTCGTGCCGATAGAGAACGTGGATGGAAGCGTCCCTCCAACCCAAACCAGCGCCGTCGCGCCCGGCCTCGGTCGAGCCGCCGGCCGCTAAGCGCATGCGCGTTGTGATCGCAGACGACCACGGGATCGTCCGCTCGGGCGTGCGAATGCTGCTCGAGCGCCAGGCCGACATCGAGGTCATCGGCGAGGCCGAGAACGGCGCAGATGCCCGCGACCTCGCTATCCGCGAGCGCCCAGACCTTGCGATCCTTGACGTAAAGATGCCGAAGCTAACCGGGCTTCAGGCGACCCGCGAGATCAAGGCGCAGGCGCCGGAGGTCTCCATCCTCATCCTTTCCATGTACGACGACGAGCGCTACCTCTTCGAGGCGCTCAAGGCGGGTGCCTCCGGCTACGTCCTGAAGGCTCAGGCCGACTCCGACCTGATGGCCGCCGTTCGCGCCGTCGAGAAGGGTGAGCCGTTTCTTACCCCGGCCGCCCAACGTGCGTTGATCAAGGATGTCCTCGGCGAGGGTGCGAACCGGTCGGACGAGCTGACGCCGCGCGAGCAGGAGGTCGTAAAGCTCGTCGCCGAGGCCCACACGAACAAGGAGATCGCCGAGGTTCTCCACCTCTCCGAGAAGACGGTTGAGAACCATCGCTCGAACGCGATGAAGAAGCTGGGAATGCGCGATCGCGTAGAACTGGTGCGCTACGCAATTCGCCGAGGCCTGATCGAGCCCTAGAAAACCCACCCGCTCGCTAGGATTTCCGGCGATGCTGTTTTCGACGAAAGCTGAGTACGGCGTGCGGCTCATGGTTGAGCTTGGCCGGCGGACCGACAGCGCCTTGCCCTCAGACTCGACGCCCGTATCGCTCACCGCGGTGGCGGAGGCGGAGAACCTCCCCCTCTCCTACTTGGAGCATCTGGTCGCAAAGCTTCGCCAGGCTGGCCTCGTCACATCGGTCCGCGGCGCCCACGGCGGTTACCGCCTTGCCCGCGCAGCGTCCGAGATCGCGATGCTTGACGTCGTGCAGGCGCTCGAGGGGCCGATCTCGCCGATGGAGTGCTTTCACCCCGAGCGCGAAGGCCGCGTTCAGTGCTCACACGATCCCGAGGCAGACATGGCCTGCGCCACAAAGCTGCTCTGGACGCGAGTCCAGGGCGGAGTCACGAAGGCCCTCTCCCGAACCACGCTTGCAGAGCTCGTCGAGTTCTCCGAGGGTCGAAACACCACTTTGACGCTCGCCTGAGCGCTCACCCCTACCCACGACTGGAGCTTTTTCATGGCTGACCTAGAAATCCGCAACCTGCACGTTTCCGCCGAGGACAAGCAGATCCTCAAAGGCGTCGACCTGGAGGTATCGAAGGGCGAGATCCACGCGCTCATGGGCCCGAACGGCTCGGGTAAGTCAACGCTCGCAAACGTGGTTATGGGCCATCCCTCGCTCGAGGTAAACGAGGGCTCGATCCACTTCCTCGGGGAAGACATCACCGACGCCGACCCCGAGGATCGCTCGCGGATGGGCCTCTTTATGGCTTTCCAGTACCCGGTGGCCATTCCCGGCGTGACGGTCGCCAAGTACCTGCGCATGGCCGTGAACTCCCACCGGGACGCCCGCGGCGAGCCGGAGATCAAGCTGAAGGACTTCCGCGTCACCACCGAGGAAGCCATGGAGCTCGTGAACATCCCTCGCGAGTTCTCCAGCCGCTACTTGAACGACGGTTTCTCGGGCGGAGAGAAGAAGCGCATGGAGATCCTCCAGCTCGCGATGCTGAGGCCCCAAATGGCCGTCCTCGACGAGACCGACTCAGGCCTCGACATCGACGCGCTGCGGGTCGTATCCGAGGGCGTCAACAAGTTCGCCGGCCCCGACATGGGCGCACTCATCATCACCCACTATCAGCGCATCCTGCACCTGATCGAGCCAAGCCGGGTTCACGTCATGTACGAGGGGCGGA
This sequence comes from Actinomycetota bacterium, assembly GCA_030860375.1. Lineage (GTDB taxonomy): Bacteria > Actinomycetota > Thermoleophilia > Solirubrobacterales > 70-9 > JALZKA01. Next base: position 1,313 of record JALZIJ010000204.1, on the reverse strand, counting down.
TCGTCAAGGAAGGCGGCCCCGAGCTGGTTGCAGAGCTCGAGGACAAGGGCTACGCCCCGATCATCCAAGAGGTCGAAGCGGCGACGGCGGCCTAACGGCGGCCGGGCGCCCCAGCCGATGACTACGCCCGCCGTCACGAGTCCGCTCTCCGGCGTCCGCGAGGCGTTCCCGGCACTTGCCAGGGAGATCAACGGAAAGCCCGTTGCCTATCTCGACTCGGGCGCGTCGGCCCAGCGCGTCCTCGCCTCGATCCAAGCGGTGGACCGCTACGAGCGCCGCCACCACTCGAATGTCCACCGCGGCTCGCACACCCTCTCTGCCGAGGCGACAGCCGCATACGAGGGCGCCCGGGCAACGGTCGCCGACCACCTCGGCGCCGCCGACCGGCGTGAGGTCGTTTTCGTCCGAAACGCAACGGAGGCGATCAACCTCGTAGCCCGGGCCTGGGGTGACAAGAACGTCCAAGCGGGCGACCGGATCGTCCTCACCGAGATGGAGCACCACTCGAACATCGTTCCGTGGCAGCAGCTCGCGGCCCGGACCGGAGCCGAGATCGACTGGGTGCCGGTCACGACGGACGGCGAGCTGGAAATGGCCGCGCTCCGCGGTGCGCTCGAACGCGGCCCGAAGCTGGTGGCGGTCGCCCACGTATCGAACGTCCTCGGCACCCTCAACCCGCTGCCTGAAATCTCCCGTTTGGCCCACGATGCCGGTGCGATCGTGCTGGCCGACGGCGCGCAGGCGGCGCCGAAGCTCGCCGTGGATATCTCCGAGCTTGGGATTGACTTCTACGCGATGACCGGTCACAAGGCCTATGCGCCGACCGGCATTGGCGCACTTTGGGGCAAGCTCGAGCTTCTGCGCGAGATGGATCCCTTCCTCGGCGGCGGCTCGATGATCCGAAAGGTCACGAAGGAGGGCACGACCTGGGCGGACGTGCCGGCGCGCTTCGAAGCTGGAACCCCCGCGATTGCGCAGGCGATCGGCCTTGCCGCGGCGCTCCGCTGGCTCGACGGAATCGGCATGGAGCACGCGACTCAGCATGAGCGCGAGGTCACCGCGTATGCGATGGAGCGGCTCTCCGGGGTCCCAGGCCTAACCATCTTCGGGCCGCCCGCGAGCCCGGACCGCGTCGGCCCCGTCTCCTTCGAGCTGGACGGCGTCCATGCGCACGACGTGGCAGAGATCCTCGACCGCCACGGCGTCGCGGTCCGCGCCGGACATCACTGCGCCCAGCCTTTGATGGAGCGGCTAGGAGTCTCCGCCACCGCCCGCGCAAGCTTCGGGATCTACACGACTCGCGAGGAGATCGA
>JALZIJ010000195.1 GCA_030860375.1 Actinomycetota bacterium | reverse complement strand
GCCGCGGAGAGCGCGTACGCCGCCAACTGGCGCCTGCTCGACGGCGTCTAAAGAGGTAGATGTCTCGCGGCGATCGCGCCCTGGGGATCGTTCTCGGCATCCTCGCCGGGATTGCGATCGTCGCGATCTTCGTCTTCGTCTTCTCCGGCGACACGATCGACTCCTCGCAGGTCGAAGGCACCGGCTCGGGCTCCGGGCAGACGGCGCCCTAGAACCGATCGCTTTGAGCTTCGCTTGAGCGCCGCTTCGTAGACTCGACCGCGATGGAGAATCGAAAGCTCCCCGCCCTGATCGCGCTCGTGGGAGTGGTCATCGCGATCGTGGTCTTTTTCTTCGTCGCCGGGGACGACACGGCGGATGAGGCGACGGAGACGACAAGCTCCGAGCAGACCGAGAAGCCCGACGGTTCGGAGGGGCCCGAAGTGCCTGTAATCGAGATTGTCGAAGGCCAGCCCGTTGAGGGGGTTGCGGAGCTTGAGGTCACGAAGGGCGAGGAAATCAATTTCATCGTTGAGTCCGACGCAGCTCACGAGGTTCATCTCCACACCTATGACGTGACGATGGATGTGCCCGCGGGCGGCAAGGTCGAGTTCAGCGTCCCCGCCTCGATCGGCGGGGTCATCGAGGCCGAACTGGAAGACGTCGCCGTGCCGATCGCGGAGATCTCCGTCGTACCTGGCTGAGTGCCTCTCGCGCACGTAACGCTCGCGCCCAAGGAAGACCTCCCGATCCCTGAGGAGGCCTTCGCCTGGGCCGCGGCGGCAGTTCTCGTCCTATCGTTCTTGGCGCTGAGTGCGGCGTGGGTCAAGCCCCGCTTCGAAGGCGCTTCGTGGCGGTCCGGTGGGGGGGTGTCGCGCCTCCTGGTCAACCCCGTGACCGAGATCCTGGCGGGCGGCGTGGGTGTGTTTCTGCTCGGAGTCGTGGTCTGGTCAGGCTTCTATGGAACGGCTAACTCGGCAGCCAATTTCAACGTCACCTTCGTCTTCGTGACGTTCTTCGTATGCACCGCGATCGTGAGCGTCTTTTTCGGAGACGTGTTTCGCGCCCTCAATCCGTGGCGCGCGATCGGCCGAGCGGTGGGCGGCGTGATGCGCCTGGTCGCCGGACGCTCCGTGGCCCCGCCCCTCACCTACCCCGAGCGACTCGGGCGCTGGCCGGCTGTGGTCGGCCTAGCGCTTTTTCTTTGGCTCGAGCTGGGGTATGGCGTTCCATTCGACCCGGTGGTGCTTATCGATCCCCGCGTGGTCGCAACGGCGGCGCTCATATACACGGCGATCACCTTCGTCGGCATGGCACTTTTCGGCGTCGAGCGCTGGTGCGTGCGGGGCGAGACGTTCTCGGTCTACTTCAACATGCTCTCGCGTATCTCGCCGCTAGAAGTACGCGATGGAAAGCTTGGCCGCCGGCCTTGGTTCTCCGGTGCGGTCGGCTGGGCCGTTCCGGCTGGTTCCGTCGCGTTTGTCCTTCTCGCGCTAGCGGGCACGACGTACGACGGTGCTGCCGAGGGGGTTCTGTCCGAGCCGATCGACTGGTTCTACAACCTGATCAACGGCGGCGCCGACGCTGAGGGCGATGTCCTGGCGCGGAGAGTTACGGCAACGACGTTCATGCTCCTCGTGTACGGGGTCGTTGCCGGGATTTACTGGGCCGGAATCAGGGGGATGGGAACCGAAGGCTCCTCGTTGTCCATGCGCCGGCTAGGCCGAGCGTTCGCTCACTGCTTCATCCCGATCGTGTTCGCCTACTCGCTCGCCCACTATTTCTCGCTCGTCGTCTTTCAGGAGCAAGCGCAGTTCACCTACCTCCTCTCGGACCCCCTGGGAGACGGCAGCGATCTCTTCGGGACGGCATCGGGGACGGTAGACCTGAACGCGGTCTCATCGGAGACGGTCTGGTACGTGCAGGTGGGCTCACTCGTCGTCGGCCACGTTGCGGCACTCGCGATGGGCCACGACAAGGCGCTCGCGATCTACCAGAACCTCCGCCGGGCGACCCAATCGCAGTACTGGATGCTCGCACTCATGGTGAGCTTCACCGTGCTTGGGCTCGCCCTCTTGTCCGCGGCGAACGAATAGCGAACTGCGACCGACTTGTGGTGGGCAGCGTACTCTTGTTGCATGGGCTGGGGTTTAGAAGTTGTGTTTGCGATCCGCGTGCTTGTTGTCTCAGCTTTCGGCTTGGCGGCGATTGGGACCGGCATTGCCTCGGCCCACGACGCTTCGATTACCGAGGGCACCGAGTTCGCCCAGCGAAGCAGCGAGGCAGGCGCCGCTGGAATCTCAGGCTGCAGCGGTGCGCCAATGCCGAATCCCGACCAGGTGATCTCCGGCGAGTTCAACAGCGAGATCGAGAAGAGCAACGTGCTGGTGCCCTTCGTGGTTCCTGCTCAGATCGACGCGGCGCCCGTGACCGCAGTAAGGGTCAAGTACTGCTTCGACCAGCCCGAGCTCCCGACGGACGCGCTGTTCAAGAACGTCCTCGACCTCGGCATCTACGAGCCGCGCACGGATACAGGCTCACCCTGGGGCCCGGCCGAGTTTCGCGGCTGGGGTGGCTCGAGCCACCCGGACGTAACCCTGTCCTCTGAAGGTTTCGAGGTAGACGATGGCGGCACCACCAAAGCTTTTCTGCCCGGCCCGATACCCGCCGGTGAGTGGGCCGTCGAGCTTGGGGTGGCAGCCGTCGCCACGCCGCTCGAGGGAAATCTGGACGACGAGGTTGCCTGGCGGATCGAGATCGACCTGCTGACAGATCCGGCGTTTGCGGACGAGCCATATGCGACGACCCCTTGCGCGGACGGAGGGATCTGCGATTACAACGAATCCCCGGCCAACGCTGAGCAGGGCTGGTACGCCGGCGACTTTCACGTGCACGGCGATCATTCCGCGCGACAGGACGCGCCGATGCGAGAGGTTTTCAACTACGCGTTTTGTCCGGACGACGATCTCGGCTCACTCTGCGAGGAGTCCGACGCACAACCGGGTGCAGATCTCGACTTCATCACGCTTTCTGACTACGTCGGGGGGTCATCCTGGGGGGAGATCGGCCGGTTCCAGGCCGACTACCCCGGCAAGCTCGTGATCCGTAGCGCCGAGGTGATCACTTACAGGGGTCACGCGAACAACCACGGAATCGCCGAGCAGGCGGATTACCGCACGGGACCCCTGTACGTCCGCTCGGCAAATGGGACCCTCGCGCTTGCAAGAGGACCTCGCCCGGCGAGCGAACTGTTCGACTTCGTGCACGCAGAAGGGGGATTTACCCAAATCAACCATCCGACGATCTTTCCGACGCTCGTCCCGGGCTTCGACTTTCTCTGTCGAGGTTGTCCATGGGACTACTCGGATTCCGAAACGGACTACTCGAAAGTTGATGCTGTCGAGATTGCCACGGGACCGGCCGGCCTCAAGCAGGTCACTCAACCTGGCCCGAATCCGTTCACGCTCACGGCCATCAAGTTCTGGGAGGACGCGATCGACTCGGGCGGTGCAAACTCGAACAAGATCGCGGCGGTGGGCTCCAGCGATTCGCACAACGCCGGACGCGTGAACGATCCGATCACTCAGGCGCCGATCGGACAGGCGACCACCGTTGTGCGCGCGGATGAGCTCTCGGAGGAGGGCATCGAGGCCGGGGTGAAGGCCGGACATACGTACGTCAAGATGTGGGGCAACGACGGCCCGGATCTCCGGTTGACTGCAACGGTGCCTGGCTCGGCCGACCCGCCCGCGATCATGGGCGACACGGTCGAAGCGAACGGTGCGACGTTCGACGCCACCGTCAAAAACCTGGACGAAGCCAGAGCGGCGCGGCCAGGGCAATACACGCTGTTTCTCTACCGCAACAGTCAGCCGTTTCTCTCTGTGCCGCTGCCGCCGTCCGGAGACAGCTTCGAATTCTCGTTCCCGGACCTCGGCTCCGCCCGCTATCGACTTCAGGTGCAACGACTCGTGGCAGGCACAGCGTCGATCGAGGCAGTCTCAAGCCCGATCTATCTCGAACCCGCGCCTGGTGAGCCGCCCCCGCCGCCCGGCGACTGCACGACTAACCTTCGCGGCACCGACGGCGATGACCGTTTCACCGGCACGCCCGGGAGCGACTCGTTTCGCGGTGGGCGTGGCGCCGACCGGATGAAGGGCGCGGGCGGTGATGACTGCCTCAGGGGTGGCGGTGGACGCGACCGGATCGGCGGCGGCCCGGGAGAAGACGAGCTGCGTGGCGGCCCGGGCGCTGATCGCATCAGGGCTGCTGACGGCGCGCCCGATCAGGTCAACTGCGGCAGGGGCAAACGCGATCGCGCGCGTGTGGACGAGACGGACCGCGTAAACACGAATTGCGAGAAAGTATTCGCATAAAGCTCCTGTCTGTGCTCGCTCTCGCCGGGATCTACGCCGGTGGGTGCGGCGAGGCAGAGAGTCCGCTCTATACCGGCCCGGCCGTCTCAGGCGATCCGGGCCCGGTTCACGTCCACGGTCTTGGGATCAACCCGAGTGACGGTGCTCTCTTCCTCGCAACCCACACGGGCCTGTTCCGCCTCCCCGCCGGCGAGGAGGAAGCCGTCCGCGTGGCCGACAGGTATCAGGACACAATGGGCTTCACGGTAATTGGGCCCGACCGCTTCCTGGGCTCGGGTCACCCTGACGGCCGCGAGGATCTACCGCCGTTCCTCGGCTTGATCGAGTCAAGCGATGCAGGCGGGTCCTGGGACCCGGTGTCTCTTCTCGGCGATGCCGACTTCCATGCGCTTGAGGCTCGTGGCTCTCGCGTCTACGGGTTCGGCTCGGACTGGGAGACTCGCGAATCGCAGTTCTTGGTCAGCTCGGATGGCGGCGAGAGCTGGGACAGGAAGGAGTTTCCGGTGGAGTTCCTTTCACTTGCCATTCACCCGAACGACGCCGACCGCATCATCGGCTCGGGCGAGTCGGCCGTGTATCTCTCCTCCGATGCAGGGAGCAGCTGGCGCGAGCTCGACTCGACAGGCGGCCTGGTCGCGTGGGCCTCGCCAGAGGAGCTGATCATGATCGACGTGCAAGGGTCGGTGTGGTCGAGCCCCGACGGCATGAGCTGGCGCCAAGTCGGCGACGTGAGCGGCGAGCCGGCGGCGTTCGAAGCAGAACGGGAGGCACTGTACGTCGCTCTGCACGACGGCACGATCACGCGGTCGGCCGACGGCGGCAGGTCCTGGAGCGTTCTCAGTCGGCCGGAATAGCAGTCGACACTACGGATTATCGTGCCCTCGGCCGTGCCATCTCGCAACAGGCGCTCAAGCGGCTCCGTAAAGACGCTGCGGGCCATTGCCTCTGCGAGCGCGGCTTGTGTTCGGGGCTTGGGGTCTAGCCCTCGCAGCCAGTTCCCGCGGGGCCCTTCACCTTCACTCCGTAGCGAGCGGAGGTCCATCCCGACTTGATCCTGACCACGGTAAAGCCAGGACAAACCGCTCGGAAGCGGCCGGAGACCGTTTGACGACGAGGGTTGCTGCGGGGGTCTTCCTGGTCGGCCCTCACGGGGCGCAGGATTGATCGATTGCGGGTGCTCCAGATGTGGGCCGGGGTCGGGAGGTTGTCGATGTTGGGTCGGGTGGGATCCGGCG
>JALZIJ010000029.1 GCA_030860375.1 Actinomycetota bacterium | reverse complement strand
GTCGAGGCCTCGGCGATGGACTTCGATGACCTCCTCGTGCGCACAGTGAACCTCTTCGAGCTCTTCGCCGACGTTCGCGAGCGCTACCAGCGCACCTTTCGCTGGATCCTCGTCGACGAATACCAGGACACCAACCGCGCGCAGTACCGCCTGCTCCAACTCCTCGCGGGGGACGCGAACAACCTGACGGTCGTGGGGGACGATGCGCAGTGCCTGGTTGAAGGCACGGCTGTGACGATGGCTGACGGGTCGGAACGGCCGATCGAGCGTGTCGTCGAAGGTGACCACGTGCGCTCGCGGCGGCCGGACGGCTCGATGGGGGCATCCAGGGTGGAGAGGACCCACCGCTCGCGCCGGAGCCACGGCATCCGGCTCACCACGGCCGCGGGCCGCGAACTGATCTCCACCGCGGAGCACAACCACCTGATCGCGGTCGATTCTCAAACGTTTGGAGACTTGTGCACATATAGCGAGCACAACCCTCCAAACGTTTCCCGAGGCCGGCCGCACGACGCCGACGGCCCCCGGCAATCCACCCCCTGGTTGCTCGCGGAAGCGTTCCGCAACTCGGCCGCGGTCCAAGAAGCGCCACCCAAGCCAACGCCATCCACCGTCCGACTCTCGCCCATCCAAACGCAACTCGTCACCCCCGGCATGAGGCTCGCCACCACCGAGGGCAGCCTCGACACGGTCGAATCCATCGAGCGCATCATCCTCGGCACTCCAGTCCACGACCTTGACGTCGAGGGCACCCACAACTTCGTCGCGAACGGCCTCGTCACCCACAACTCGATCTACTCCTTCCGCTCGGCGGACGTCCGCAACATCCTCGAGTTCGAGTATGACTTCGAAGGCGCCGAGGTCGTAAAGCTCGAGCAGAACTATCGCTCGAGCGGAACGATCCTCGACGCCGCGAACGCCGTGATCGCCAACAACACCGAGCAAAAGCAAAAGAACCTGTGGACGGACGCGGGCCGGGGCGAGCCGGTCGTGGTCGCAGAGCTCGACGACGAGCACGCCGAGGCCCGTTACGTCGCCGGCGAGATCGAGCGGCTCGTATCCGACGAGGGCTACGGGCGCGACGACATCGCGGTCTTCTACCGGATGAATGCGCAGAGCCGGGTGCTCGAGGACACGATGGTCCGCTACGAGGTGCCCTACCAGGTCATCGGCGGGACCAAGTTTTACGAGCGCGCCGAGGTCAAGGACGCGATCGCCTACCTCTCGCTGCTCGCGAACCCGGCCGACGCCATCTCGTTCACACGGGTGATCAACTCTCCGCGCCGCGGAATCGGCCGCCAGACCGAGAGCCGCATCCTGTCCCACACGAACACGACCGGGGAGGACGTCTGGGACGTCATGTCTCGACCCGAGTCCGTGCCTGGCCTCGGATCGGCGGCGGTCAAGGCCGTGCACCGCTTTGCGGCCGTCATGGCCGGCCTGCGCGAGCGTGCGGAAGGCGATTCGGTGGCCGAGCTACTCGAGTCCGTTCTACATGACACCGGCTACTTCGACTCGCTTGAGGCGGAGCGCACGCTTGAAGCCGAGGGGCGGATGGAGAACCTCTCAGAGCTCGTGGGCGTCGCGGGCGAGTTCGACATCAATCGCAAGGTGGAGGGCGAAGGGCGGGAAGACACGCCGCTGGAGGAGTTCCTTGCCCAGATCCGCCTCTTCACCGAGCAGGATGGACTTCGCGACACGGAGAGCCTGATCACGCTCATGAGCCTCCACAACGCGAAAGGCCTCGAGTACGACGCAGCTTTCATCATCGGCTGCGAGGAGGGCGTCTTCCCACACGCTCGCTCGGTCGAGGAGGGAAATCTGGAGGAGGAGCGCCGCCTCGCCTACGTCGGCGTCACCCGGGCAAAGCAGCGCCTCTACATGACCTGCGCGCGGCGCCGGTCGCTTCACGGCACCTCGGGGTGGAACCCGCCGTCGCGCTTCCTTCGCGAAGTTCCCTCAGAGCTCGTCGACCATAAGGCGATGGCCGTCCAGACGGGCTGGCAGGGCGAGCGCGACGGGGGCAGGCGGCGCAACACAGTCGTGGGCTTCGGAGGAAGCGGCGAGATCCGCACGCCTCAGCGCCACCAACCCCAATCGCCCGAGGCCGAGTTTCGAGTCGGCGACGACGTCGTCCACGCCAGCTTCGGCGAGGGAGTAGTCACGTCCGTCGAGCCCGGCTCCGTTGTCGTCGTCCGCTTTGCGTCCGAGGGCGGCGAGCGCAAGCTGATGGCCGACTACGCGCCGCTCAAGAAGGCAAGTTGAGTGCGACGGTCATCGACGGCAAGGCGGCCGCCGCGCGCGTTCGCGCCGAGGTCGCAACCGACGTCGGCGCCTTTGTCGCCGAGCACGGGACGTCGCCTGGGCTCGCGACCGTCCTCGTCGGCGAGGACCCCGCATCTCATGTCTACGTTTCCAACAAGATCAAGGCATGCGAGGAGGCGGGTATCAGCTCGATCCACCACGGGCTCGACGCAGGCGTTTCCGAAAGTGAGTTGCTCGATCTCGTTGCGTCGCTCAACGTCGATGAAGCGGTGGACGGCATTCTCGTACAAATGCCGCTGCCCGAGGGCCTCGACCAGGATCTACTAGTTGCCGCGATCGACCCGGCCAAGGACGTGGACGGGCTCACGGCGACCAGCGCCGGACTTCTCGCGCAGGGGCGCCCCGGCATGGTCGCCTGCACGCCCCTTGGAGTGATGGAGCTCTTGCGCGTCGCGGGCGCCGAGGTTTCGGGCGCCGGCGCGGTAGTCGTGGGACGCTCGATCCTCGTCGGCCGCCCGATGGCCGCGCTCCTCACCAACGCGAGCGCCACCGTGACCGTCTGTCACTCGCGCACCCGCGATCTCGGCACCGTCTGCGCTCAAGCCGACATCCTGATCGCCGCGATCGGCTCACCGGAGATGGTGAAAGGTGCCTGGGTGAAGCCCGGGGCCTCGGTGATCGACGTGGGTATCAACCGGACGGATTCGGGGCTCGTCGGCGACGTCGAATTCGACGCGGCGGCCGAGCGCGCGGGCGCGATCACGCCTGTTCCGGGGGGAGTAGGCCCGATGACGATCGCGATGCTTCTACGCAACACGGTCAGCGCAGCCGAGGCGCGCAGGCATTCCGCCGCGTCCGCGGTATAAGGTCCGGCGCACGGCGAGCGTCCCGCGCGCCGCAAATAGATCTTCCATCCACCCAAAAGGGGGAAATTCAATGGACGCAAGCAGAGTTCGACAGGGCGAGATGATCGCGGCAGCAGCCGCCGTTGCGCTCTTCATCATCATGTTCTTGGCCTGGTTCTCAGTTCCGGGCCTCGACGACGAGACCCAGGCTCAGGCCCAAGACGCGATCGAACAGGCCGAGGAACTCGGAATAGCCGTGCCAGAGGACGCGAGTGACGCCGTCGACGACGCCGCGAGCATCAGCGCCTTCGACGCTTTCGACTTCATCAAGATCGTGCTGCTCTTGACGATCATCGCGGCGATCGCGCTTGCTGCCATGTCGGCCATGGGATCATCGGTCAATCTGCCGGTGGCCATGAGCGCGATAGTCGCCGGGCTCGGCATCCTGTCGACGCTTCTCATCCTCTATCGGGTTATTGATCCGGTAGGTGGTCTCGATCGCTCCTACGGCCTGTTCCTGGGCCTGCTCGCAGCAGCGGGTATCGCCTACGGCGGTTGGCGCGCGATGCAAGAGGAAGGCACGTCGTTCCAAGGCGAGGCTGATCGCCTCCAGACGGACCGCGGTACGGACCACCGCACGGGTCCCGGCGCCGGTTCGCCGCCGCCTCCGCCTCCCTCAGGCCCCGCCGCCTAAGGGCACAAGACACCGGTTCGAGACGGCCGCCTCCGGGCGGCCGTCTCCTTTCTAGGATGGTGTCCTGTGAGCTGCTTTAGCTGCGAAACCAGCATGCGCCGGTCCGTGTGATGATCGACCGCGATCAGGTTCTCCACGTCGCCAAGCTGGCGCGCCTCGAGCTCTCCGACGAGGAGGTGTCCACGATGACCTCGGAGCTCTCGGGCATCCTCGAGCACGTCGATCGCATCTCCGCCCTTGATCTCTCGGGGGTCGAGCCGACATCACACGTTGTGGCGCTTGAAAACGTGCTGCGCGCCGATGTGCCGCGATCCAGCCTGGGCCGCGAAGATGCACTTGCCAACGCTCCGGACGCAGCTGACGGTGCCTTTCGGGTCCCGTCGCCAGGCGCTTCGTGACCGCCACCTCGCCGCGTGAGCTGACGGCCTCGCAAGCTCTCGAGCGCATCGAGGCAGGCGACCTCAACGCCACTGAGTACGGGTCCGCTTTCGACGATGCTGACGACGGTCTGAACGCCTGCCTCTGGAGGCGTGACGAGCCGGGTGAGCCGAAGGAGGGACCGCTCGCGGGGCTGCCGATTGCGGTCAAGGACATCTTCTGCACGGCCGGCATCCCGACCACGGCGGGCTCGAAGATCCTCGAGGGCTATCGCCCGCCTTACACGGCAACCGCGGTCGCGCGCCTGGAGGCGGCCGGGGCGAGCGTGCTCTCGAAGACGAACATGGACGAGTTCGCAATGGGCTCGTCGAATGAGAACTCGGCCTACGGCGACGTCCTGAACCCTTGGGACCACGACCGGGTGCCGGGCGGCAGCTCAGGCGGCTCGGCAGCGGCGGTGGCGGGCGGCCTCGCTCCTTGCGCTCTCGGCACGGACACGGGTGGCTCGATCCGTCAGCCTGCCTCGCTCTGCGGCATCGTCGGCCTCAAGCCAACCTACGGCGCGATCTCGCGGTTCGGGATGATCGCCTTCGCCTCCTCCCTCGACCAGTGCGGCCCACTCACGCGCGACGTCATCGACGCTGCGCTCCTCCTGCGTGCCCTCGAGGGGCGCGATGAGCGCGATTCCACCTCGACCGGGATCCCAGGTGGGGTTCAGCTGCCCACGGGCAGCGACCTCACCGGAATCAGGTTCGGCGTCGCGAGTGGCTTCTCCGACGAGGCGGAAGGAGTGGAGCCCGACGTTGCCGAGCTTTTTCGCGCGACGCTCGGGCTGATCGAGGCGCGAGGCGGCGAGATCGTGGAGGTCGAGCTGCCGAGTGCCGGCCACGGCCTCTCCGCCTACTACGTGATCGCACCCGCCGAGGCCTCGGCGAACCTCGCCCGCTTCGACGGGGTCCGCTACGGCCTCCGGGTCGACGGCGAAGAGGGCCTCGGGCGGATGTACGAGCGCACCCGCTCACAGGGATTCGGCCCTGAGGTCAAGCGCCGGATCATGCTCGGCACCTACGCGCTGTCTTCGGGCTACTACGACGCCTACTACGGCCAGGCGCAGCGCGTGCGGACGAAGATCGCGGATGACTTTCGTACGGCGTTTACGCGCTGCGACTTCGTCGTCACGCCCACCTCGCCGTCCGTGGCGTTCGAGAGGGGCGCCCGTACGCAGGACCCGCTCGCGATGTACCTCTCGGACTACTTCACCGTGCCGATGTCGCTGGCGGGGATCCCGGCGATCTCGATCCCGGCAGGCCTCGGCTCGACTTCGGGCCTCCCCGTCGGCTTTCAGGTGGCGGGGCCGGCGTTCTCGGAATCGCTTCTCTTGGCCGCGGCACACTCGATCGAGGAGGCAATCGGGTTCGAGGGCCGCCCGCCGTCGTGATGTCCGTGGAAGCAACGGAGGCAGCGGTCCGCGAGGCGCTCGATTCGCTGCCCGATTGGGTACGTGAAGAGATCGGCGACGTTGCGGTCATCGTCGAGGACTCCCATCCCGAGGGCATCATGGGCATCTACGACCCCGTCGGAGGCCTCGAACGGGTGGTGGTGTTTCGCGATGCGAACCCGAACGCCGAGGAAGTCAAACGCACGGTCTTCCACGAGATCGGCCATCACTTCGGCATGAACGAGCAGCACATCGACAGCTTGGGATTCGGATGAACGGCGGCCTAGACGACGGCTACGAGGCGGTGATCGGCCTCGAGATCCACGTCCAGCTTCGGACCCAGACGAAGATGTTCTGCGGTTGCGAGCTCTCCTTCGGCGACGAGGCAAACGTCCACACCTGCGAGGTCTGCCTCGCCCACCCAGGGAGCCTCCCCGTCGTGAATGAGCAGGCGATCCTCTACGGCATCCAGATCGGCCTTGCCCTGGGTTGCGAAATTGCCCCACGCTCGATCTTTCACCGCAAGAATTACTTCTATCCGGACAACCCGAAGGCCTATCAGATCTCTCAGTACGACATCCCGCTTGCCTCGGGTGGTCACCTCGGCGACATCCGGATCCACCGCGTCCATCTGGAAGAGGACGCAGCAAAGCTCGTCCACGTCGGCGAGTCGGGGCGCATCCACGGCTCGGGCTCCTCCCTTGTCGACTTCAACCGCGGCGGTACGCCCCTGGTGGAGATCGTCACCGAACCGGACGTCCGAAGCGGGGCAGAGGCGCGCGAGTGGCTCCAACTCCTTCGCGCGACGATCAAGGCGATCGGGGCTTCCGATGTGAATATGGATGAGGGCAGCCTTCGCTGCGATGCGAACGTCTCGATTCGCCCCACGGGCACCGAGGAGCTCGGCACGAAAACCGAGCTTAAGAACATGAACTCGTTTCGCTTCATCGAGCGCGGCATCGACGCCGAGCTGGCCCGGCAGCGCGACCTCGTCGAGCGCGGCGGAGCGGTCACGCAGGAGACGCTGCACTTCGACCCCAGGTCTGGTTCGATCACCTCGCTTCGCTCGAAGGAGGAGGCCCACGACTACCGCTACTTCCCCGAACCCGACCTTGTTCCGTTGGCCCCGACCGATGAGATGCTGGCCGGCGCTCGCGCCGCGCTTCCGGAACTGCCGGCCGAGCGGGAGGCGCGCTATATATCTGAGCTCAGGCTGCCGGATGCACACGCTCGCCAGCTCGCGCGCGATCCAGGCCTGGGGGACTTCTTCGAGGCCGTCATGGGCGTGGGCTCCGCGACGGCCGGGGCGGTCGCGAACTGGGTGACCGGCGAGGCTGCGGCCCGCAAGGCCGAGCCGGCTGCGCTCGCCTCGCTCGTGGCGATGGTAGAGGCGGGAAAGGTCACGAACCAGGCCGCAAAGAAAGTGCTCGCAACGCTCGCCGAGGACGGGGGAGACCCTGCCGCGATCATCGAGCGCGAAGGATTGGGCGCGATGGAGGACGCGGGGGAGCTCTCCGGGATCGTCGACCGCGCGCTCGAGGCTCATCCCGACGAGGCCGCGAAGGTCCGCGAGGGGGCGATGCAGGCGATCGGCCCGATCATTGGCTTCGTCATGCGCGAGACGAAGGGCCGCGCGGACGGCAGGGAAGTCACCCGGCTGGTCCGCGAGAAGCTGGGGCTCTAACGCCGCGAGAGTTGGGTTAAGCGGGTCCTATGCCACTTAAGCCACCTCTCGCGGGCGGCTATGAACTTTGTGACAGCTTGTTACAAGGCTGTGGCATAATCGGGTCATGGCCTGGAACGTCGTCATCGCCGGAGGCGGATTTGCCGGAGCAGCGGCCGCTCGCGAGCTCGAGAAGCTACTGCCGAAGCAGTCCGCCCGCCTCATCCTCGTCAACGACGTCAACTTCATGCTCTACACGCCGTTCTTGCCCGAAGCCGCAGCGGGAATGCTCGAGCCGCGCCACGTCGTGACCCCGCTTCGCGACATGCTCAAGCGCACGAATCTTCGCCTCGGGGCAGTCTCAGGCCACGATCCCGAGGCGCGCACCGTCGAGATCCGTACCCACGAGGGCGAGGACGAGACCATCCGCTACGACCAGTTCCTCGTGGCGGTGGGCTCGGTCTCGCGCTCCCTGCCGGTGCCGGGCCTCGATCGCCACGCGATCGGCTTCAAGAGCCTCGCCGACGCGATCTGGCTCCGCAACCACGTGATCGAGACGCTCGAACGCGCCAACGCTTCCGAGGATCCCGCTCGCCGCGAGGAGCTCCTCACCTACGTCTTCGTGGGCGGCGGCTATTCGGGCCTCGAGGCCCTCGCGGAGCTCCAGGACTTCGCGGCCGATGCGATCGATCTCTACCCGCGAGCGCGGCTCACCGGCATGCGCTGGATCCTGGTCGAGGCGATGGACCGTGTCCTCCCCGAAGTCGACGCCGGCCTTGCCGACTATGCGATCCGCGAGCTTCGTGGGCGCGGCATCGACATTCGCCTCGGGACCCGCCTCGAGGAGGCGCGCGACGACGGCTGCCGGCTCTCGACCGGCGAGGACATCCCTACGCAAACGATCGTCTGGACTGCGGGCGTTGCCCCCCATCCGAGCCTGAAGGCGCTCAACCTGCCTCTGACCGAGCAGTGGAAGGTCGACGTCGACGATCACATGCGCGTTCGAGGGCTCGACGGCGTCTGGTCGATCGGCGACTGCGCCGCCGTGCCCGATCCCAACCACGACGGCGCTCGGCCCTGCCCTCCCACGGCGCAACATGCCGTTCGCCAGGGCACGACCGTCGCCCACAACATCGCCTCAGAGCTTGGCGTCGCCACGTCGCCGCGCCCGTTCGACTACAAGGCGAAGGCAGCGTTCGTGAACCTCGGCCGCTATCAGGCAGTCGGTCAGCTCGGAAAGAAGCGCTTCCGCGGATTTCCCGCCTGGTGGATGGCCCGGACCTACCACATGAGCCAGGTCCCGGGGATCTCCCGCAAGATCCGGGCGGTCGCCGATTGGACGATCGGCCTTCCGTTTCACCGCGACGTTGCAGAGGTCGGCTCGATCGGGCACCCGCATCCGCTGACGGACGCGGTCTACGAGCGCGGTGGCACCCACCGCCCGCTGGAGTAACCGGCCTTCCATAATCAGCCTCGATGCTTGCTCCGCTCATCGTCTTCGGCAGTTTCGGAATCGCGACCGCGCTCATCGGCCGGGCGAAGGGCGGCTCGGTGTTCATCTGGTTCCTGATCGGAACCCTCCTACCGGGGATCGGACTCCTCGCCGTGATCATGCATCGCTCTGACGTCGACGAGCCCGAGCGCATGTGCCCGCGCTGCGGCCGCGTGCAAAAGCTCTACGTACAGGTCTGTCGCGGTTGCGGCGAGGACCTCTACCTGCCCGACCCCTCGGAGGTTCGCCACCCGAAGGCCGTGCGCGAGGGCCGGCAGCGGGTCGTGTAGCGGAGCCAAGTGCCAGCAACAGACTGAAGCCTTTCCCTCGCTATAGCGAGGTCAATCCTTCAAACGATTGCGGCAGGACCTCTCACGCCGCGATTCGTCTCGACGCCGTCGCCTTGGGTGCGTCGCTCGGGCTGCCTGAGGCGCTCGGCCCTACCGCAGCCAGGTGCGGACGATCGCGTTCGCAAAGCCCGCGCCGTAGCGCATCACCGCCGGCTTCTTCGAGTGACCGTGGAGGCGGGCAACGACAGTGACCGGAACCTCTTTGGCCGGGATGCCGCGCTTGATTGCCTCGATCATGAACTCCGAGGTGTGGAACTGCTCCTGGCGCAGGACGAGCTGAGGAAGGACGGAGGCTCGCACCGCGCGGTAACCGTTCGAACAGTCGGAGACCTTCGTGCGCGTGATCAGGGAGACCATACGGTTGAACAAGACGATCCCGAGCTCACGGGCGCGGGTGTTCGGCTCGGCCTCGCCCAGGACGCGCGACCCGTGGGCCATGTCCACCTCGCCTGAGAGCACCGGCTCGACGAGTCGAGGCATCTCTTCCGGAAGATGCTGGCCGTCCGCGTCGATCGTGACCACGATCTCCGCCTCAGAGTCCGACAGGAGGCGGTAGCCGGTCCTTAGCGCAGCGCCGCCGCCGCGGTTGATCACATGGCGGGCGACGACCGCGCCTCCCGCCTCGGCTACTTCGCCGGTGCCGTCGCGCGAGCCGTCGTCCACCACGAGGACCGCCGTTGCGCGATCGCACACGCGGGTCGGCAGTTTTGCGAGGACGTGCTCGATGTTGTCGACCTCGTTGTAGGCGGGAATGAGGATCGCGACCTTGCCGCGGAAGCGCTCAGGATGGCCGTCGCGGCGAAAGCGCTCCCATGCGAGCCCCTCCAGCAGGGCTTGCAGCTCGCGAGTGACGCGGGATCCCTGCGCGAGCGCGCGCACCGTGAGGCCGAACAGGATCAGGATCGCGAAGACAGCGACGCCGACGATGCGGGTTCCGTTTTCGCGCTCGAACGAGAACGCCGAGAGCAGCGCATCCAAGAGCTCCGTGCCGGTCACCAGCGCCAGGCCGAGGGCCAGGCCGAGCAGGATGAGGACGTCGCCGTTTCTCAGGGTGCGCCGGCGCCAGATCGCAAACGCACCGATCGAGAGCGCCAGCGCGAGGCCGCCAATGCGGAGCGCGGTCAGCTCTTCTGGGAAGACGGCGGCGATTTGCAGGGACGACGTCAAGGTCGAGGCAGGATATGGGCCCGAGCGCCGCCTGTGCCTCCGCTACCGTGTCCGCGATGCGCATCCTGATCCTGGGGGGCGACGGATACCTGGGGTGGCCCACCGCGATGCGATTCTCCGCGCGGGGCCACGAAGTCTCCGTCGTCGACAACTTTGCCCGCCGCCGCTGGCATTCGGAGAACGGCACCGACTCGCTGACTCCGATCGCGAGCCTCGACGAGCGCCTCGACGCGTGGCACGAGGGCACGGACAATCGGATCCGCTCGTTCGTGGGCTCGATGGAAGACGCCGCCTTCGTAGACGACGTGATCGCTCAAACGCTGCCTGAATCGATTGTCCACTACGCCGAGCAGCCCTCTGCGCCTTACTCGATGAAGTCGCGAGAGACGGCGGTGGAGACCCAGTACTCGAACGTGATCGGCACCCTCAACCTGCTCTTCACGATCCGCGACCAGGCACCTGGCTGCCATCTGGTGAAGCTCGGAACGATGGGGGAGTACGGCACTCCCAACATCGACATCGAGGAGGGTTACATCGAGATCGAGCACAAGGGACGAAAGGACACGCTTCCTTTCCCGAAGGTCCCGGGCTCGCTCTACCACCTCTCGAAGGTCCACGACTCCCACAACATCCACTTCGCATGCCGGATCTGGGGCCTCCGCGCCACCGACCTGAACCAGGGCGTCGTCTACGGCGTCGATACCGAGGAGTCGACGCGCGACGAGCGTCTCATCACGCGCTTCGACTATGACCAGTATTTCGGCACCGTTCTCAACCGCTTTTGCACACAGGCGGTGATCGGTCACCCGCTGACCGTCTACGGAGAGGGTGGGCAGACGCGCGGGTTTCTCAACATCCGCGACACGCTCCAATGTGTCGAGCTGGCCGTCGCCAACCCGGCGGCGCTCGGCGACTTCCGCGTCTTCAACCAGTTCACGGAGCAGTTCTCGGTGGCAGAGCTCGCCGAGCTTGTGCGCCAAAGCGCGGGCGAGGTAGGCATCGACGTCGAGGTCAAGCGCTACCCAAACCCGCGCGTCGAGGCCGAGAGCCACTACTACAACGCGACCAACACGAAGCTCCACGACCTGGGCCTTCAGCCGCACCACCTCGGCGAGGAGCTCGTCCGCTCGCTCCTCGGCATCATCGAGACGCACCGCGATCGCGTAATCGAGTCCGCGATCATGCCTACGACGAAGTGGAATCCGGGGGAGTTGGTCTCGGACTCCGAGCCGGTTGCCGGCGCTGACCGCTGACCCCCGCTTCCACGGTCGCGCAGTATCTCTCACAGTCGGGTCTCAGCGTCCTCAGGGCTCGATTCGGCTGAGTACCATCGAACCATGCGCGCCGCGGACGCACTTTGTGAAGCATTGGTCAACGAAGGGGTCGAACATGTCTTCGGCATCCCCGGCGGCGCCAATCTGCCGCTCTACGACGCGCTCTACGACGCCAAGCTGACCCACATCCAGGCGCGTCACGAGCAGGGCGCCGGCCACATGGCCGAGGGCTATGCCAAGGCGTCGGGCCGAGTCGGCGTCGCGATGGCCACGTCGGGTCCCGGCGCCACGAACCTCGTCACCCCGATCGCGGACGCGATGATGGACTCGGTTCCAACCGTCTTCATCACGGGCCAGGTGCGCACGGACCTGATCGGAACCGACGGCTTCCAGGAGGCCGATGTCGTCGGCATCACGCTCCCCGTCGTCAAGCACTCGCTGCTCGTCACGGACCCGCGCCAGATCCCCGAGTACATCCACAAGGCCTTCCACATCGCCTCGACCGGGCGCCCCGGCCCCGTTCTCGTCGACGTCCCGCAGGACCTGATCCGTGCGGACATCGACTACGAGCCCGCCTCGGGCCGGCCCGAGTTGCCCGGCTACAAGCCTTCCTTCGAGGGCAACATCAAGCAGATTCGGATTGCGGCGAAGGCGCTCGCCAACTCGAGGCGCCCCGTGATCTACGGCGGCGGTGGGATCATCAACGCGAACGCGTCAGCCGAGTTCGCCGAGTTCTGCCGCTCGGACGAGCTTCCCGTGACGCTCACCTTGATGGGCCTCGGCGCCTTCCCCGCCCCTGACGAGCAGTGGCTCGGGATGCTCGGGATGCACGGCACCCGCACCGCGAACTACGCGATGGACGAGGCCGACCTCATCGTCTGCGTGGGCGCTCGCTTCGACGACCGCATCACCGGCAAGCTCAGTGAGTTCGCGCCGCGCGCCAAGTTTGTCCACATCGACGTTGACCCCGCCGAGATCGGCAAGAACATCCCGGCCCACATCCCGATCGTCGGCGACGCCAAGGACGTTCTCGTAAAGCTCACCCGCGAGTACCAGGCGCTCAAGCCCGACACGGCTCGTCTGGGTGAGTGGTGGGGCAGGATCCGCGCCTGGCAGTCCGAGTACCCGCTTCGCTACGAGGACTCCACCGACTCGGAGATCAAGCCGCAGTTCATGGTGGAGGCGATGTACGAGGCCACGGGCGGCGAGGCGATCATCACTTCAGACGTCGGCCAGCACCAGATGTGGGCGGCGCAGTACTACCACTTCGCAAAGCCGCGCCGCTGGCTCAACTCCGGCGGCCTCGGCACGATGGGCTTCGGGCTTCCTTCGGCGATCGGCGCCAAGGTCGCCAATCCGAACGACACCGTCGTCGGGCTCTCGGGCGACGGCTCGCTGATCATGACCTGCCAGGAGATGGCGACAGCTGCGCGCCACGACATCCCGGTGAAGATGTTCTTGATGAACAACGGCCACTTCGGCATGGTTCGCCAGTGGCAGGAGCTCTTTTGGGAGAAGCGCTATTCCTCGGTCGAGATGGGCCCTAGCCCCGACTGGTCAAAGCTCGCCGAAGCGTTCGGCTGGACCGGGATGCGCTGCGACGCCAAGGGCGACCTTCGCAGCGCGATGCGCACGGCTCTCGAGACCGACGGCCCGGTGCTGCTGGATGTGCACGTCGCGCCTGAGGAGAACTGCTACCCGATGATCCCGGCAGGGGCCGCGGCCAGAGACATGGTGGGTTAACTGGTGGTCGAGATTCGGAGATACCTCTTACGCGCGCCTTCGGCGCTTGCACATGCTTCTTTCGCGCTAAAGCGCTCAAGGGATACCTAATGGGCGAGCCCGGAACACCTGAGCTGGTCAAGCTGGAAGATCTGGAGGCCGCGAGCGTCCTCACGGGCCGAAAGCACATCCTCAGCCTGACGGTCGAGAACAAGCCGGGTGTCCTGGCGCGCATCGCAGGGCTCTTCAGCCGCCGTGGCTTCAATATCGACACCCTCGCGGTCGGTCCCACCGAGGATCCCGACGTCTCGCGCGTGACGCTCACGCTCGACGGCGCGGTTCACTCGATCGACCAAGTGACGAAGCAGCTCCACAAGCTCGTCAACGTGATCAAGATCCGCGACATGGAGCCGGACGGGACCGTCGCCCGCGAGATGGCCCTGTTCCGCGTGAACGCCGCCGTCGAGAACCGCGGCGAGATCATGCAGTTCGCCGAGATCTTCAACGCGAACATCGTCGATGTTTCGCGCCGCACCCTCACCATCGAGGTCACGGGCTCGCAATCGAAGATCGACTCGTTCGAGCGGATGATGCGCCCGCACGGCCTGATCGAGATGGCCCGCACCGGCGAGGTTGCGATCACCAAGTCACGCCCCGACGCGTAGCATTCGCTGAGAGTCGCTTCGCGGCTCATTATGTCCCGCCAAACGACTCTCGGCGGACCCTGATGATCGATGCGGTGAACACCTTCGCGGACGCGCTCGAAGAGCTTGCCGCCCGCTGGAACGGGAAGTCGAGGCGGCTTCTGAGCGCGACGAGGGAAGTCGACCTGCGCGATCCGGTCGGCGCGGTCGTTGCGTCGCGCCTAGCCTCGGATCGCTGGTTCGCGTGGGAGGAACCCGCGCGCGAGTTCGCACTCGCGGGGCTCGGGTCGGCTGCGGAAACCGTCTCGCGAGGCCCGCGACGCTTTGCCGAAGTGTCGGCGGACTGCGCGGCCGTTCTTCGCGATCGCCTGAGCGACGAGCCGCTCGGGCTGCCTGCGGGAGCAGGTCCGGTGTGGACGGGCGGCTTCTCGTTTGCCGAGGACGGCGGTGCCTCGGGGCACTGGTCCTCGCTTCCCCCCGCGCTCCTCGTCCTGCCTGAGATCTCGATGGCGCGTGACGACGGACGGACATTCCTCACGGCTTCTGCCGTGCTCGAGCCTTGGTCCGAGCCGACCGAGCGAATTGCCGGGATCCGATCGAGGCTCGACTCCCTTGCGGACCGCGATCTCCCGATGCTCGACCCCTCTGCCTCCGGTCGAGTCCGGGTGGCGAGTGCAGCCGAGCCGTCCCACTACGAGAGAGCGGTCGCCGCCGCGGTCGAGCGCATCCGCTCCGGCGAGTTGGAGAAGGTCGTGCTCGCCCGCGAGGTGTGCGCCGAGGCGCCACGGGCCCATGATCCAGCTGCGCTTTTCGGCGCCCTTCGCGAGCTCTTCCCCTCGTGTTACTGCTTCTGCGTCGGCACGCCTGAGGCGGCGTTCCTGGGTGCGAGCCCAGAGCTCTTGGTCCGCAGGCGCGGAGCGGGCGCGCAGACCGTCGCGCTCGCGGGATCCACGCGCCGGAGCGCGGACCCGGCCGTTGACGATCACCTTGGCGAGCAGCTTCGCCGCTCGGAGAAGAACCGTTCCGAGCACGCAATCGTGGTCAGGCGAATCGAGCGCGCGCTGAGGCCTCACTCGGTCTGGGTCGAGGCAGGGCGCGAGCCGGAGCTCGTCAAGGTCGCGAACATTCAACACCTCGCGACGCCGATTCACGCCCAGCTTGCAAACCCCCGCTCGGCCGTCGAGCTGGCGGGGATGCTTCATCCGACCCCCGCTGTGGGTGGCGAGCCCGGACCCGACGCCGTCGCCATGATCGCCGAGCTTGAGCGACTTGATCGTGGGTGGTATGCCGGTCCGGTGGGATGGACCGACGCAACCGAGGACGGGGAGTTCTGCGTAGCGCTCCGGTCCGCGCTCCTCCGCGATCGCACCGCTCACCTCTTTGCGGGGGCCGGCATCGTGGCGGACTCCGATCCGGCCGCTGAGCTTGCGGAAACCGAGTTGAAGCTCGACGCGCTTTTGCCGCTCGTCTCCGCTTAGAGGGCCCTCTCACCAGTAGGCGGCCGTATCTCCGCCTCTTCTCTAGACTGTCGGGATGGATAAAGGCCATCTAAAGACGGCTGGCACCGAAGCGTCCTCCGAGGACACGCTTGATTCGGTCGGCCGGGCGTGGCTCGCGCCTGTTGCGATCGCCGCCGTTTCAGCGTCGCTCATGCTGATCGTCGCCCTCGCCGAAGGCCTTCCCCTTCGTGACCCGGACGCGCGCTACGTCGGCTCCCCCCTGGCGCTGATCGGCCTGATCGCGGGCGTCTTCTTGGTGCTCGACCTCCTGCCGCGCAGCTGGCGCGCCGCGAAGGAAACCGGTGACTCGTTCGCGAGCACGATCGTCCGCGTCTTTACCGAGCGTTGGTGGGGAAGGCGCGGCCTCATCGTGCTGTCGGCACTGCTCTCGTTCTACGTCACTTATCTCTCGTACCGCAATCTGAAGAGCTTCCTGCCGTTCGTGACGGACGCCAACTTCGACAAGGAGCTCCTCGAGTCCGAGCGTTGGCTCTTCTTCGGCAATGACCCCGCGAAGCTTCTGCACGACCTCTTGGGCTCGGGCATCACGGCCGAGGTGCTCTCAGCCGTCTACCTTGCCTTTCTCACCTTCGTGCCGATCTCGCTCGCCATTGCGCTGATCTGGTCGAAGCGCCTGAAGGTCGGCATCACCTACGTGACCGCGCTTTCGATCTGCTGGATCCTGGGCGCCCTTTCGTACTACCTCCTGCCTGCGTTGGGGCCCGTGTTCGCTGAGCCAGGGGTATTTGCCGCTCTGCCCGACACCGGCGTCACCCGCCTTCAGGACACGCTCCTCGAGCATCGGAACGAGGTTCTCGCCAACCCACATGCAACGAATGCCGTCCAAAGCGTCGCGGCGTTCGCCTCGCTCCATACCGGAGTCCTCTTCGCGGCGGCGCTGGTTGCGCACCGCGCTCGCTCGCAACACTGGGTTCGATACGGGCTCTGGGCGCTCCTCGGTCTGACCATGATCGCGACCGTCTACTTCGGCTGGCACTACATCATCGACGACTTCGCCGGCCTCATCATCGGTGCGGTGGCCGTCTTCGGAGGCGAGCGCCTCATGGCTCTCTTCGGAAGCACGCCCGCTCCGAGGCGCGCTCTTATAAGAGAGCCAGTGCCAGGTAGTAGCCGAGCGGCACAGTGAACAAAAGCGCATCGACTCGGTCGAGCACGCCGCCGTGCGCGCCCAGGAGCGTGCCCGTGTCCTTCACGCCGGCTTCTCGCTTGACCGCTGATTCCCATAGGTCTCCGCACGGGGCCGCGATCGCCACTCCCAGGCCGATGACCGAAGCTTCAGCCGCGTCCAGCCACGGCTCGGCAATGAGGGCCAGCGCGACCACCGCCCCGGTGCCGCCCACAAGTCCCGCCGCGAGTCCCTCGACGGTCTTGTTCGGCGAGATCGAAGGAGCCAGCGGCGTCCTGCCCCAGACCGAGCCGATGAGGTGCGCAAACGTGTCTCCCACGAACGTGCCGACGAGCACCATCAAGACAAGCGCGCCCCCGTGGTCGAGCTCTCTCAAGAGCACGCCGTGCGCCAGCCCGCCTCCGATCCAAACAACGCATAAAGTCCCGACCACTACGGGCGCTACCCGTTCAGAGGCACGCCCCTCGAAGAGGGTCGAGACAACCAAGAGCCCGAAGGACGCAACAATCGCGACCGGTAGGGCAGTCCGGTCCTCGAACGCCGTCGCAGCGACGACGCCCGCGGAAAGCACCCCGATGGCGATCGCGACGTCCTTGGAGTCGCGCATGAGCCGCGCGGCTTCGAAAGCCGCCATGCCCGCGGCCAGGGCCAAAAGGACCGCCAGCGCGGCCTCGCCCACGATGACGGCCACCGCAACTACGGCGAGCGCGGGCGCGCCCACGGCGATGCGCCCGGGTAGGTCGCTCAGGCTTCCCCTGGGCCGCCCGGCCTTCGGAATCTCCGAATCTAGAGTCGCCATGCCCCAACCCTCGCAGACAGCTTTGAGAAGCAGCTTCTCGGTGAGCATCCGATGAACCTCCCGAACGCGCTAACCGTCTCGCGCATCGCGCTCGTGCCCATGCTCGCAACGGCGCTCCTCGCCGAGAACCTGAACGCGGCGCTGGCCATCTTCGTCCTCGGCATGGCGACCGACACTCTCGACGGCCACATCGCGCGGACCCGGGGCCTGATCACGGACTTCGGAAAGCTCATGGACCCTGTTGCCGACAAGCTCTTCGTGGGCACTGCGTTTGTGTGCCTTTCGCTCCTCGACCGACTCGAGTTAGCCGTCGTGGTCGTGATCCTCAGCCGCGAAGTCGCCGTGAGCGCACTACGCCTCGTTGCAAGCCGCCGCGGGGTTGTCCTGAGCGCCAACAAGCTCGGCAAGGCCAAGACCACCCTCCAGGCCATCACCGTCGGGGTCTTGATAATCGGAGATCCCGAGCTTGCCCTGACCGAGCTCCTCGTCGCGCTGACCGTATTCGTCACCATTGTCTCCGGAATGGCCTACTTCTTTAACTGGGCAACCGCATCCGGCGCCTCGGGTGAGCCCGCCTCCTCGCCCGGCTGATGCCTCCAGCTCAAGGCGTTCCCGCGCGGGTCGACCCCGCGCGGCTCCATGACCTGGCCTGCGCGGTCCACCTCCATTCGAACTACTCGGACGGTACGGCGACGATCCCGGAGCTGATGGAGGACGCCCGCGACGCTGAGCGCGACGTCGTGCTCCTGACCGATCACGACACGCTCGGAGCCCGCGACGATGGACACGAGGGATGGCACGGCTCGGTCCTTTTAGGCGTGGGCCTCGAGGTGACGCCTCGCGCCGGCCATTTTCTGGCTTTCGGGATCGAGAAGAAGATCAAGCACAAGGGCGTGCCTGAAGCAGAGATTCCAGTCGCCGTCGCGAAGGCCGGCGGCTTCGGCTTCGCGGCCCACCCGTTCTCCAAAGGCGCGCGCATCCTCGAGCGCTACGGCTTTGCGGTAAAGCGCGGGCTGCCGCACGGCTGGACCGACCTCGAGGGGGAGGGCCTCGCCGGAATGGAGCTTTGGAGCCTGACCACGGACGCCTCGGAGGACTGGCGCGGCCCAGTCGATGCGATCCGCTACATGTGGAACCCGGAGGGGCAGCTCGACGGCCCCCGGCCTCACGACATCGCGGCCTGGGACGGACTCTGCCAGACACGCCGCTTCGTGGCGATCGGGGGGCTTGATGCCCACCAGCACGGCATCCGCGTGCGCGACCGCCTCTGGAGCCCGATGCCCAATGCTCGCTACTTCCGCATGCTCTCCACGTATGTCTCCCTGCCCGAGGCCCCACAGGGTGGAGAGGCCGGTCAAGAGGATCTCGGCCTTGTCTACGACGCGCTTCGCGAGGGCCGCTGCTACCTCTCCGTAGACACTTTTGCACCGGGGCGCGGTTTTCGATTCTGGGGCGAGTCGGGTGATGAAGTGGTTGTCATGGGCGAGGAGCGCCCCGCCGGCGGTTGGACGCTTCGCGCCTCGCTCCCCGCCATGGCCGAGGTGACCCTTCTTCGCAACGGATCGCCTGTGGCCCAGGTGAGTGGCACGGACCTCGAGCACAAGGTGGCGGAGTCCGGTTCCTACCGGCTCGAGGCCAGGCGCCACTGGCGCGGGCGTGAGCGCCCGTGGATCATCTCGAACCCCATCTACCTGAGGTGAGGCCGTCGAAGAGCGTCCTCCGCGCCTTTGACCGCCATGTCGTCTCCCGCGCCCCCGGCATGCGCTATCGCCCTGGGCGCGCGTTGATCGAAGTGCTCCATCTCCTCGACCCGCCTCCGCGCAACGTCGAGGTGAGAAGCGGAACGGTGGCGGGCATGCCCGCGAGGTTGATGGTGCCTCCCGGCGTCTGCGCCGACCCGCGGATGATCTGGATCCATGGCGGGGCCTTCTGCTTCAACTCACCCCGCCCTTACACGACTTTCCTGGCACACCTCGCCCGCGCGCTCGGCGCGAGCGTCCTGGCGGTGGGTTATCGGCTGGCGCCGGAACATCCCTACCCGGCGGCACTTGAGGACGTCCTGGCGGCATTTCGAGCCGTCTCTCGCGACTCTGGCCCAGTCATCGTCGGTGGCGACTCGGCCGGCGGCGGCCTCGCGCTCTCGGCGACAATCGCGCTGCGTGATGCGGGCGAAACCCAACCCCGCGGCCTCTTCTTGATGTCCCCGTGGGTAGACCTCACAGGCTCAGGCGAGTCGATGCGCGCCAACGCCGGCAAGGACGCGCTCCTTCGCGCAGGCGACCTGCCGCCGCTCGCACGCGCTTACGCGGGTGATCTGGCACTCGACGATCCTCGGGTGTCACCGCTGGGCGCTGAGCTCGGACGGCTACCTCCAACGCTGATCCAGGCCGGAGGCGATGAGCTCTTTCTCAGCGAGGGGACGGAGCTCGCCACGCGCCTCGAGGAAGCGGGCACGCCGGCCGAGCTTCAGGTCGTCGACGGCATGTGGCACGACTTTCAGGTCCACGCCGGGATGCTCCGTGAATCCGATGAAGCGCTCGAGCGTGTAGCGGCGTGGGCGAAGCCGCTACTCGGGGGTTCCGTCCAGAGCTGAGGCGATCGCCTCAGCCGTTGCCTGCCAGATCGCGTCGTGAAGGCCAACGTTCGTCTGACGGTCCACCGGCACCTCGATCAGAGCGTGGTGGTCCACGCTCTGATCGGCAAGCTCGCCCAGGCCCTCTATCCGGCGGTGCTCGATGCCGTGAAGCGCCGCAAGCTTTGCAAGGTCGAGCCCGAGCGGCGTGCCAAACACCGCCTCGAACTCCTCGCGCGACACCTGGCCGGCCTGCGGCAGGAACTCGAAGATGCCGCCGCCGTCGTTGTTCAGGCAGAGGATGCGCATGGGGACCTGAGCGTTGTGAAGGAGCGCGAGGCCGTTCGAGTCGTGATGGAGCGCGAGATCGCCGAGGACGACCCACGCGGGCCGCCCAGAGGCGATCGATGCGCCAATCGCGCTCGACACGGTGCCGTCGATTCCGTTCGCACCGCGGTTCGAGAGAACGAGAACGTCGCGCTCGGACGGGGGCAAGAAGGCTTCGGAGTCGCGGATCGGCATCGACGAGGCGACGAACAGTAGATCGCCGTCGCGGAGCGCCTCCCCGACGGCCGCGTGCGTTCCGGGCTCCGTGAGGTTGTCCCCGTGGCGGTCGAGCACGGCTCGAATCGCCTCGGCGGCCGCATCGCTCGCAAGGCGCCAGTCCTCGGCGAAGCGGGAGGCGGCGGGGCTGTCGACCCGGGTTGCGAGCTCGCGGGCGAGCGCCGCGGGGTCGGCGCGGATCGTGAGGCCCGCGGATCGCGTCGGGTCGTTCCACGTGCCGGCAGGGTCAATGACGAGCTGGGCGACCTCTTTGAGCGATCCGAGCCACGTGCGAAGGGCCTTCGAGGTGGGCATGTCGCCGAAGCGGATGACGAGGTCCGGCGAGAGCGCCGGAGGCGCTGAACGGGCGATCGCATCGTAGGCCCAGACGACTCGCGAGCGGTCATGAGCGCCAAGCCGGAGCTGTGCGGTCGGCTCGGCAAGGATCGAAAAGCCCGTGGCTTCGGCCAGCGAGGCAACAGCCGGGCCGAGGTCGGGATCGGTCTGGCGGCCCGCGACGATGAGCCCGCGCTCGGCTTCTGCGAGGTCGGCGGCGATCGCGTCGAGGTCCGCGGCCGGGAGCGATGCCGGCGGCATGTGAACGCGCGCGAGCGGCATGTCGCCTCGACCTTTGAGGGCGAGGCCCGACGTGGCTGTGACGTCACCCTCGGCGGGCTCCGGCCCGAGCGGGTCGCGCCAGGAGAGGTTGAGGTGGACAGGGCCCGGCCTCGGGTCTCCCAGCGCGGCGGCGTAGGCGCGGCAAGTCGACGAGCGCATGTGCATGAGCCCCGCGTCGTCGGCCTCGTGGGTTCCCATCTCTGTAAACCAGCGAACGGCCGAGCCGTACAGCTTCACCTGGTCGATCGTCTGGCCCGCGCCGATCTCACGGAGCTCCGGTGGACGGTCGCTGGTGAGCACTACGAGGGGCACCGAGGCCTGATCCGCCTCGGCGACGGCGGGGTGGAGGTTCGCCGCCGCGGTCCCGGACGTGCAGGCGATTGCGACCGGGCGACGCGAGGCGAGCGCCATTCCCAAAGCGCAAAAGCCGGCCGAGCGTTCGTCCACGACGCTTACGGTCGCGATCCCGGGCTCTCGCAGTAGCGCCAACGCGACCGGCGTGGAGCGCGACCCTGGGCAGATCACCGCGTGCGCGACACCCGAGCGCGACAATTCTTCGGCGAGTGCGGAGGCAAGTGCGGTGTTTCGGTTCGAAGAGTCCACGGCGGGGACGCTATCCCTTCGAAACACGATTGAAGGGTTGTCCTCGTAGGGGCAGCGTCAATCCTTCAGTCGTTGGGCCAAAGCGTCATCGTCGAGCTCGACGCCAAGGCCGGGCCCGTCAGGCAGGTGCAGCGATCCGTCGCGAAGGTCGCACTCGCGGGTGGCCACGGTTTCGGCGAACAGCCGCTGGGTCGCGAGGCCGTGGGCAAGGCCGGGATCGGTGCCGTCTCCGCGGAAGACCTGGGCGGCATGGCCTGCCGCGGCGATCCCCACCGGGCCGTCGAGCGCGCTGGAGAGATAGGTCGGGATCACCCGCGCGATCTGGCGCGCCGAGCCGATTCCACCGACCTTCGAGAGCTTCGCAGTCGCGTAGCGGCAAGACCGACGCTGGACGGCGCGGTGCGCGTCCGCTTCAGACGTGACCGCTTCGTCGGCGGCCAGCGGGATCTCCACCTCGCCCGCAACTCGGGCCATCGCGCGCAGCCCGCTCACCGGCTGCTCGGCTAGCTCGATCCCGAACGGCTCGATCGCCTTGAGCGTCGCGCTTGCCTCTCGGGCGCTCCACGCCTCGTTGGAATCGACCCGGATACGTACGTCCGGTCCGACGGCTTCGCGGACCGCCTCGACGGTGGCCGTGTCGTCCCCGCCCGCCCCGAGCTTCAGCTTGACCGTCCGGAAGCCGTCGCGGGTCCATTCGTCGGCATGCGCGGCGACCTCGTCCGGAGCACCCGCGGCCAGGGTCGCGTTGCACTCGACAGGTGCGACATCAGGCGCGCGGAGGAGCTTCCACACGGGCATGTCGGCCGCCCTTGCGACAGCGTCGAAGAGAGCGCTCTCGAGGGCCGCCGCGGTCGCGGGTGAGACTCTCTTCGCGATCGAGAGTTCGAGCAGGGTCGCTACGGCGAAGGCGAGTGGGTCCTCGAGCGCTTCGTCGAGGTTCAGCCCATCGAGGCGATTCGCGGCATCGGCAAGCTCGCTCTCGACCTTGGCGAGAGGCTTGTCGCCGCGGAGAGCGAGCGGCACCGCCTCGCCCAGGCCCTCGAAGCCGGCATCCGTCCCCAGGCGCAGGAGGACCATCTCGCGCTCGCGGATCTCCCCCCGCGCCGTTGCGTAGGGCCGGGTGAACGGCAGCGAGTACGCGACGGTCTCGACGCGATCGATCCGCATGGCTAGCCGAGGACGAGCCCGGCGGAGAGGAGCACGCTGAAGACGCCGAGGAGTGCACCCGTCCCCGCGAGCGCCCCGTTCAGGGACGGCCCGTCTGTGCGGGTGCGCACGGCGCTGAGCGGCTTGAGCGCGAGGGGTGCCGAGGCCAGCGCTATCAGTGCGAGCCAGGGGCCGTCGCCGGCGCAGATCGCGATCGGCAGCACGGCAAATGAAGCCACCAGAAGCGCCATGTAAAGGACACGGGTCCGTTCGCGCCCGAGGCGCACGGCCAGCGTTCGCTTGCCCGCCCGCGCGTCCGTCTCCATATCGCGAACGTTGTTGACGACGAGGATCGCGGTCGAGAGAAAGCCGATCGAGACGCTGAGAAGAACCGGCAGCGCGTCGATCTCCTCGAGCTGCACGTAGTAGGAACCGTTCACGGCGACGAGGCCGAAGAAGAGGAAGACGAAGAGTTCGCCCATGCCCGCGTAGCCGTACGGGCGGGGGCCGCCGGTATAGAGCACGCCCGCGACGATCGAGACGATGCCGACCGCAAGGATTTCGGGCCCCGCGACCGTGGCGAGGTAGATGCCGGTGAGCGCCGCCAGGCCGAACGCGATCCAGGTCGCGTGAAGCACGCGTCGAGGCGCGAGGAGACCCGAGGACGTGACCCGGACCGGACCGAGGCGCTCGGCGGTGTCGGCGCCGCGCTTTGCATCGGAGTAGTCGTTCGCCAGGTTCGTGCCGATCTGGATCAGGATCGAGCCGAGAAGCGCCGCCGCGAAGGCAAGCCACGCGATGTCCTCGGCGAAGAAGTAGGCGGCCGCCGTCCCCACCAGCACGGGAGCGATCGCCGCGGGCAGCGTCCGCGGTCGCGCCGCCATTGTCCATATGCGTAGATGGTTCACGGATATACGCCTTACGCGCGCCTTCGGCGCGTGCACATGCTGCTTTCGGACCTAAAGGTCCTCATTTGACTTATGGCCTGCGCGGGTACTTTGAGAAGTCCGGCGAGCGGCCCTCCTGGAAGGAGTTGCGACCCTCTTGGCCCTCCTCGGACATGTAGAAGAGGAGCGTCGCGTCGTGTGAGAGCTGCTGGATTCCGGTGAGGCCGTCCTCGGTGGCGTTGAAGCTCGACTTCAAGAGGCGGAGCGAGAGGGGGGAGAGCGCGTTCATCTCGCGGCACCAAGCCACGGTTTCGCGCTCGAGCTCAGCGATCGGAACGACTGCGTTGACGAGGCCCATCTCGAGCGCCTCGTCCGCCTCGTAGAGGCGGCACAGAAACCAGATTTCCTTGGCCTTCTTGACACCGACGTTGTTGGCGAGGAGCGAGGCGCCGAAGCCGCCGTCGAAGCTGCCCACCCGCGGGCCGGTCTGCCCGAAGCGGGCGTTCTCGGCGGCGATCGTCATGTCGCAGACGAGGTGGAGGATGTGGCCACCCCCGACCGCGTAGCCGGCGACCATCGCGACTACGGGCTTCGGCAGACGCCGGATCTGCACATGGAGGTCGC
>JALZIJ010000101.1 GCA_030860375.1 Actinomycetota bacterium | reverse complement strand
GATCTTCACTGGAAGATCGAGGACCTCCCAGGTCCCATCTGAGAACACTGCTGGGAGGTCCAGGCGGGCTGCCACTGCGAGACACGCCGCATCTCCGAGGCTGAGACCGCCGATGTTCGGCTGCTGCTCCTTCTTGGCGGCAGCCAGCGCCAGAAGGCGCGCCATCTCAAGGCCGTCCTCAAGATCGAGCGGCTCCATCTCGAGGCCAAGTTCGCCAAGGTCGTCAGCTAGTTGCTCCGCCGTGCGCCCATGGTTATGGCGTCGAGCTATGTCAAGCGCCTCGGCAAGGCCCGTCGGTGTCGTCACAGCGCCGGCGGCAAGGACCTTGCCAACTGCCTCGTGACCCTTTTCCTTGAAGATCAGCGCCACCAGCGCGGACGCGTCAAGAACCGCGACCGGCACAGCGAGCAGCTACTCGAGCCCAAGAGCGGTTAGGAGCGCAACGGATCGCTCGTCGCTGCGCTCATCACCCGCGGCATTTGCGGTGGCCCTCTGCTCCCGCAGCGCAACCTCCCCCGCGCGTGCAGTCGCAAGCTCTGCGACAGCGTCGACCTGAGTCCCACTCGGGATCCCTGACCAAATCCGGTCGAGGACCGCATCGGTTGTCTCAACGATCGCCTGTCCTGGACCGATGGGGCGTGCGACAAGCCTTGTGCCGACTTCGAAGCCGCAGGCCGTTCGGAGTCCGACGGGGAGGACGGCCCGACCTTTCTCTTTGACCTCGAACTCAAACCGAACAGGCATGTCGTGAGGGTAGCGCCTCAGGTGCCACCTTCGCAACAAGGTGTCACTAACGATCATAAGTGTCACCGGGTCCCCCAAGTTCGCCCCAACTAGGCTCGTGCAAAGTAACCTTGACAGAGCACTAGCTCTATGTGAAGTTACCTTTGTGGCGAGCTGGACAGACGAGGAACACGAACCGCATCTATTCATCCCGCTGGCGCGAGAGACAGTTCAGCTTCTCGAGCAAGGTGCCGAGCCGCTCCGGTGCGTCGAGGCCGTGACCCGGATGCGCGGCTGGGTCGATGACGTTCTGGAGGAGTACGTACGAGAGGCGCGCCGCGCCGGCCACGGCTGGGATGCCGTCGCGCGGGCGCTCGGCGTCACACGACAGGCGGCATGGCAGCGTTTCCGATCGACAGATGACACTTCGAAGGCGGCCACCTCCGGCGACATCCTCCGGTCCGACCAGATTTGGTCGATCCTCGTTCAGCACATGATTGCCGACCGGTGGTACGAGCTCGGCGAGCTGTACGCCTTGGTTGAGGCGAACGCGGTGATCACCGCCGCCGACTGCGAACCCGACGCACCTCGTTCCACGTCCCCTCGCTGGCAGCGCAACGTTCGCAACGTGCTTCAACGACGTAAGACGACGGGCGACCTGGAATGGGACGGTCGTGGCAGGTACCGCCTTTCCTCATAGTCGCGAACTATCTCGCCGATAGTCTTGCGTCGCGGCCACAACGGCGCGATAGTCACGGCCTAGTGACGTCGAATCCCGCCTTTCGCTTCATAGTCGACCTTCCGGCGTCTGTCGCGCGGCGGGCTATGGCGGCGATAGATGACCCGTCGACCCCCTATGAGGAGTTGGGTGAGTTGATTGCCGTAGCGGTCGAAAACCAGCTCCGGCTCGACCTTTCGCCCGACACGAGCGTCGCGCTCAGCGAGGAGCTGCCGATCAATCCTCCGGGAAGTGCCGTCGACAAGGACCTCGGCAAGGCGGGCGAAACAACGGAGGGACAGGCTCCACCTTCGACGACGCAGGCCTCTAGCGGCAGAAGTGTCGCCCGCGCACGCAAGACCCAAGGACGGCCCCCGAAGAAGGGTGGCCGCCAGCCGGCTCGGACGGCTTCACGGAAGCAGCGACCCGAAGCGCATGTCAACGACGACGACCTCGCGCTGCTCGCCCTCCCCACGTCCTCGCCCGACCTTGTTGCCGATCCTGAAGTCGCTGATCGAGCTCTCTCCTCGTTCACGAACCGACTGACTCCGCTCGTTGTCGCAAGCAGGGTGCTCGTCAACCTCATCGTTGAACAAGGGGCCGCGTCTGCCGAAGACCTGCATCGTTTCGCGCCACCACTGGCTCGCGCGGCTGGTCTCCGAATCAAGGCCGACGATGAACAAGCCGGCCGCCGAGGCCGTAGGCGTCGCTGGACCGGCTGGCCCGTCGGTGACGACGAGGTCGCGTCTCTCGCTCGTTTCCGAAAGTCCTTCTTGTTCGCGCTCGAGGGCAGCAAGCCGGCCGGTGTCTTCTTCGATCTTGGTCTCGCAGCGGTCGACAAGACGACGGGTCAACTCGTGCCGACAACCTGGGGCGTCACGTTGGGCGCAACCAAGACACCGCTGCTCGACGCAGACGACGGCCTCCTCGCGACCGAGCAGCAAGCAGCGCTCCGCGGCGCCCTGCTCGCCAACGTCAGCGAGCGCCACGAGATCGCCTCGTTCCTTGCCGCCGTCACGGCAACGGGCGGAATCCAATCGCTGGTCGACGCGTCGATATCTGAGTCGCATCAGACGTGGAGCGAGGCGCAAGTCGTTGCCCACCGCGCCGCGCTGACCGGACGGCTACGCGACATCGACGTCATCGACATCGGCATCGATGACACAGCGAATGAACCCGTGATCCTTCCGACCGAACACGCCGAGCCATTCGTCCACAGCGACCTCAAGGATGCCGAATGAACCTCACCGATGAAGCAACGATCATGGGCCTCTGCCTCGACCTGATGGCCGCCGGAACCGAAGCGGAGGCCGTAGCGATCTTGAAGGCGGCAGGGTTGTGGGACGCGCCGGAGCACTGGCGCCACCTCGGCGACCTCGACAACAACTTCTCGTCCATCGGCAATCAGCAGAGCGAGGCCGTAGCCGCACTCATCGAGAAGATCATCAACGCCGTCGACAGCATGCTCCTGAGCGCCTGCCTCGCCCGCGGGATCGATCCGGAAGGTGACGCAGCGCCAACGTCCCTGCGAGAGGCGGTCGCTCGCCTCTTCGAAGGACGGTCGGGAACGCTCCGGGACGCTGATGGACGCGTTGCATTCTGGGACGACACCGAAGTGACCAAGTTGGGCCGACTCATCACGGTCGCGGCGTCCGGGCTCAAGCCGCCAAGTAACCCGTGCCTCTCGATCGCAGATGCGGGCGAGGGACAGACACCGGACTCATTCCCCGACACCTTCATGTCGCTTCACCGATCGAACAAGCTCCGCGTGCCCTTCGTGCAGGGCAAGTTCAACATGGGTGGCACCGGTGCACTCATGTTCTGCGGCGGGGATCACAACCTGCAGCTCGTGGTGTCCAGGCGGAACCCTGCCCTTCAAACTGCCGATGCAGCCGATCGCGATCGGCAGTGGGGCTTCACGGTGGTGCGACGTGAGCCACCGACCGGGAGCTCCCGAAGCTCGGTGTTCACCTACCTCGCACCGGTCGGCGCGGACGCACGGCGCCTTGGGCGCGTACTCGCGTTCGCCGCTGCGTCGATGCCGATCTTCCCCGAGGCGAACAAGGACGTCCGAGACGCGCACGCACGACCGGCCGAGCACGGCTCATTGGTCAAGCTCTTCGAATACAACTGGCAGGGAACCAAGACCAACATCGTGAGCGGCGGCGACGGGCTCCTCCGACGACTCGACCAGGGCATGCCCGAAGTCGCGCTGCCTATCCGGGTGTA
Source organism: Actinomycetota bacterium (assembly GCA_030860375.1). GTDB lineage: Bacteria > Actinomycetota > Thermoleophilia > Solirubrobacterales > 70-9 > JALZKA01. The sequence goes on along the minus strand of JALZIJ010000101.1, from coordinate 8,806 downwards.
CGAGTGCCGGTCTGAGTATCGAGGCCACTCAGGAAGCTTCGCTACGAACGTCCTCGGCCTCGGTGCTCGCCTCGAACGCGACCGCGCCGAGAAGCTCGAACCGACATTCCCGCGGTCGAGCATCATCAACATCGACGGTGATGACATCGTGGTTCGAGTGTTCGCGTTCAAGAAGGGTGAGGCGGACGCGTACCGGTCCAAGCGGCAGGCCGTCATTCTCGCGGTCAACGGCCAGTCACACGCCTACATGCCGACGGACTTCTTCCGGCGGAGCAAGGTACAGATGGACTACCTCGCAGATTCGCTTCTGGTCACCGTCGACTGCAGTTCGGTCCGACCTGGCGTGCGCGAGCGACTGTTCATGAACAGTCGCGATCGCCTGCGCGATGACAACATCTCGAACCGTCTGATCGACGAACTTGAGAACCTTCTTCGTGAGGACGCTGCACTTCGCGAGCTGCGCGCCAGGCGGCGCCAGGAGGATCTTGCCGAGAAGCTCTCGGACGAGAAGCCGCTCGCGAGCGCTCTTCACGACCTGCTTCGGAGCTCGCCGACCTTGTCGGCGATGTTCCTGACCGGCAAGAACCTCCCGGCTCCGTTCAAGCCGAAGGGCTCGGCGGATGGCGACGAAGCGCCCTTCAAAGGGCTCACCTATCCGACGTTCATTCGCTGGCGCAGCCGTGCGACTGGAGAGGATCTGGTTCGCGAGGTCGGTGTGGGCAGCAGAGTGCGACTGCGGCTCGAAACCGACGCGGAGAACGGGTACTTCGACCGTCTGTTGGACCCGGCAACAAAGGAGGTCTGGCGCGTCGAAGAAGACGGTTCTCCGTCAGCGCTGAGGAACTACCGCCTCGATGGGCCGGTCGAAGGCATCATGACGCTGACGTTCCAACTGCCCGACGATCTGCAGGTCGGTGACCATCTCGCCATCGAGGTCGAGGTCGACGACTCGAGTCGCTTCGAGCCGATCGTGAACCGTGCGCAGCTCTCGGTCGTCAGCCCGCATGGGACCGAGCGGCGACCACGGCCTCCGACCGGCGGCATCGCTCTGCCTCGCATAGAGCGAGTGCACGAGGCCGACTGGGGCACTCACAGCTTTCACACCTTCAACGAGCAGTCCGCGCTTGTCCTCGTAGCGACGGGAGACTCCGAGAACGGTGTCGACATCTACGACTTCTACGTCAACGTCGACAACAAGTACCTCCGAACCGTTCAGAAGGGGTCGCCTCGCACGGACCCGAATCTCCTCGAGGCGAAGTTCGTCTACGCGCTTGTCTTGATTGGTCTCGCCGTACTCCACGACGCCAGTCAGAAGAACGCACCGAGCGACGTCGACGATGCATCCGATGCACCCGTGACGGACGGCGTGCGGCGGATCTCGGAGGCACTCGCTCCGGTGCTACTGCCGATGGTGGACACGATCGGAAGCCTGTCACTGGACGATTGACGTCAGGGCTGCTGGAGCGCTCGAGGGCTGCGGCGGAACACGAGCACGACCTCGTTCGCGGTATGAGCTGCCGTGCCCTGCTTCGATGCTGATGTCACCCACCAACGCCGGCTCGGCACATGGCGCCAACACCGACCGTCGTCTGCGTTTGCAAGCCCATCGAACATGACCTCGTCGAATCCGACGCTGTGCATGGCCTCGATGTACCGCGGCAGCTGTTCTGCCACGTCGCCGAACCCGACCATTTGCACACACCACGAACCGGGTGGCGCGACCACGGCGACCTCCGCGAAGCCTTCAGCCAACGCTGTGAAGTAGCGGTCGAGCGTCGGCGCCTTCGCCGCCATGGTGTAGTGGGCGATGCCGTGGCCGTCACGACGATCAGCGATCCAAAACGGAGCCGCTGTCTCGAGGCGCCCGCGCAGCTTCCACCGGTGGTACAGGACGTACACCCCTGGATACGGCGGCGATGTCAGCGTCAAGACGGGCGACGCACCTGCCAAGTCAGGGTGCGATGCCAGCCCGTCGATGCGTTGCTCGATGATCGTCCGAACGTCATCGGCCGCGACCTTCGATCCGAACGCCGCCGTCGTGTCGCTCGCGAAGCTCCGGGCAACCTCAAGCATTGGTCGACCAGCGGCGACCAGCTTGCCGCGGAACTCACTGACCGATGGCACCTCGCTCCGCATGTCCAGCGCCCACTGCGCGGTACGCAAGACAACGAGACGTGCGAGATCGCGGGCCGCCGGACCTCGGATGGAATCCAGACCCACAAGGGCTTGCCCGATGATCTTGCGAATGCGCCACGTGTCGTGACCATCGAGGTGTCGAAGGTATCCGTCCTCGTACCACGCCTCGTCATCGGCCCGCGGGCCGTGCACATTCAACTGCGTCGAAACGGTGTCGAGCCATGACTCGACAGCCGAAAGCGAGGACGTCGTGTGAGTCAACGTCTTCGTCCGCGCGACGAAGACCGCAAGAGGGTTGATGTCCGCGCCGACGCTGCGCCGGCCCATCAACATCGCCTCGGCAACGGTCGTTCCGCCACCAACGAAAGGATCAAGAATCACGTCGCCTGGTGAGGTGAACGCCGCGATAGCCGCCCGCACGAACCGCGGCGAGAACCTCGCCGGGTAGCGGTAGAACTCGTGGACGGTCGTCGTTCGCCGCGACCCCATCGACACGTAGGTCGAGTCGCAAGCCGCCTCACGCAGCGCGTCGAGGGCCTCGCTGGGCGGAGTTGTGAGCTGTGCCGCTCTAGCCATTGCGGTCACCGTGGGCCATGGGTCGCGGTGCGCACACCGGCGCAGCACGGCGGAACGCTAGGGCGCCAATGCGCCGAACAGGTGGACTCCCGTCAATCCATCTTCGTGCACTGCTGGCATCGCCGGTAGCCGCCAGTTCCCGAAACTCGATTCGCTGCCGGGATCTGCTGACCCGTCGGACAGTTGTCGTGGTCGTGGTACACGTCAGGGTCGGACGGATTGCTCGAGTGGTACGGCGCGACTTTGGCCATGCCAGTTCCTGCCTTTCGGCCGACGGTCGGCCTCGTGTCGACCATACGCAGGGGGTGTGACAGGTTCGGTCGGTCATCGTGGGAGTGCTCCGCGAGGCCGCGTCACCGTACGAAGTCCACGGTCCCGGAGTTCAGGTCGACGTTCGCCGTTCGCCGGCCGGCGTCCAGCCACGCCCGCGCATGCACGTGTGTCCCCGCTTCTTCGTTTGCCCACCACGGTCGGTACTTGCGCGCGGAATCTGGCAGGTTGCCGCCGAGGATCGTCTCGATGTCGGCGAAGGTCATGTGAACCAGTGGCTCAGAGCGTTCGGCCAGATGCTCGCGGAGCGACGTGTACCTCGACGAGCGCAGCGACGACTCTGCGACCTTGCGCGTCGGGCGGTAGATCCCGACGAGCCAGTTGATGAAGCGCTCGGGGTGCTGGACGTACGTGGTGATCGTGTTGCGGGCCTTGCCTGCGCGGCGCAGCTCTTCCTCATACCGATCCAGCGCCTCTCGGAGTTCCGCCTCCGTCCAGACCTGAGACATACACATATCTATGTATCAGCGATGGTCCGCCGTCAAGAAGAGCGCCTCACTTACGGAGCCGAGCGCCGTACGCATTAGATGAGTATAATCATATCGATGGGATCTGGTCTTGGCGAACAAATTCGGCAGCAACGGGAGCGACTTGGCTGGGACCAGGCTGACCTCGCCCGCGAAGTTGGCGGCGTGACACAGCAGACGGTGAGCCGTTGGGAGCGTGGCGCGTCGCGACCGCGTCGCCATGTCATCGTCCGGCTGGCGTCGTTGCTCGATCTCGATCCGCGGGAGTTGCTCGGTGCCGCCGGCTACGGCGCGCTCGCCGACCGTCCGGACGAAGTGCCACTGCCGGTCCGACCTCGCGCGACGGTCCTGCCCGTCGCCGCTCTCAGCCCTGACCGGTTCGAGGAGTTCGTGGCGGACGTGGCCAGACGGCTGTATCCCGACACGCATGTCTCGCGCTTCGGCGCCCAAGGCCACACCCAGTACGGGTTTGACGTCATCGCACAGAACGGCGGCCGACTTCGCGCTGGATTCCAGTGCAAACGACGCCGGCAGTTTGGGCGAGAGGATGTCCGAGAAGCCGTGCGCGCCGCCACGATCGACGTCGACGATGCCTTCATCGTCCTTACACGTGTTGCCAGCCCCGACTGTCGGATCGAGATGGCGAGCCACGCTGGCTGGACACTGTGGGACATTGAGGATCTGTCCCGAGAGGTCCGGGGACTTCCGCTCGATGACGCCGTTCGGATCGTCGACACGTACTTCCCTGGATGGCGCGAGCCCCTCCTAGGAGTCGCCGAGCCCGGCCCGTGGCTGCAGCCGGACGAGTTCTTCCGGCCGCTCGCGAGCAGCCGCGTGTACACGCATGATTGGCAACTCGTCGGGCGCACCGAACAGCTCGAGGGCCTCCTCGACTTCCTGAATGGTGACGACCGCCTTGGATGTGTCGTCGGCCGGGGGGGGATCGGCAAGACCCGACTGCTCCGGGAGGTGGCTGTCCGGGCCGAAGCCGATGGGCAACTCGTTCGGTTCATCACAACCGGCGCAGACCTGAAGCCTGAGCACTTCGAACTGCTGCCGACGCAAGGACACCTCGTCGTCATTGTCGACGACGCCCACGAGCGCTCGGACATCGCCGCGGTCCTGCGCGCGATCGCGCAGCGGAACCCTGACGCCCGCGTGGTGATCGCCTTGCGACCATACGGCTTCGGCCTTCTTGCGAGTGATCTGCGACAGGTCGGCCTTCACCCAACGGACATCCCTCGATGGGAACTCGACGATCTGACGCCCGATGATGCCGAGTCGCTCACGCGCGAGGCGGTTGGGCCGGACGCGACCGAGGCGCTCGTGCGGCGACTCGCTCACCTCACCGCCGACTGTCCATTGATCACAGTCGTTGCTGGCGTGCTCATTCAGCGCGGTGAGCTCGACCCCGCGTGCCTTGACCACGAGGACACGGTCAGGACTGAGGTCCTTCGTGCGTTCCGAGATGTGTTGGTGGCCGACTCGGTGGGCGGCGACCCCGTGGTTCGGCGCGGTGTCCTGGACGCCGTCGCCGCTCTCCAGCCGTTCCGTTCAGATGATTCGGACTTCCGAACGACGCTCGCGGAACTGGCAGGCGTTCCCTACGACCGAACCGTCGCACACCTGAAGGGGCTCGAGGACGCTGGCGTTCTTCTTCGCCGAGGGGCTTCGCTGCGCGTCGTGCCCGACCTCCTAGGTGATGTCGTGCTCGCCGAGGCTTGCTTCGACGAACGCAGCGGCACATCGACCGGCTACATCGAGCGCGCGTGCGAGGTCGCTGGCACCGGGCCGCTCCAGAACGTATTCGTCAACGCATCGCGGATCGATTGGCAGGTCCGCCACGACCATGCCAACGCACCCTGGCTTACCGACACACTCTGGAGCCAAGTAGAGACCGAGTTCGACGTAGCCGGGATACTCGGTCGTCGCAGGCTCCTCGAGTTGTTGAGACGCGTGGCACACTTCGCTCCCAGGCCAACGCTCGCACTCGTCCGTCGCGCCATAGAGAATCCGACGAACAGCATTGAAGACGTTGGTGACCTGGAGGGCGCGTTCCTGCGCCTTCATCCGCCGACATACGACGACGTCATGCACGAGCTGCCCCCGCTCCTGCGAGGTATCGCGTACGACCTGAAGCTCCTACCCGAAGCACTCGACACCCTGTGGAAGCTCGCCCAGAGCGACGACCGCCCGACGAACCAGCATCCGCAACACGCACTCCGCGTCCTTCGCGATCTGGCGGAACTCGAACTCGGTAAGCCGCTGGCGTACAACCACGCGGTCGTCGACGCCGCAGAGCGCTGGCTTGTAGCCGGGACCGGAGGCACCAGTCAGCACTCACCCTTCGATGCGCTCGAGCCGATGCTGGCTACCGAAGGGATGGAGGACTTGGCCCGTGGCTACCAACTGGTCTTCAAGCCCTTCGTTCTGACGCCGACGTCGGTCGCTCCGCTCCGGGAGCGCATCCTCGACTTGGCGTTCCGCGAACTCAGCTCCCCTGACCTCCGTGTGGCGGTGCGAGCTGCGGATGCGATCGGACACTCACTGCGCTATCCGCACGGCTACTTCGGGCAGGAGGTCGACGCGTCCGAACGAGATGCATGGACTCCTGAGTTCGTGTCCACGCTCGATCGTTTGGCACACGCCCTTGGCCAGCCCGGCCTGGATCCGGTCGTCACAATCGCTGTCCGAAAGGCCATTCGGTGGCACGCCGACCATTCACGCACCGCCACCCGTGATGCCGCTCAACGCGTGCGCAACGCAATGCCGACGCGACCAGAAGACGAACTGGCGCTCGCTCTGTACGACGGCTGGGGACACCTGACCGAGGGCCGGGAGAAGGACTTCGAGAAGATGCAAGCGCGGCGAGAACGGCGCGCACACGATCTCGCCCGCCGGCTCACTGCGGCGGCGTCGGACGAGGAGATCCTTCAACACCTCGAGGACCGACTCAACGCGCAGAGCGCTCTGGGGCCGACAACGGGCAACGCGGGACCCTTTGTATGGGCACTCGTCACGGCGCGACCGTCGATCGGCGTTGCCCTCGCCGAGCGGCTGGCGGTGGTCCCGACGTCCCCAATGCTTCAGGTTCTTGCCGTATCGGTTGCTGCCATCGCTGAGCACGCTCCGAGCGAGGCGATGTCGGCCATCACGGCGCTCTTGGAGTCGGGCGAGTTGATTTTGCGCCAACAGGTCGCGCAGGCGCTTGGGTGGAATCGAGGTGCACGACCGACGCTCCTGGAAGGCGAGCTGGATGCGCTCGTACGGCTTGCGACGGACGTTGATGTATTTACGCGTACCTGCGTGGTTCGTGCTGCACAACGACTCGCGGCTAGTAACGCCGATGCGGCTGTTCGATTGCTGGCGGAGGTGCCGTTCTCCGATTCCACGACCGTCGCCGACGAGGTGTTTCAAGTTCTTGGCCCGCACGGCGAGCTGGACTGGCGACAGCTTCCAGCGGCACACGTAGACAAGTTCCTCCTTGAGCTTGAGCGGTGCCCGTCGATCGAGGACTACTGGATCATGGCGTTCCTGTCGGACTTCAGCGGCGAGCGTCCCGAGGATCTGATCCGGCTTCTTCAGGCTCGCGTCGAACGATGGGAACACGCCGACTCTCTCGTCGATTACCGCGCGCTTCCCTTCAATTGGGACCACGATCTGCGTGTCCGTGGCAGCAGGGACTTCCCGACGATCCTCCGCCGGATCCGAGACTGGATCGCAGCCAGCCCCGACTCTTGGCATCGACTACACGCTGGCGCCGAACTCTTCGCGGCGGTCGCCGTCTCCTTCGACGAAACGGTGATGTCCGTCTTGGAGGAGGGTGCAAGCGCCAGCGATGAATCCCAGATGACCGCAGTCGCAGCCATCCTGCGGCAGGCGCCACGCACGTTCGTGTTCGACAACGTCGACTTCGTCCGCCGACTCCTCGCTCTCGCCGCGCAGCTCGGCGAGGACCACGTTCAACGCGTCGGAGGAGCCCTGTCTGCGGCCGCCGTCAGCGGCGTGCGGACGGGCATCCCCGGCCAGCCGTTCGCCGAGGATCTCGACCAGAGAGACCAGGCTCGCAAGATCGCGGACGCGCAGCCGAACGGATCACCGGAGCAACGGCTTTATCGCTCGCTGCAGGAGTCGGCCGAGCACACGATCAAGTGGCACGCCGACCGAGATGAGCCCATGGACGGTCGCCACTGGTGAAACCCTAAGATCATGACGTCGGGCTGGCGCGTTCGACGGGCCTCCGTGGAACATGCCCGGCGTCGAGCACACCTACCATCCGGCTTTCATCCGGCGTCCGCCCTCAACCGCACCCGTCCGGTGCAGTACGCGTACCCGCCCTGACCAGCATGTTCGTCCGCCGCCGTCCGCTCAGATCCGGGCGTAATCGCTTCCCAAGCTGAGAACGCGAGTTCGATTCTCGTCGCCCGCTCCCAAAGTCCCTGGTCAGTCGCCCTGGTCGAGGGCACGCAGCATGGGCGTGCTGGCGGTCTTGGCGTTCAACTGGGAGCGGTCGCCGAGACGCAGCTGGTGAGACGCAGCTGGCCGTCACGGCACTCGTTGTCGTGGGCGACGGTCAAGAGGTCGTCGCTAGCGGTTACGGCAGCGGGTGCCGGTGACGAGCCGGCGGCGAGGTCAGGCGGGATTCGGCGGATGGAAGGGCCGGTACAGCGTTCCCCTCGTGCACCGACACGGCGCTCGCCAAAGTGGGGGAACTCGAGTTCACCTTGTCTCACCAGCGCGCTAGGCGCAGACCACGTAGAGCGTCACGACGCTGGTTGGTTGCGTGCCCTCTTGGCTTAGAACTGGCCGGTGGACTGCCACGTGCCAACCCGTCGTCCCACTTGGGCCGGAGACCGGGTTGCTCGCGTCGACGAAAAAGTCCCCACCCCCCAACTGATAGCCCCCGCCCAGCGCCCTCTGCCCACTCGGACAGAACACGAACCCCTCGCCCGACCTCTCGCCCGCGCAGAAGAGGTCCGGGCTGCCGCCAACGCACCTGAATTGAGCGACGGTGAAACTACTTGTTGCCGCACGGGCAGCGGTGGTACCCGCCGGTCCTTGCGGTCCTTGCGGTCCTTGCGGTCCTGATGGTCCAGCCGGTCCTTGTGGTCCAGCCGGTCCCTGCGGTCCAGCCGGTCCTTGTGCTCCTGATGGTCCAGCCGGTCCTTGGGGTCCAGCCGGTCCTTGCGGTCCCGTCTGGTTCCACTGGATGGCCGTCTCGGCCTTCTTGCAGTCTTCTGACGAGTCGACGAGGCGGAGATTGCCGTTGGTGTTGTTGTAGCACCCGTGGATGACCC
>JALZIJ010000092.1 GCA_030860375.1 Actinomycetota bacterium | reverse complement strand
GGCGCCATCCATTACGCGGACGCCCAAGCCGGCCGCACCCGCACCCCCGTCCTGGTCGGGAGCGTGACCTACTGGCACCAGGACGAGCCGAAGAAGCGAATGACTATCCCGACCTTCCTCAACCGCTTCTACGCGGCCGGCGGCGGCAACCAGCTTCGCTCGGGCGACGGCGTCGGCCTCCACGCCTATCCCTGGATTACCGAGCTGCAGACGCTCGATCGCTCGTTCGCCAAGATCATGGACCAGATCCGAGGGGTCCTGGCGAACCACGACCCCACGCGGAAGATCTGGGTCACTGAGACGGGTGTCACGACCACCGGCGAGTGGGCCGTCAGCCAGCGGGCCCAGGCGAAGGGCATCCTGACCCTTACCCGCGAACTTCCGAAGATGGCGGATGTCGCATCGGTGATCATCCATTCCTCGGTCGAGGCGCCGTACGACCCGAACCATGCTCACGAGGCCGGCTACGGTCTCCTCAGGCGGTCAGACCTCGCTCCGAAGCTTGCCTACTGCGCGCTCGCCGAACTGGCGGGCGCGTCGCGCGATTTGACCACTTGCAGTGCTGGGGTGCTCGCCGAGCTCGGTGAGGGCGGCGGTGGCGGCGGAGATGGAGGCGGCGGCGGCGGAGATGGAGACGGCGCCGGCGGCGGCGACAGCGGGTCCGGCGGCGACACCCTTCGCAAGCAGGCGAAGCGACACTGCCGTGCGAAGTTCAAGGCGACGCCCTGGTGGCCGTACGCGACGCGCGCGGAGCGCCGAGCGAAGGTGCGGCCCTGCGTCCGCCGGTACATTCGCCGCCATAGCTGAAGTCGACGTTAGCTCAGCGATCCGGGCGCTGCGGCGGCGGCTGCCCGAGCCGGTCAAGCCGCCGTTGCGAAGGCTCGCCGGCCGCTGGGATGCGATGCGGGATGCTGTCGAAGCCCGGTTGTTCGGCTCCCGGGAGCCCGTGCCTCCAAGGGCCGTGCGGGCGAGCGTCGGTCAGCCTTCGCGAACGCGCTATCGGGAAGAGGGCCGGATCGTCGCAGTGGAACTCGAGCGGACGCTGGTCTCGATCGGTCGCCCCCTGCGAACTTTCAGCTCGATCTGCGACCTGGCGAGCGGTCCGGGCAAGGTCCTCTGCCGCCTCGACCTCCCGCCAGCAGCCAAGGTCGCGGCCTTGGACGTCAATCAGAATGCGATCGCCTGGCTGAGCGCGCATCTTGATGCGGTCGACGCGCGGGTGGGGGAGCCCGTACCTCCGACCTCATTCGAGGAATCGAGCTTTGATCTTTTGTTCTCGATCTCCCTGTTCACCCATCTGCCTGAGCCAAGGCAGGACCTGTGGCTTGCCGAGGTCGCGCGGCTCCTTCGTCCGGATGGCGTGGCCCTCTTGACCGTGCATGGCGAGACGGCGTACCAAGGCTTCAGGGCCGGGTCGCGTCCTGGTATCTCCGCAGCGCAGCTCGCCAGCCTTCGCAAGCGCGTACCGCTGTCACAGGCAGGCTTCGTGTTTGAGCAGGAGCCGAGCCCCGACCGCCGCGCTTCCGGGATCGACTCGGAGTGGGGTCTCGCGTTCCACTGCCGCACCTACATCGAGGAAGCTTGGTCGCGGTATTTGGACGTGGTGGATGTGTTGCCCGCGGCGCTGAACTTCAGGCAGGATGGCGTGATCGTCCGTAAGCCTCAAGTCGCTTCCGTCGATGATCGATGGCCTGCCGGTACGCGGCCACATGGCGATCGGCCAGTCGATCCAGGCTGAACTCGCTCTGAGCACGACTCCGGGCCGCCTCGCCGATCCGCTCTCGGAGCTTCTCGTCTCCGAGAAGCCTCCCGAGCGCAGCCGCTATCAACTCCGGACGCAAGGGCTCCACTACTAGACCGCTGACGCCAATTTCGACAAGCTCCCTCACTGCCCCGACGTCCGTGGTCACCACTGGCTTACCGCACATCATCGCCTCCAGGATCACGGTAGGCATTCCCTCGGAGCGCGGAACCGATGTCATCGCGAAGACGTCGAAGGCCTGCATGAGTCGAGCGACGCTGTCTTTCGGGTCTACGAACTCGAAGCGGTCCGCCAGCCCCCTTGCTTCGAGCTCGTTTCTCAGCGACCTCTCGTAGGTCGCATGGGCGGGGCTCGCCCCCCCGAGTACGCGAAAGTAGACGTTCTCGTGCTGCTCACGAACCAGCTCGGCGGCTCGGATCAGGTGCTCGTGACCCTTTTGGGGATTGAGAACCCCGACCGAGCCGACGAGTTCGGCATCGGGCGGAACTCCGAGCTCAGCACGAGCTTCGTCGCGCGACGCGGAGGAGGCAGGCGCGAACTCCGCGGGGTCAACGGGCGGATAGACGGTCGTCAGGCGCTCCCCCAGCCGCTCGGCTCCGGGGTGGACCCTGACGAGTTCACGGCCCCAGACGGTCATCGCGTCGGCGAGCCCTACGACGAGCGGCATCGCCATCCGGCGAAGCACCATGGGCGCACGGGTATCGAAGAGCTGCCAGACGACAGCCGCGCCCTGCTTACGGGCGGCGATCGCCCCCTGCGGGTTCGTCGCGCCGTGTACCTGAACGACATCGATGCCCCGATCGGCGATCAGCGCGGAGAGCCGGTTGAGGTCCTTTCGCAACGTTGCGAGAAAATGAAGCTGTACGCGGGGGTCGGCCGTCGCCCTCAGCCTGCGCATGGGCATCTGCGCTACGTCCACTCCCTCTACGCGAAGCCTCGCAGCCGCGTCCCCCGCCTCTTGGGGCAGGATGACCACCGTCTCGACGCCTCTGCGCTCGAGCGGGCCCTTGAGCCGCATCGCCTGATTGTGCGCACCCCCGAAGGCCGGTCCCGGAATGACGGAAAGCAACCTGATCTGCCCTGCGGCGCTCATCTCCCGGTGGGGGGAAGGGACGCGCCTCGGGGCGCTGAAGGCTCTCTCGCCGTTGAGTCGAGTGAGGTGAACTGAGCGGCGCCGATGCCGATCAGGATCCAAGCGGACAGCGCGGTCACACCCTCGGAATAGATCCCTGAGAAGAAGAAGATCATCTGGGCTACCAGGGTTCCGCAAGCTCCGATTGCGAGCGCGCATCGCCAGCGGTCCATCGTCGTGAGAGAGCCGTGGACAAGCCCGCCCAGCAACACCAAGAGGGAGAGCACGAACAGGCCCATCACCAGGTACCCCTGCTGGATGCCCACCTTGAGATATGCGCTGTCGAGGTTGAACGGCCCGACACGGCCGTTCTCGTTGATGTTCTGGCCGACCAGGCCCTGCGTGCCCAGCCCATGACCGAACGGCTCGCGGTCGATCACGTCGAGAGCCTCCTCCCAGCGAATCAGACGATCCTGAAAAGCCTCGTCCTCGCTCGGGTTCAGGATTCGCGAGAAGCGGTCGGAGTCCGCTTCTGAGTCGGCAATGACGACGCTGTAGCCACCGACCCCTGCCAGACCGATTGCC
>JALZIJ010000083.1 GCA_030860375.1 Actinomycetota bacterium | reverse complement strand
CCGCATGACCGTCCCGAGCGACGCAAATGCCACGGTTGTCGGCACGCTTTCAGACGCGGCGGGGTCGCCTGTACGCGGCGCCCAGCTTTGCATCGCGACTCGCGTCGATACCACCGACGGACCGCCAGAGCGCGTGATCGCGACCCCAACTACGGGCCCCGACGGGCGCTTTCGCACCCGCTTACCGGCCGGGCCGAGCCGCGAGGTGCGGATCGCCCACTGGCATGGCCCGCACGAGGTGGCTGAGCGCTTCCTCGTCCTTCAGTCGAAGGCCGTGCCGCGGCTCTCGCTCCGTTCTGATCGGCCCTTGAGAAACGGCGAGGCGGTCCGCTTCGACGTCCGCATTCCGGGACCGGCTCAGGCCAACCGCCGAGTTGCGATCCAGGCGCGGGGCACCGGCAAGTGGATCCGCATCGCCGGCGGGCGTACGGACCGCGGCGGGCGCTGGAACGGCAAGTACCGCTTTCGCAACACAACCGGGACTCGCCGCTACGCGTTTCGTGCGGTGATCCGTCGGCAACCGGGCTACCCGTACTCCCCGGGCCATTCGAAGACGAGAAAGATCACCGTTACCGGCCCATAATCTAGCCCTAGGGTGGTCGGGAATGCCCCCTCCAGGAGGCTAAGGAAGAATCAGAAACCTTAGCCCGGGCGCGGGAAGCACGAATTGCACGGCCTCCTGGAGGGGGCGGCCCGACCGCCCTACGGTCCGTTCGCGGCGCCTTCCGCGCGCTTCAGGCGGATGTCGTCGAGCTGCTCTTCGATCCATACGCCCGGGTCCCGCGCACGAACGATCTCACGCAGGCGCTTGGCGCGGAGCGCTCGTTCCTCGGGATCCATCGTGAGTGCCCGGTGAATCGTGTCGGCCTGCTCTTGGATGTCGAACGGGTTGACGGAGAGCGTGCAGTCGCCAAGCTCCTCGTGGGCACCCGTGTTCTCGGAGAGCATCACGACGCCGTCGCTCTCGGAAACGGCGGGCGCCTCCTTGGCCACGAGGTTCATCCCGTCGAAGAGCGAGTTCACGATAAGGAGGTCGAAGTGCTTGTAGCGGGCGACCGCCTCCGGAAAGTTCTCGTAGATCCGCAGGTCGATCGGCATCCAGTCCGTCGTGCCGTGGCGATGATTGACCACCGCCACCAAGGCCTCGATCCGCTCGAGGTACTCCGCGTACTCGGGCACATCCTGGCGCGACGGCTGGAGGTGGGCGATGAAGGTGACACGCTCTCGGAACTCGGGGTGTTGGGTGAGGAAGGTGTCGAAAGCGGTGAACCCGCGCAAGACGTTCTTCGAGAGATCCGCGCGGTCGACGCGAATGATGAGATGGTCGCGCCGGCGCCTGAGCAGCTCCTTCTCGTACTCGGCAACCTCCTCGGACGCGGCCGCCCGGTCGAGGCGCTCGGAGTCGATCCCGAGCGGATAGGCGCGCACCCAGGTCTCGCCGCCCTCGTGAAAAACGATGCCTCGCTCGTGGTCAACTTCGAGTTCCATGAGGTGCCGGCAGCAGTGGAGGAAGTTCCGGCAGTAGGCGTGCGTGTGAAAGCCGAGGATGTCGTTTGCGAGGAGGCCCCGGTAGATGTCGTCGCGCATCCGCGCGGGGAGGACGCGCCACGAGTCCGCCTGCGACCAGGGAATGTGGACGAAGTGCTGGAGAAAGACGTCGGGGCGCGCCTCGCGAATGAGCGCCGGGCAGGTGTAGAGGTGATAGTCGTGGAGCATCACGAGCGGGTCCGACTCGCCCTCGATCGTCGCTACCACGGCGTCGGCGATGTCCTTGTTGACGACGAGGTAGCCCTCGTCCCAGGCGTCAGCCTCCTCTTGGCGGATGTCGGGGGCGTTGGAGAGATCCCACAGATAGTGCTGGATGAACCACAGGATCGGGTTCGCGATCACGTTGTAGAACCGGTCGTAGGCGAGCGGGTCCGATTCGACCAGAAGGATCTGATAGTCGACCCCGTCCAGCTCGACCGACACCGGCTCGCCGCCTGACTCGCGCTCGACCTCGGCGTCCTCCTCGGTCATCGCGGATGCGATCCAGAGTGCTTCGCGTTTCGCGACGAGGCCCGTCAAGGCGGTCACGAGGCCGCCCCCGCCGCGGCGGACCACGCGCTCGCCGTCGTCGTCTCGCTCGAACTGGGCAGGGCCACGGTTCGAGACGATCACAAGCCTCTCACTCATACGGAGAACCTAGACGCCCGGGCTAAACCTGGATCTCGGAAAAAAGCTGGAGCCAGTCGCGAAGGAGGCGCGGGCTGAGGAAGTTCTTTCGCGCATGTTCCTTGCCCGCCTTCCCGATTCGTTTCGCGAAATCAGGATCGCGCAAGATTTCGAGGCTTCGCTGACCGCATTCCTCAGCCGAAGAGACGAGAAAGCCCGACTCGCCATCGTCGATCTGGAGTGGGATGCCGCCCACATTGCCGCCGATGGTCGGGCGTCCCTTCCAAAGCGCCTCAGTGACAGTGAGCCCGAAGCCCTCGCGGATCGACTTCTGAATGCAGACGTCGGCCTGCGACTGGAAGGCGTTGACCTCGATCGCGCCCACGTTGTTGAGGTTCGAGAGGATCTTGATGTTCGGATCGCCGTCGGCGTGGGCCATCGTGCGGTTGAAGAAGTCCCAGCCCTCGGGGTCGTCGGTCGCCATGGAGCCGACCAGGGCGAGCTGTACGTCCGGCACCTCCTTGCGGACCGCGCGGTAGGCGTCGATCACGCCCATCGGGTCCTTCCAGGGGTCGAAGCGAGAGACCTGGCAGAGCAGGGGTCGCTCGGGGTCGATTCCGAACTGCTCCGAGACGAAGGCCGCGTCCTCGGGCGAGAACGCCATGTTCTTTGGCGAGAGCGGGTCGATCGCGGGCGGGACGATTCGCACGCCGTCGGTGATCCCCTCGGGCACGTACTGCTGCATGTGCCAGACGCTTGCCTCATAAGGCTCGATCAGAGGCCGCAGGCGCTCGATCGTCTCCGGGTTCGGCGTCGAGAGGTCGATGTGGCAGCGCCAGACCCAGTGGCGCGACTTCTCGGAAGCGTTCAAGAGGAGGCCGGCGGGCTGCGGATCGTGGACGATCACGACGTCCCAGTCGTCTGAGAGGTCGCGCGCGTTCATCGCGTTGTAGCCCTGGAACACCTCCCACTGCTGGTCGGTGATCGACTGAGGGTCGCCCTGGAGCGAGTTGTGCATGAGCTTCGTGACGTTGAAGAACTCCTCTGCACCCAGGATCACCTGCCAGTGCGCGTCGAGCCCGATGTCGCGCATCAGCGGGACGATCGTGTAAAGGATCTCCGAGACGCCGCCGCCGAACGCGGTCGCATTTACGTGCAGGACCCGCTTGCCCTGAAGCGGCTCGGCGAGCGCGCGAATCTCGTCGATCGTCTCTTTGCCGACGATGTGTGTGTAGTCGGCCAGCGAGCGCTGGCCGAGGGCGACCTCCTGAAGCATCCGCGGCAGTCTAGGGACGGGGCTCCGAAAGCCTCGGCCGCCTACCTCGCCTCCTAAAGTCCGGGTGGTTACTCCGGAGTCGCGGGGACGCGCGTGGGCCGCGTACCGAGCGTGAGCGTGAGGTCCATTTCCTCGCCGTCGCGGATGATGCCCAGGTCGACATCCTCGCCCGGCTCGAGGCGTGAGACGATCCGTGGCAGATCCGCCTCGGTGACGATCTCCTCGCCGTCTACGGAGACGATGATGTCACCGCCCACTTGGTAAGGAATGGCCTGGAAGTCGATCTCTTGGCCGCCGGCCTCGAGGCCTGCTTCGTCCGCCGGGCTGTCCAGGGTTACGTCTTGGACGATCGCGCCCGAGTCCGCGTCCACCTTCAGCTCATCAGCGAGTTGCGGGAAGAGCGGCGCCGTCTCGACCCCGATGTAGGCGTACTCGACCTCGCCATCCTCGCGAAGCTGCTCGACCGATCGCGTGACCAAGTCGACCGGCACCGCGAAGCCCACGCCCTGGTTGCCGCCTGAGGTCGTGTCGATCTGCTGGTTGATTCCTATCACCTGCCCCTCGGAGTCGAGCAAGGGGCCACCTGAGTTGCCGGGATTGATCGAGGCGTCCGTCTGGATCGCGCCGTCGATTTGAAAGCTGGTCAAGGAGGGGATGGAGCGGTCGAGCTGGGAGACGAAGCCCACCGAAAGGGACTGGCGCTCGCCGAACGGGCTGCCGATCGCCGCGACCTGCTCGCCAACCTCGATGTCGTCGATGTCCGCGAGCTCGACGGGCGCGAGGTCGAGCCCTTCGGGGTCCACCTTGATCAGCGCCACATCGGCGAACGGGTCGAAGCCGATGACCTCGGCCTCGACCGAATTGCGATCGGGGAACTGCACAAAAACCTCATTTGCCTGGTTGATCTGGCCGCCGCCCGTCTGCCCGTCGGTAACGACATGCGCATTCGTGACGATCTCGCCCTCGTCCGAGATCACGAAGCCGGAACCCTGGCCGGCCTGGGGTCCGCCGCCGCCTCCGCCCTCCAGGATGTCAGCCGGGCTGGTGCCATCAAAGACTGAAAAGACGGTGACGACACCGGGCGCTGCGCGGTCGTACACGGCCTGGGCGTCAAACGCGGAGCCGCTCGGGATCGGCTTCCCACCGTTGCCGGTCTCGGTCGAGACGGTCGTCGTCACGTCGCCGCCCTCATCGCCGCTGCAGCCCACGACGCCCCCGAAAACCAGCATGGCCGTAAAGATCGCCAGAGCGCGGTTCACGCCGCCACCGCGGCCTGAACGGGAAGGCGAAGGATGAACTCCGTGTGGCCCGGTCGGGCGGCAAGTTCGAGGCTTCCGCCCATCAGCACCGAAAGCTCGCGAGCGATCGAAAGGCCCAGGCCGGAGCCGGAGACCTCGTCGCCCGTATAAAAGCGTTCGAAGACGCGGGGGCTCACGGCCTTGTCGATACCGGGGCCGTTGTCGGCGACGGTGAGTGTGGGCTCCCCCTGCTGGAGCTTTGCGGTCACTTGGATCCTCGTTTTGGGTGGTGTGTGCAAGAGAGCGTTGTTGACAAGGATACGGATCACTTGCAAGACCCTTGCCGGGTCCCCCGTGACCAGGACGGGCTCCGGCGCCACGACGCGAATGCTTGAGCCGCGGCTTTCGGCCACCGGTGCAAACTCGGCGGCGGCGGCCTCCGCAAGATCTGCCAAGTCGATCTCCTCGGTGCCGAGCTGAAGCGCGTCGGCATCGAGCTTCGAGAGGTCGAGGAGGGCGGTCGTGAGCTTCGTGAGGCGCTCGATCTGGCCGCGCATCGTGGCCACGAACTCGGCGCGGACCGCGGGATCGGGGTCATCCTCGTCCAAGAGCTCGACGAAGCCGCCGAGCGAGAAGATCGGCGTTCGGAGCTCGTGCGAGGCGTTCGCGATGAATTCCTTGCGCGCGTCGTCGAGCCGTGCAAGGCGCTCTCGCATCTCGTTCAGAGTCATCGCGAGTTGGCCAACCTCGTCTTGAGAGTCGATCGGGATCGGAGTGGAGAAGTCGCCGTCCGCCACCTTCTCCGCGGCAGCCTCGAGGCGACGCAGGCGCCCCGAGTGCGCGCGCGCGGCAAGGAACCCGGCGACCAGAGCCGCGGCCAGGGCGATCAGTCCGGCGATCAGAATCTGACGCTTGATCAGGCTGACGTTGTCGTCCACATCGGAGAGCGGCTGGGAGACAACCGCAACCCAGCGCACCTCGCCTGAAAGCGAGATCGGGAGGGCCGTCTCGCCGAGGCGCTCGCCACCGACCCGCTCCACCGCGGTCGCGCCTGCCTGGTTCGCCAGTGCCGCCACGGCTGCGGGGTAGCTGGGCTCGACCGCGGTGCGCTCAACCTGGGAATCGGCCACGACGAAGGCTGGCTCGGGCCCCTGCGGCCCGTCGCGCACCCCGAGGACCGTGAGGCGCGCACCGCCGGTGCGCTGCGACAGGCGGAGCACGAGTTGCTGGAGCTCTGATTGCGAAAGGCCGTCGTCGATCACATCGGCCAGCGCCTCAGCCGGCTCGTCGCCGGCATCCTGCAGGGTGCGGAGCTTCTCGGCCGAAAGGCTGGAGGAGAGCTGCGGAACCACGTAGAGATAGATGAAGCCGATCGCCGCTGCGGTGATGAGCGAGAACAGGACGACCAGCTGGCTTCGGACCGAGCGAAACGGCGAACGCATCGCGGTGATTCAGCCGTCGGCTTCGCGGAACCGATAACCGACGCCGCGCACCGTGAAGAGGTACTCCGGATGTGACGGGTCGGTTTCGATCTTCTCGCGCAGATGCCGGATATGGACGTCGATCGTGCGCGGGTCGCGGTACTTCGAGTCCCCCCAGAGGCGCCCCAGCAGGATTTCGCGGGTGAAGATCCGCCCGGGGGCGCCCGCGAGCGCCGTCAGGATCTCGAATTCGACGTAGGTGAGCGTCGCCTGCTCGCCTCTGATCTCAACCGAGCGGCGATCAAGATCAATCGCGAGGTCGGCGACGGAGATCGGCTCGGAGTTGGTCAGGCCTCCTCCCATCTCGGCTCGCCGGAGCTGAGCGCGGACGCGACTTCGAAATTCGCGGACGGAGAAGGGCTTCGTGATGTAGTCGTCGGCGCCCATCTCGAGCCCGACCACCTTGTCGATCTCGTCGTCTTTGGCCGTGAGCATGATGATGGGCACCTGGCTTCGGGTCCGCATGCGTCGGCAGACTTCGATGCCGTCGAGCTTCGGCAGCATGATGTCGAGCACCACGAGGTCGAAGCGGCCTTCGGCAAATCGATCGAGTGCCTCGCGGCCATCGGTGGCGGAGACGACCTCATAACCGTCCTTCCTCAGCGGATAGGCGAGAAGCGTCTGCACCGCGGGCTCATCGTCGACAAGCAGGATGCGGCCCGACGGGGGCTCAGTCATATCGGTAAGGGTAGAGCGAGATTGCCTCACCTACGCCTCTACCGGTTCGCCTTCGCACCAGCTCTCGCAGCGCTGGTCGTCCTTGCGTTCTCGCTGGAGGGGGTGCCCGAGCCGGTCGAGCCCCCGCCGGGGACGCTCGAGTTCGATGCAGCAGGCGCCGCCAAGTCCACGCGCGACATCCTTGCCTTGGGCGAAGAACGCGAGCCCGGAAGCGAAACGGACGCGGCGGCGGCCGACCTCGTTGCCGAACGCTTCCGGACCGTAGTGGCCGGAACGGTTGCCGAACAGACTGTCGATGCGTCCGTTGACGACTCGACAGTCGAGCTTCGGAACGTGCTGCTCACTCTTCCCGGCACCTCTGACCAGGCGATCGTCGTCCTTGCGTCGCGCGACTCGCGGGAAGGCCCGGGCGCCCCCTCCAGCGCTGCTGCCACCGGCGTCCTGCTGGAGTTGGTTGACGGACTCTCGGTCGCCGGACGGAGCCGCACGCTCATTCTCGCCTCGACCAGCGGCGGCAGCGCCGAGGCCGAGGGCGCTCGCGCATTGATCGAGGGCCTCCCCGAGCGCACGACCGTAGACGCGGCAGTGGTGATCTCCCAGCCGGGATTCGACAAGCCGTTTGGCCCGCATCTCGTCATGTCGTCTGCAGGCCATGGGCCGCCGGTTGGCCTTGCGCGGACCGCCGAGGAGGTCTTGCGCGACCGCGCGAGTCTGAGCCCCGACAGGATCGGGTCGCTCGCCCAGATCGCGCGCTACGCGGTGCCCGCGGCCGCCGGCGATCAGGCGGCGCTGATCGACGAGGGACTGGACGCGGTCACGCTCTCGTCGGCGGGCGAGCTCGCCCTGCCGCCCAGCGAGACCGAGCGAGAGCGGCTCGACACGGAAACACTTGGGCGCTTCGGGCCGGCACTGCTTGCGTTGATCTCGGCGCTCGACTCGGCGCCGGCAAAGCCGGCAGAAGGTCCGGGCGACTTCCTGTGGGTGGGGAACAATCTCGTACCGGGCTGGAGCGTCGCCATGGTGGTGCTCGCCCTCCTCCTACCGCCCGCGGCGCTGGGAGCAAGCCTCCTGGCGCGGGCGCGCAGAAAGGGCGAGAGCCTCGGGCGCGCTCTGGGCTGGGGGGTCGAATGGTGGCTGCCAGCGATCGTCGTCTGCGCCGGCATCTACGGACTTGGCTTGGTCGGGTTCATCCCGGGGAGCGGCGTGCCGTATGACCCGGCCCGCTACGACCTGGGCCCCGGCGAAGCGGCCGCACTCGTGCTCCTGGGCGCTCTTGCGATATGGCTTTGGTGGGTGCTCGGCCTTCGACGCGTGCCGCCCCCGCCCAGCGCGCATGCGCTTGGAGCGGCGGCGGGCCTCCTGGCGGTGGCGGCCTGTCTCCTCGTTTGGATCGCGAACCCCTATCTCGCCCTCGTCTTGCTGCCGCTCATCCACATGGTGGCGATCCTCGGCGCTCGGGGCCGGCGACCAGCCGGCTTGGCGCTGCCCGCGCTCGCCATTGCCGTGATCCCTCTTTTGGCATCAACGCTGTACGTGGCCTCCGCGCTCGATTGGGGCGGGTCTTCGCCCTGGCAGCTCGCGGTGCTTGTCGCGGGCGAGGGCTTCGAGCCGCTCCAGGTGGTCAGCGGGTTCATGGTCGCGGCGTCCGTGGCGGGAGTCCTCACCGCGGCCCTCGCCACGGCGCGAGCGCCATCCCGGGTCAAATCCAGGGTCGTACCCCCAGCCGGCGCCTAGGGGTCATCCCCAAACCTACGGAGGATGGACATCTGTTCGATGTACTCGAGCTCGCAGGGCGACGATGGCGGTTACGAATCCGATGGCAAGCACGATGCCAATGTCCGCCGCACCGGCAGTCGATCCTGACCGAACGAGACCAAAATCACATCACAAGGCAAGGACCCGACCATGACCCACCTCAAGAATCAGGTCGCAGAACGCGAATACAAGGTCGACTCGGCACTCTTGGCAGAGGAGATCCTTCGCAAGCTGCGCTTGATCAGGTGGGCCCGCCACGAGCTCGTGAGCGAACCTGGTCGAACCCCTCAGCCAAAGCTTCGCGGCCTGTAGGGCTGCGCAGGACCACACCCTCCCCGGCTTCAACCCGGCCGACTACGGCCGGGTCGTCGCCGGTTCTCAGAACAGCCTCCAGAGCCGCCCGGAGCCGAGCCTCGGGGACCGCCGCAAGGAGCGCGTAGTCCTCGCCGCCATTGACCGTCAACACAAGGGGGTCGCGGCCCGTGGCCTCTGCGACAGCTTCGACTCCCGCGCAGATTGCCTCCGCCGGCAGATCGATCTCGAGCCGGACGCTGCTCGAACGGGCAATGTGGCCTGCATCAGCGCCTAGGCCGTCGGAGACGTCGATCATCGCGCCCGCGCCCGAGGCAGCCAGCGCACGGCCGGCCTCGACGAGTGCGCGCGGCCTCATCTGACGTTCGATCAGCGCGTCCGCCTCCACGCCGCCAACCGCGTCGCGAAGGCCAGGCTGCTCAAGTAGGGCGAGCCCTGCACTCGCTCCCCCGAGCCGCCCGACCAAAACGAGCGCGTCGCCGGGCCGGGCGCCCGCTCGCGTCACGAACGACGCGGCGCCAGGAGCATGCCCGACGACCGTGAGCGCGAGGAAGAGAACGGGCGATGCGACCACATCACCGCCCGCGACGACGACGCCGCTCATCGCCGCGGCCGCGCCGATGCCGTCGGCGATTCCGGCGAGCTCGTCTTCGGTGAGGTCTTCGGGAAGCCCGAGCTGGACGTAGGCCTCACCCGGTGCTGCACCCATCGCCGCGAGGTCGGAGACGGCAACCGCGAGAGCCTTGGTGCCGATTGCGTCCGGCGGATGGGTCGAGCGCCTGAAGTGGACGCCGTCGACGATTGCGTCCACCGAGGTGGCCGTCGCGCCGCCCGGGACCGTTACCGCGGCGTCGTCGCCGCTCGGCACGACGATCCGCTCGCCGCTTCCCGCACCCGCAGCCGCGATGCGCTCCCGAAGCAATTCGATCAACTCAAACTCCGTGCGCATACGTTTGAGAATACGAGCCACCGAGGGCGGTCGGGAATGCCCCCTCCAGGAGGCTAAGGAAAGAGCAAGTACGCCAGGCCGCAGGCGGGAGCACGAATTGCACGGCCTCCTGGAGGGGGCGTCCCGACCACCCTGCGCGGCCTAGCGGGGTAGCTTCTTGAGCGATGCGGTGGCTCGTCCTGGCAGGCTCGTTTCTCTTCGCCTACCTGGCGCTCTTCCCGGGCGGGCTCGTGATCTCGACAATCGACTCGGTCTGCGCCGGCCCCGACTGCGACCAGCCGCTGGCCGAGGACATCTTTCTCGGCACGCTTTACGCGGT
>JALZIJ010000082.1 GCA_030860375.1 Actinomycetota bacterium | reverse complement strand
CCGCTGAAGCTGCTTGGGCCGAAGCCCCGCCACGTCGCCCATCATCGCGCTCCTTCCCGACCGTGTCAGTCGAGAAGTTCGCTGCAAGCGAGCGACTTCCTGCTTGAGCTAACGGAGCACTACTAGTGGTGCGTCACGCAACGTTCGCCGTGTTCACGAGCTGGCGCAGCCTGCGATCGTCGGCGTTGCGGTTGCGCCAGGCGATGTAGCGGCGGATCAGTCTCGCCTGGGTTGCGTGGTCAGGGTGATCGGTGCCTGAGACGGAGAAGTAGCGCAGCGCCCTGAACTGCGCCTCGATGCGGTTGAGCCAGGAGGTAGTGGGGCGTGTAGGCGAGCTCGACGTTGTTGTCGTGAGCCCAGTCACGGACCTGCTCGCCCTTGTGCGGGGAGAAGTTGTCGAGCACGAGGTGCAGGCGCACCTCGGCCGGGTAGAGCGAGCGGACATAGCGGCAGAACTCGAGGAAGTCGACCCTGCCCTTGCGCTTCTTCATGTGCCCGTAGAGGCGGTCTGCCGAGACGTCGTAGGCGGAGATCAGGTGGCGCACGCCGTGGGGGCGGGTGTAGGTGGCCCGGATCCGGCGGGGCTTTGCCCTCGGAGCCCACGCCTTCGCCTGGGTGCGGTTGGATGTTGAGCGGTCCGAACTCGTCGAGGCAGACGACCGTGGCCTCGCCTCGCTCGGCTTGGGCGTAGAGCTCGAGGATGCGATCGCGCTTTGCGGCGAACTCTGGGTCGGTCGAGCGCTTCCAGGTCCTCACCGCTTGAAAGCGGACGCCCTCCTCGCGCAGGAGCTGTCTGAGCCCCTCGTGGGAGATGTCCTTGACCACCCCCTCGGCCACCACGTAGTCGGCCAGCTTGGCGAGGCTCCAGGTGGCATAGGGCTCATCGAGGTCGGTCGGGTCTGTGAGTGCGATTCGCTTGATCTCCTGGCGCTCGTCGAGCGTGAACGTCGGCGGGCGGCCGCACCGGTAGCGGGGATAGAGCGCCTCGAAGTCGTCGCGGTTGAAGTTGTGGATCACCTCGCGGACGGTGTCTGGGTCGGTGAAGACGACCTCTGAGATCGCCGGTGGGCTCATCCCCTGCGCCGAGAGCAAGACGATCTGCGCCCGCCGCCAGGTGACGACCGATCCGGAGTCTCGGCGGACGATCCGAAGTAGCCGGTTGCCCTCCTCGGGAGTGATCTCCCGAAGCTCCACCTTCGCCGGCATCTTGCCCTCCTTCCCACTCGCAGACCGATCGGGGGGAGAGCTTCGGCGGGGAGCCGCGAGACCCTGTTATGGAAACCGGCGAACGTTGGCGGTCACGCCACTAGCTCGGCCAAGACCTCGGGATCGTGCGTGCCCCTGGATCAGCGCCTCGACTTTCGTCCGCCCCGAGACGCCGAGCACCTTGCCAGGGTCGACACGGCGAAAAGTCGCTCGGCGACGGAGCAGCGTGGTTCTACGACGGTACGGTCGCGGCCTCGAGTGAGCCTCTGCGCCGGAAGTGAAAATCAGCCTGGAGGCAACGGCCCGCCTCGTCCCGGGCCACCGAAAAGACACCGGCCAGCTCAAACCCCTTCGCCCGGAGGTAGCAAACGACCTCGTCGGCCAACGGTTGCCCCGCATAGAGTTCCTCAAACGAGCACTCGACGAAGACATCGTCAATCAGATGGATGACGTGCTCGGTGCCCTGAAGTACCTCTAGCTCGTATCCCTGGACGTCGATCTTTAGGAGGCTCGGCCGCGCAAGCGCCTGCGGCGCGATGATTTCGTCGAGCCGAGCGCGGTTCACAACTATCTGGCCGACCTCGCCCGTCCCGGGGAACGTCTCGACTTGCCGATCGGTGATCGGCAACAGCGACGACGAATCGCCCTTCTCCGAGACGTGGAAGTGTGCCGGCGTGTTGGTCGAGCCCAGAGCGACGGCATGAACTCGCGCTTCGCCTACCACAGCGGCGAGCTTCTCCCTGGCATGCGCGAGCGGCTCGAAGCAGTGCAGCGAAGCCGAGGGGTACCTCCGCCGTGCCACGAGTGCGAATTGCCCGCGGCCGGCGCCCACGTCTACAACAGTGGCGAAGTCGTGGTCGAATGGAACCCGTTCATGCTCGACCGCCGCTGCGACCCCGTGCCGAAGAGCGCGAAGGTAGTCCGCGCGCGGCGAAAGCCGGGCAAGCTTCCCAACCTTGCGAAGGCCTTCGGCGACGGTGCGGAGGGTGCGAAGACGGCGTGTACGAGCAGGCATGGTTGTGCGTGAGCGTACCGCCTGAGGCGTCCGGGAAAGCCGACCGGCCGACGTGGGCCCTATACTGCTTGTAGGGCTAGTTACCCGTCTTGATGGCCGTCGGCGCCCGAATGAGGGACGCTTTCGGAGCTAGCCTTTTCGCCGACATCCGTCTCTCCCAGGTCGCCAGTGCGTGTTATCATGGTCAACAACTTCGCGCACGTCACGGGCGGCGCGGATAGAAACGTCTTCGGTCTCACGGCGGCGTTGCGAGATCAAGGTCACGAGGTCGCACTTCTGGCGACTTCGAGTCCTGACGATGTCGAGGACCAGGGCGCGTTCATTCGCGCGCGCGTGACTCACGCGTCTCGCGATGAACTGGGGCTCGTGTCGCGGCTCGACGTCGCGGCGCGCGCACTTTGGAATCCGGACGCGGCAGCGGCGATGCGGCGCCTGCTCGCCGAATTTCGCCCTCATGTCGTCCATGCCCACAAGCTCTACCCGCAGCTTTCTGTGGCACCTGTCGTTGTCGGAGCACATGCGGAAATCCCGATCGTGCAGACACTCCACGACTACGAGCTCCTCTCGGCCGGTGAGCTCGATCATCGCGGCGGCTGGGTCGACCACGACGAGGCGAAGCTCTCCTACCGAGCGCTCAACACGGCGACCTTCCCCCTTCGCAGGAAGGTCCACGCGTGTCGCGTCAGCGCCTGGATCGCCTGTTCGCGATTCGTTGCCGCCCAGTATCGGACGAGGGGAATCTCGGCGACAGTAGTGCCCTACTTCGTGGAGCCGGCCGAAGGCGTGCCGCAGAACTTCTCAAGCCGCCGTGGAGCGGTCTTTGTCGGGCGCCTCCACGAGGAAAAGGGCGTTATCGACGTGATCAGCTTGGCCGAGTTGTTGCCGTCTGTCCAGATCGCCGTCGTGGGATTCGGTCCGCTCGAGGGACGCGTCGCAGAGGAGTCCCGGAGACTGCCGAACCTCGACTTCATAGGGCGTCTCGACCGAGAAGGCGTGATGTCGATGCTCCGCACAGCCAGGGTGTTCCTGATGCCGTCACGGTGGCAGGAACCCGGCGGCATCGCCGCGCTCGAGGCGATGTCGGTCGGTACGCCGGTTGTCGCATACAAGACCGGCGGACTCGCAGAGTACGTCGGGGATGCCGAGGGAGGATTGGTCATCGAGGCTGGCACGGCGGCGCTCGCTCGAGGGTGCAGTCAGCTGCACGATGACGAGTCTCGCTGGACGGAGTGCTCCAAGCGTGGTGTCGAGGCGATCCGCCGCGCGCACGCCGCCGAGCACTACGTTCCGCGCGTCGAGGAGATCTACCGCTCGCTGCTCGGCTGACCACACGCTCGAGCCTGCACCAGCCGCCCATCTCGCTATGCGGCGCCCCTACCCGGCCTTATACTCGCACCCTCATGTCGACCATCCTAAATCTCGGATGCGGAACCAAGACGAGCCCGATGGTCACGAACATAGATTGGTCGATCCACGCGCGGCTGCGGCGTAACCCAGTCGGCCGGTATTTGGCGCCGCTCGTGCT
>JALZIJ010000077.1 GCA_030860375.1 Actinomycetota bacterium | reverse complement strand
CGGACCGGCCGGGCATCCATGCCCGTCCTCAGTCTCCGGAGGAGACAATCCCGGCCTGAGCGACGGCGGTTAGGGTTCTTTCGTGCCTGAGTCTGCCCTCGTGAACGTTGCTGACTATGAGCGGCGTGCCTCGGAGATGATCGACGCTGGGGCGCTTGGGTATTTCGCAGGGGGCGCGGGGGATGAGCGCACGCTTCGGCGCAATGTGGCGGCCTACGCCGAGTGGGAGCTGATCCCGCGTGTGCTTGTTGACGTCTCTGACGTCGATTCTTCCGTCGAGCTTTTTGGGTCGAGATTGTCGATGCCGCTTGCGGTTGCGCCGGTTGCTTTCCAGCGCCTCGTGAATGAGGGTGGCGAGGAGGCGATGGCTCGAGCCGCGGGCGCGGCCGATACGGCGATGTGCCTTTCGACCATCGCTACGGCAACGCCCGGGTCTGTTGCGGCGGCGGCACCCGAGGCGACGAAGTGGTTTCAGCTTTATGTGTTTCGCGACCGAGCGGTGACCGAGGCGCTTCTTGCCGAAGCGGTCGAGTCGGGGTATGAAGCGATCTTCCTTACTGTTGACGCGCCGTTCGCAGGGAGGCGCGAGCGCGACTTGCGGGCGGGCTTCGAGGTAGATGTGGGCACGCCAAGCGTTCAAGCGGCGATCGGCTCCGACAGGCCGGTGACCGTGAAGGAGGTGTTCGGCCTCGTGGACGCGTCTCTCGACTGGGACGACTTGGCGTCGCTTGCGGAAAACTGTGAGCTGCCCGTCGTGGTGAAGGGCTTGGTGCACCCTGCCGATGCCGAGCTCGCAATTGAGGCGGGTGCGGGAGGGATCGTGGTCTCGAACCACGGCGGCCGCCAACTCGACGGTGTTCCGGCGACGATTGACGCGCTCCCGGCGGTTGCAGACAGCGTGGTGGGCCGGGTGCCCCTGCTGGTAGACGGTGGGATCAGGCGGGGTACCGACCTGCTCGTCGCACTTGCCCTCGGCGCCGATGCCGTCCTCGCGGGCAGGCCTGCCCTGTGGGGGCTCGCTGTGAACGGCGAGCAGGGCGTGCGCGACGTCCTCGAGATCTTCAAGGCGGAGATTCGCCTCGCGCTCGCGTTGCTTGGCTGCCGGACGCCCGCAGATGTGTCTCGCGCTCACGTGGCGCGAGGGCTTCGCGGCTGAACATGAAAGGCGGATGAATCGGGCGGGGCTGAGTTCACACGGCTCGACGAGGGCGCCTTTTTGTGCGTACTGCTCAGGTGTATCGTTCGCTGAGCTTGACTCTGCGGACAGGCATACGCATGCGGATCGCACTTGGTGCCCTCACCGCCATCGCGGCCGGCATCGGTGGATCGACGGCAAGCGCGCAGGTGCTGATCCCGGGCATCGACCCGGGGCCGATCCCGGACCCGGACCCGGCCGGCGGGAGCCTGGTCCAGTTCGAGGGCGAGGCGGCAGAGGCCGATCCGTTCGTCATCCCTCCTACCCCCCAGCACCCGTTCATGGCACCGAACGGGCGCTCGAACATTCACGTCGATGGCTACCAGACTGACGCGAACACGATTCGCGGTCCGCTTGGGGAGACGACGACCGATTCGATTTACTTCGCCCATGAGTGCGCGTCGATCACGTTCGACTCGCGGGGGCGCATCGTGACGATCTGCGTGGGCCTCGACCGGCCTGTCCTGACCCTGATGGACCCGGACACGCTCATGCCACTTGCGACGTACGAGTTGCCCCCGCGACAGCCGGGCGCCGGCGGAAACCCGTTCACCGACTTTTCGGGCGGCGGCTACTTCTACCTCGACGATCGCGACCGCGCGATCATGCCGACTACCGAGAGACACGTCTACGTGATCGCTGAGAGATCCGGGCCGAGCTTCGAGCGGGTTGCCGACTACGACCTGAACGGCGTCCTAGCGTCGGACGACAAGGTGATCTCCGCCCTGCCCGACTGGCGTGGCCGGATCTGGTTCGCGTCTGTCAAGGGAGTCGTGGGATGGATCTCGCCTGGCTCCGGCGCGGTTCACTCGAAAGACCTGGGCGAGCCGATCGGCAACTCGTTTGCGGTCGACGAGCGCGGCTCCGTCTACATCGTCACTGATGCGGCGCTCTACCGGTTGCGTGCGACGCGAGGAAAGGTTCGCGAGCAGTGGCGGCGGACCTATCCGAATACCGGCGAGGTGAAGCCGGGTCAGACCCAGGCGGGCTCGGGGACTACTCCCACACTCCTGGCCGGAGGCAGGCTTGTCGCGATCGCTGACAACGCGGATCCGGTCAACGTGCTGGCGTTCCGGCGTGCGATCGACCCGCCTCGGCGCCGCCTCGTCTGCAAGCGCGCGATTTTCGAGGAAGGTGCCTCGTCAACTGATCAAAGTCTGATCGGCGCCGGGCGCTCGATCATCGCGGAGAACAACTACGGCTACTCGATTCCGGCTACCGAGGGGGGTGGGACTACGGAGCCCGGCCTTCAGCGTCTCCGGATCGGCGAGGACTTTCGCAGGTGCCGCACCATCTGGCGATCGGATGAGATCGCGCCATCGGTCGTGCCGAAGGTCTCCACCCGGAGCGGCCTCGTGTATACGTACACGAAGCCCGAAGGGACCGGATCGGATGATCCGTGGTACCTGACCGCGCTCGACTTCGAGAGCGGGGAGACGCGCTGGAGGCGCCTCGCCGGCGAAGGACTGGGCTTCAACAACAACTACGCGCCGATCACGATCGGCCCGAGGGGCAGGATCTATCTGGGCGTCCTGGGTGGCATGGTGGCGTTCTTCCCGTAGCGGTGGCTTGCCGCCCATGACTGGAGGCGCCGGGTGTCCATCCGCCCCCGGCGTAGGCCCACTCCTCAGCGTGCATACGGACGGAACGGGCGCGGCGAGCTGGTCAGGTTCGCCGAAGCGACTGACCAGACTCAGGACGCGGAGGGGCGCCCGCCAGGTCGGCGGGCGCCTTTATGCGTCTAGTCTGCGAGCTTGAAGTGCCCGGTGTTCTCGGCGTCGTCGCGAGTCTTCAAGAGGCGACCGGCCTTCTTTGCCTGCTGAAAGCCTTGCTTGATCTCTGACTTTTCAAGGCCGAGCTGGCCGGCGACGTCCGCTCGTGTGAACTCGTCTTTTCCGAGTTCCTTGGCGGCGTCCACTACTTCATCTTGTGTCGGGCTCTGAGCCATGGGGCTCCCTTTCGGTTGACGGGTTGAAACCTAAGGGTGGCAGGCGCCCTCGGAAAGTCAGGCCGGGTTCTTCTCGATGACTCGATCCGGTAGTTGTCGGGGTCGCGAACTTTCGTCCATCTCAGCACGCCGCGTGCGTGTTTAGGCAAATTCGTCGGGCGGGTAGTGGCTTGCAAGATGGAAGGAGCACGGAAGCCTCCGGACGCGTTCACCGACTTCTCGGTTCACATCGCACCCACGGATGACGGCGG
>JALZIJ010000070.1 GCA_030860375.1 Actinomycetota bacterium | reverse complement strand
CGGACCGGCTTCCCCGCCGGCTCGTGATGCTCTCCGCCGACGTCCTGCGGGCGGCGACGGTCGCGGTCGCGGCCGTGCTCTCGCTCACGGGTGAGATCGAGCTGTGGCACCTCGTCGTCGCGAGTGGGTTGATCGGCGCCGGGGAGGCCCTCTTCATTCCGAGCTACACAGCGCTGATTCCGCGGCTTCTTCCCGAGGGCGAGCTCTTGGCCGCGAACGGACTCGAGAGCATCCTCAGGCCGCTGGCCCAGCAAGCCGTCGGGCCGGCCGTGGGCGGAATCGCGATCGCCATCTTCGAGCCCGGGCTCGCGATCCTGTTCGCCTCGGTTGCGTATCTGACCTCCGCCGGGTGCCTGATCGCGATGCGGGTGCAGTCCGCGCCCGAGCGCTCGAAAGAGGAGCGGCCGACGGCTCTGTCCGATCTGCGCGAAGGGGTTCGGTACGTGCGCGATACCCCTTGGCTCTGGGCGACGCTCGGCTTTGCTTTCGTCGCCGTCTTCTTCTTCATCGGCCCGTTCGAGGTCTTGACCCCGTTCGTAATCACGGAGAGAGTCGGAGGAGGGTCGGCCGAGTTCGGCCTGCTCCTGTCGATGTTCGGGATCGGGTCGGCGATCGGGGCTGTCGTGATCTCGTCGCGTTCCTTGCCGCGGCGCTACCTCACGGTGATGCTCGTGGCCTGGGGCGGGGGGTCGCTCCCGCTGGTCCTGATGGGTCTTTCCACCGAGCTCTGGATCCTGTGCGCGGCGATCCTTGTCTTCGGCGTAACTGATGCGATCGGCATGGTCATCTGGGGCACGCTTCTTCAGCGGCGCGTGCCTGATGTCCTGCGCGGGCGAGTGTCGAGCCTCGACTTCTTCGTGTCGCTTGCGCTCATGCCCGTGTCGATGGCTCTCGCCGGCCCAGCGGGCGAAGCGTTCGGACTCACCGCGGTGTTCCTGGCGGCGGGCATCGTGCCGGTCGCCGCCGCACTCCTCGCTTACCGGGTGGGCGGAATGCGTGCCGACGAGCTCGCCCATCCCTTGGCGTGAGCATGGATGCGTTCGAGATCACGCTCGTCGCGCTCGCGACCTTCGCCGGCGCGACGCTCCAGTCCGCAACCGGGTTCGGCTACGCGCTTCTCGCGGGGCCCGCGACGTTCGCCGTCTTCGAGCCGGCCGAAGCCATCACGATCCTCCTCGCTCTAGGGACGGTCCTGAACCTGTTGATCATGGCCGGCGAGCGGCGTGAGTCCTCGATTCGCAGGGGCGAGCTCTTCTACGTCCTCGCGTGGGCAGTCCCCGGAGTCGTCGCTGGAATCTTCATCCTCGTCGCGATCTCCAAGTCGGCGCTCCAGGTGATCGTCGGCATCGCGGTCCTGGTGGCGGTCGCAATTCAGCTCCGCCGGGGCCGTGGTCAAGGCGGAGGGGTCTCCGCAAGGGTTCAGGCCGTCGCCGGTCTCGCCGCCGGGACCCTGACCACGACGACCGCGACTGCGGGACCGCCCCTCGTCCTCCTCCTGGAGCGGGCGGGGGCAAATCCCGAGGAGTTCCGCGACACGATGGCTGCTCTTCTCCTGGGCCTGAATATCCTCGGTGCCCTCGCGCTGGTCGCCGCGGGCGGCCGGGCAGAGCTTCCCGGGATGGCGATCCTCGCCTTGCTCGTCGCCATTGTCACGCTCGGAAGGATCGTCGGCCGCCTCATCTTCGACCGTCTCGACGCCGACTCATTCAGACGGGCCGGGCTCGTCCTCATCGTCGCCTCAGGCATTGGCAGCATCGCGGCCGGCGTGATCGCCGGATAGTTCGGCTTCAAGCCGACTGAGCCCGGCCGCTACATGGTCTTTAGGCCAGGCGGATACGTCTAGCGGGGATTCGCGCGAGGCTTCAGGATGAAGAGCCCGTTGGCCTCGTTCTCGATCGTGCTCACGACTACGATGCCACTGCCGCGGAAGCGGAAGTTGCTCCAGGTGCCTGCGAACTCGGCGATGTCTACGCCAGGCACGACGTCGAAGAAGCCGATCTCGCGGAGCTGGTCCTTGGACTTCATGAGCGATTCGTTCGTGTACCTGAGGATCCGCAGGCCCTCCGTATAGTTCGACTCGTACACGAGGTCCTTGTGCACGTAGAGGTTGTGGTCGATGGACGCGCTCTCGTGGAAGAACGGCTTCGGCGTCGGGGGATCGTCGAGGTCCTTGCCGTCAAGGACGTAGGTGGTGGTGGGCTGGCCGTTCTCCTGCTCGTCGAGCTCGTCGCCGAAGAGGAAGAAGCGCTGATTCCTGGAGAGCATCCCCTGGTGGGTGTAGGCGGCCTCGGGGTAGGTCGTGGTGGAGATCACCTTCGGGTTCGCCTTGTTCGTCACGTCGTAGATCGCGACCGTGTTCTCGTTCGAGCCGAGGCAGATCTCACGGCCCGTGTAATCCTCGTCGGGCCCGTGGTAGAGCACGCAGTGCGTGTCGTGGACGTAGTTGTTCGGCTCGCCCTTCTTGACCTCGTCCACGCGTGCGCAGCCCGCGAAGTCCGGCTTCTCCGGCTGAGAGATGTCGATCATGTGGAGGCCGCCGTTCTCGCCGTTCTTGCCACAGGTGTTCGTGCCGACGGCGTAGGCGGTGTCGGTTCGCTTGTTGATCTCGATGTTGTGGGTGTTTGAGACCTTGTCGTAGACGGCGTCCGGCTCGAACACCGTGGGTGCGGGCTGACCATCCGCGCCGCGGAGCCTGTGGAGGTCGAACACCTGCACCCCCGAGGCGGTCAGCTCGGAGACGACAAACACGTGGTGCCCGTCCACCTTGACGTCGCGCCACAGCACGAAGTCCGGGATTCCCTCGCTCGGCATCTGGCCGACGACCACGGGGTTCTTCGCGTTGGTGACGTCGACGAAGGCGGTGTTGACGGTGGTGCCCACGATCGCGTACTCGCGGTCCTTCTTCTTGTCGGTCCAGCCCCAGACGTCGTTACCCGAAGGGCTGCCGAGCGCTGGGAGCGGGACGAACCCCTTCATATCCACGCCGTCGCACGGATACGGCCCCGCCATCCCGCCTACGCAGTCGAAGCTCCCACCGGGCGCCAGCTCGGGTCCGAACACGGTTGGGTCAGGCGCAGTCTCCGCGAATGCGTCTGGTGGGTGGCTCGCCTGGGCAGGCGCCGCCCATAGGAGAAGAGCGGCGAAGAACGGGATCAGCGTGAGGGCCCTGCCCCTCAGGGGTCCGTGCATACCCTGTTCCATACCCCCGTGATCGATGCCAAAACCGGAGCACGAGCGGAACGACCCTCATGGGCGGCCTTGTAGCGTCACCGCCGGTGAGCGACCGTCTCGAAGAGTTCATGGATGGCCTTAAGGCCCGCAATCCGGGCGAAGAGGTCTTTCACCAGGCCGTCCGGATGACCTTCGCCGACGTGATCGGGGAGTACGCGGATCATGAGGACATCCGCAAGCAGCAAATCCTCGAGCGCATGACCGAGCCGGACCGCACGGTGATGTTCCGTGTCGCTTGGCAGACGGACGATGGCGAGTTTCAGACCAACCGCGCCTACCGCGTCCAGTTCAACAACTCGATCGGCCCGTACAAGGGCGGCCTTCGCTTCGTCCGCGGCCTCGATCTGGCGACGCTTAAGTTCCTCGGCTTCGAGCAGACCTTCAAGAACGCCCTTACCGGCCTGCCGATGGGCGGCGCCAAGGGCGGCTCGGATTTCGACCCCAAGGGCCGCTCGGACTCCGAGATCATGCGGTTCTGCCAGTCGATGATGGTCGAGCTCCACCACTACATCGGCGAGGACGTTGATGTGCCCGCGGGAGACATCGGGGTGGGCGAGCGCGAGATCGCCTATCTCTTCGGCCAGTACAAACGGCTCGCCGGGCGGTTCGCAGGCATCCTTACCGGCAAGGGGCTTTCCTTCGGCGGCAGCGCCGTCAGGAATGAGGCGACCGGCTTCGGCGTCGCCTATTTCACGGCGCTCATGCTCGACCGCCACGACGGCGGCCTTGAGGACAAGCGATGCGCGATCTCCGGGTCGGGCAACGTCTCGATCTTTTGCGCCGAGAAGCTCCTCGCCGAGGGAGCGAGGGTGATCTCGCTGTCCGACTCCGACGGCACGATCCACGACCCCGACGGAATCGACCGCTCAAAGCTCGAGTGGGTCAAGGAGCTGAAGCTGGAGCGCCGCGGGCGGATCGGCGAGTACGCCGACGAGTTCGACTGTGAGTACCTCAACGGCGAGACCCCGTGGGGCCTCGACTGCGACCTCGCGTTTCCGTCTGCGACGGAGAACGAGCTTGACCTCGACGACGCGAAAGTGTTGACCGAGAACGGGTGCCAGGCTGTGGTGGAGGGCGCGAATATGCCGCTTACTCCCGATGCGACCGAGCACCTGCGCGCGGAGGGAATCATGATCGGCCCAGCCAAGGCGGCGAACGCCGGTGGCGTGGCCGTTTCGGGCCTGGAGCAGTCGCAAAACGCTGCGCGTGTTTCGTGGTCTCGCGAAGAGGTAGACCAAAAGCTCCGCGAGATCATGAAGACCATCCACTCCGACTGCGTCGAGAAGGGCGAGCGCGACGACGGCTCGGTCGACTACCTGCGGGGCGCGAACCTGGCGGGCTTCGAGCGGGTGGCCGAGGCCATGCTCGCCCACGGAGCAGTCTGATCGCCAAGTACGCAGCGTTTCTTCGCGGGATCAACGTCGGCGGCCACAAGGCAACGAAGGCACAGCTGATCGCCGCGTTCGAGGCCTGCAAGCTCGAAGAAGTGTCCACCTTTCGCGCGAGTGGCAACGTCCTCTTCGAGGCTGCGGGGCGAGGGAAGCCAAAGGTCCAAGATATGGAGGCAGCTTTAGAAGAAGAGCTTGGCTATGAAGTTCCGGTCTTTGTGCGTTCGGCAGCTGAGATCGACAAGGTCGTTGCGCTCGAGCCGTTCACGGCCAACCAGCGGAAGGCCTCGCAGGGGAAGCTCCAGGTCGCATTCTTGCCTAAGAAGCCTTCGGGTCCGAAAGAGAAGGACGCGCTCGCGCTGGCTACGAAGGAGCCGCTGGCGATCGAGGGCAAAGAGCTGTTTTGGCTACCAAAGGCAGGAATCTTGGATTCCGACGTGGACCTGAAAGCGCTCGAGAAGACCGTGGGCCCGTGGACGATGCGAACGATGAGCACCGTCGAGCAGATGGCCGCGAAGCTCTAAGACAAGCGCGAGGGTCCCGGGATGCGGGACCCTCGCGACACGCACAGGCGCTAGTCGTCGTCGCCGGACTCTTCTTCGTCCGCGCCCTCGGCCTCTGAGCCGACGACGTCGAAGTCGCGGTTGACCTGGACGTCGACCTCTGAGCCGTCGTCGAGCGTGACCTCGACCTCGTAGTAGCTCTCTTCGTCGCCGACCTCGGTCTCGCTCACGCTGCCCTCACCCGTCTCGGCGAGCGCCGCGTCAGAGGCCTGCTCGAGTGCTGAGCCCTTGATGGGGGCTTCGTCGTCATCGGAGCCGCCTGCAGTCGCGATGCCTACGGCTCCGGCGCCCGCTGCGAGGGCCGATGCCGCTGCGATTCCAATCTTCTTCTTCGTATCCATGTTGCTCCTTACGTTCGAAAGGTTAAAGCGTCTCCGTGTGTTCTAACCGGCTTGCGTGAAACGACCATGAAAGAGTCGAGAGGTCAGTGTCTAAGGCCCTTCTCGGCGCTTGGCAGGTCAATCCACACCGCGGCGCCCCCTCCGGGAGCTTCATCTGCACCCGCGACTCCGCCGTGCGCTTCGGCGATCGCCTCCACGATCGCCAGGCCCAGGCCGGCCCCCTCGCCCTCGCGAGCGGAGTCGCCCCGGCTGAAGCGCTCGAACGCGCGCGGGACGAACTCAGGGGCCCACCCGGAGCCTTGGTCGGTCACCTCGAGGCGGACCGCCTGGGTCCGGGGCGCCGCGGCGAGTGTGACCGTGCCCTCGCCATGGCGAAGCGCGTTGTCGGCCATGTTCGTGAGCGCCTGCTCGAGGCGTACGCGGTCGCCACGGAGCGAAAGGCCGGGGGGTGCCTCGATACGGATCTCGCGGCCCTCATTGGTCGCGCGGTCTCGAAGTCGGGCCACGACGGTTCCCAGGAGAGACGCGGCGTCAATCTCCTCATCCCGTACGGGCGGGCCCGCTTCGCCCGAGCGGGCAACCACCAGGAGGTCGTCGGCTAGTCGGGCCAGTCGGTCTACCTCCTCGATTCCCGATGCGATCGCCGCGCGCAGCTCCTCTTCGCTCGTTGCGTAGCGCTGCGCCACCTCGAGCTCGGTCTTATGGAGCGCGAGCGGCGTGCGAAGCTCGTGGCTTGCGTCGTCGACGAGGCGACGCTCGCGCTCGATCGCTCCCTCGAGGCGCCCGAGCATCTCGTTCAGGGTCAACGCCAGCCGTCGCAGCTCGTCGTCGGGACCGGGCACCGCCAGGCGCGCATCCGGCTCGCTACCTCCGATCGCCGCGGCCTCGCTTCGGAGGCGCTCTACGGGCGAGAGGGCTCGGCCGGCGACGAGGTAACCCGCCGCGGCGGAGAGCATGAGCGCAAGCGGGCCCCCAATCAAGAGCACCAGCGCCAGGCTTTGAAGGGACTCGTCGCGATCTTCAAGCGTCGCGCCGGCCACGGCGATCAGCGACTCGTCGGATCCTGAGAGAGGCGTCGCGAGCACTCGGACCCTGCCGTCGATCCCTTCGACCGCCTCGCGTTCGAGCGTGACGGCATCTTCGGCGGCCGCTCGAAGTTCCTCCGCCGAGAGGGCCGCCCCCTCGATCTGGGACGTCGAGAAGGCCGTCTCGCCATTTGGCCGGAGAACCTGCGCAAAGCTGTCTTCAGGGTCGAGCTCCTGAAACGAGGGGACCGCGG
>JALZIJ010000064.1 GCA_030860375.1 Actinomycetota bacterium | reverse complement strand
GTCCGACGGGATCCGAAAGGGGACGCGGGATGAGGTGCTCTCCGGGTCCTTCTGCCTGAACGGCTCGAGCTACTACGAGGTTGACGCGGTTCGCGAGGATTCACACGCCGAGAAGATCGCGGGCGAGGCACGCGAGTTTCGCCACCCGCCGTCGCCCCTCCAGGAGGAGGTGAACCGGGTGATCTGGGCCTCGACGATCGTGCTCGTCCCGCTCGGCATCGTCGTCCTCTTCGCTCTCAGCGCGCGCGACACTCCCTTCCGCGAGGCGGCGCAGACCGCAACGGCAGGACTCGTGACGATGATCCCGGAGGGCCTCGTGCTCCTGATGAGCGTGACGCTCGCGGTCGCGGCGGTCCGCCTAGCCAAGCAGAACACGCTCGTCCAGCAGATGGCAGCCACTGAAGCGCTCGCCGCCGTAGACACGATCTGCGTTGACAAGACGGGGACGCTCACCGACGGGGAGCTCGAGCTGGTCGAGGTCGTGCCCGCCCACGGTGACGACATCGCGGGAGCGGAGCGCGCCCTGGGGCGCTTTGCCGCGTCCGCGGGCGAACGAAACAAGACGCTTCAGGTCATCGCCGAGCGTTTCAGGGCGAACCCCGAGCGGCCCGTCGCCGAGGTTCCCTTCTCGTCCGCTTGGAAGTGGTCGGGCCTCACGCTAAACGGCGGACCGGGTGGCGCCACTGCAAGCTACGTGATGGGGGCGCCGGACATCCTGATCGCCAACGGGTCGCTTCAACTCGCGCCGAACCTTCAGGCGTCTCTCGACGAGCACACTGCCGCCGGCCGTCGAGTGGTTGCGTTTGCCGAGGCACCGGGCGCCCTGCCGTCGGATCCCGCGACCGACCCGCCGCCGCGTTTGGAGCCGAAGGCCCTCGTGGTGCTGGAGGAGCGGCTTCGCCCGGACGCCAAAGAGACGATCGAGTTCATGCGATCCCAAGAGGTCGACCTGAAGCTGATCTCGGGCGATGCGCGCTCGACCGTGACCGCCGTCGCCTACGCGATCGGCGTTCCCACGGGCGCCGGCGTGATTGAGGGACCGGACCTCCCGGATGACCGGGCGCGCCTTGGCGAGGCGGCGGAGAAGAACACGATCTTCTGCCGGATCACTCCGGAGCAAAAGAAGGCGCTCGTTACCGCGCTGGGCGAGCGCGGGCGCTTCACGGCGATGATCGGCGACGGCGTCAACGACGTGCCCGCCCTCAAGCAGGCGCGAATGGCCGTCGCCATGGGCTCGGGCTCGCAGATCACGAAGGGCGTCGCGGACATCGTTCTCTTGAAAGACCAGTTCTCGATGCTTCCGAAAGCGATCGGCGAGGGCCGGCGGATTGCGAGGAACATTCACCGGCTCGGGCGCCTCTACATGACGAAGTCCGTCTACGCGGCGGTCCTGATCGCGCTCACCTCGGTCCTTGGCCTTACGTTTCCCTTCCTGCCAAGGCACCTCACCATTGCCGCCTTTCTCACCATCGGCATCCCCTCGTTCGTGCTCGCCCTCGCACCGAGCGAGGGGCCGCTCTACCGCGGGCGGCTCCTGCGTGCGCTCGCGGCGTTCGCGATCCCGGCCGGTGTCGGAATCGCCGCGGCCTCGATGCTCGCGCTTTTCTTCGTTGACGGGCTCGCCGGCGGAACGCTTGAAGAGGGCCGGACCGCCGCGACGGTCACCCTGACCGTGCTCGGCCTCTGCTTCATCCTGCTCTTGGAGCGGGGGCCCGGGCGCGAGCACATCACGATCCAGACCTACATGCTCGCGATGATCGCGATTCTCGGCTCGCTGCTGGCGGCAATCTTCGCGCTCGGCCCCGTCCGTGACTTCTTCGAGCTCGAGCTCTTGAGTGCCGGGCACTGGTTCCTCGCGCTGGTTGCAGTTGCCGCGGGCCTGCTGATTGCCGGCCTTGGGTGGCGCCTGCCACAAATCCAGGAGCTCGAGGCGAGCGAGGACGATCCGCCGCGCGACTCGGGCCCCCAGCCGACCCACCGCTCGCGCGCCGCCAATCGTGCGAAGGTGCCGGAGTGAGCGACGAGGCGACCGACATCCGCCGGACAAAAATCGTCTGCACCATCGGCCCCGCCACACGAACGGTCGAGACGATGTGCGAGCTGATCCGGGCGGGCGCGGACGTCTTTCGCTTCAACTTCTCGCACGGGACAGAGGCCGACCACGCTGAGAACATGGTGAGGGCGCGGAAGGCCGCGAAATCGTGCGGCAAGGAGATCGGCATCCTCGGCGACCTCCCCGGGCCGAAGCTTCGCCTCGGGAAGCTCGAGGGCGGCCTTGTTCAGCTTGATGCCGGCTCGCCGGTGACGATCACGACCGATGACGTGGTTGGCGACGCTTCCACCCTTCCCGTTTCGTGGCAAGGGCTTCCGAAGGCGGTTCGCATGGACGGCGACATCTTTCTGGCGGACGGGCGGATCCGCCTCAGCGTCGAGGAGAAGAGCGACGACTACGTTCGCTGCCGCGTCGAGGTGGGCGGCCCCGTCGCATCGCACCAGGGGCTCAACCTGCCCGGCGCCGAGGTCACCCTGCCTTCGGCCGGCCGCGACGACCTGGCGTGGGTCGATTTCGCGATCGAGCACGGGATCGACCTCCTAGCCGTCTCGTTCGTCCGCCGCGCAGAAGACCTCGAGCCGGTTGAGCGCCGCATCCGCACGGGAGGATCGGACATCCCCGTGCTCGCGAAGATCGAAAAGCCCCAGGCGGCCGAGCGCGCCGAGGCGATCATCAAGGCGACAACTGCGGGGATCATGGTCGCCCGCGGCGACCTTGGGATCGAGCTACCGCTCGAGCAGGTCCCGAGCGTCCAGCGCCGCTTGATCTCGCTCGCCGGTAAGCACTCCCGCCCATGCATCACGGCCACCCAGATGCTTGCGTCCATGGTTTCCTCCCCGCGCCCGACGCGTGCCGAGGTCTCAGACGTCGCCAACGCCATCTATCAGGGCACCGACGCGGTGATGCTCTCCGAGGAGACCGCCGTCGGAGACCATGCGGTCGAGGCGGTGCGCGTCATGGACCGGATTGCGCGGGCGACCGAGCCCGAGCTTCCCTACGCCGACTGGGTCTTCAAACGGGCCCAATCGCACGGCGACGTTGCCGGATCGGTGGCCCGCGCCGCGGTCGGTTCGACCTACACACTGGGCCTGGCCGCGCTGATCGTCCCAACGCGCTCGGGCCGCACGGCCCGGGTCGTCTCGGCGCACCGCCCGAAGGTGCCCGTGCTTGCCGTCTCGCCCCGCATCGAGACCGTCCGCCGTCTCAACCTCCTTTTCGGCGTCCAATGCGCGATAGCCGACGAGTGGACGGGGATCACGCAACTCCTCGATGACTGCTCCCGCCTTGCCCGCGAAACCGGCGTCGCGAAGTCAGGCGACCTCATCGGCATCACCGCGGGCCTTCCACGCCAAGAGCTCGGCACGAACCTCTTCGAGATCCACCGCGTGCCGTAAAGGAGGGTGCGGCTTAGCCGCAGACGGGCCAGTGGCCCGCGCCGTCTCGGTGCTTCAGCTTGACCGCGACTACGGCCTGGGTCTTCCAAGACGGCTTGTGAGGGTCGCCACCGGGCGACATGGGCGACGTCTTCCACGTCGAAGGGGAGAATTGGAACGCTCCGTGATAGTCGCCGCCCGGACTATGGATATGCGGGTCGCCGCCCGATTCGCACTCGCTCGTCTTTTTTGCCCAGCGCTTGTCCTTGCGCGAGAAGTCGTCCCACGTGCGTGTGTATCGGTTGCCGTCGCCATCGCCGTCCCCGGTGCCGATGCCGCCATCACCGAACGCCGTGGTGGCGCTGGACAGAATCAGCATCGCGACCATCGCGAGGACGGCGAGGCCAAGCCAGGCCATTCCGAGGTTGCGCAGGAAATTGTTGTTCTTCGAAAAGTGAGTCATATGGGGCTTCGGCGCTTGCGGGGTTAGCTGACGGGCTCGCGCCTCGAACCATTGGCTCATTGCGCTACGCGGCAGATGCCGGCGATTCGCCCCAAACAGTTTGGGTCCCCCGCTCTCCGCGGTATGTGGCGGAGATTCAGCAGGAAGCTTCGGGGAACCTAGCAGATCATGTGCGAAATGTGTGCGTTGTGTAAGCGGCACTGCTTTCTTCGCCGGCGTGGCAGGCTCTTGGCGTGAGTCCTGCAACGAGATCTGCTCGTCTTCGAATCCTCGCGCCGCTTGGCCTGATGGCGCTGATCTTCTGGTCGTCGGCCCAGAGCGGCGGCGGCGCCATTCCCGAATGGGCCCACGTGGTCGCCCACTTCACCGAGTACGCGCTGCTCGCGGCGCTCTGGTTCTGGGCGCTTTGGCCGGGCTTGGGGCATCGCTCCTACGCCCTTGCCGCGCTCATCACGATCGCCTACGCAATCTCCGACGAGTTCCATCAGAGCTTCGTGCCGGGCCGCTTCTCCGACCCCTTCGACGTCCTCGTGGATGCGCTCGGAGCAGCGACCGCGCTCGGCCTGGCCTATTTCGCCTATGCGCGCGGCACAGCCTCGACTCGGCGCACCCAATCGCAGAGCGATGGATAAGCCTCCGCCGACTCAGGCACGAGCGCCTCGAGGCGCTCGACGGCTTACCCCTTGCCGGGAAGACCGAAGTCGCCAAACGGCTCGTCGCGCTCGCGCACAGCCTCCTTGAAACCGGCCTCGGCGGCGCGCGCCTGGAACGCAAAGCCCTCCGGCGTGTGGCGTGCGATGCCGTCGAAGAAGGTGCCGAGGACCTGCGTCGCGTGCAGGCCCTGCGCATAAAGCGCCTGGTTCACCAAGAGCTTGTGCATGACAAGTTGGTTGATCGGCACCCGGGCGACTCGTTCCAGCAGATCCTCGAAGCGCGCGTCCAGCTCGCCTGCAGGCGCCGCCTCGACAGCGAGGCCCCACTCGGCAGCCTCGGTGCCCGTGAGCGAATCGCCAGTGAGCAACAACCGCTTGGCGCGGGCCGGTCCGACTCGATGCGCCCAAAGCGCTGTCGTCGGAACGCCCCAGACGCGGGCCGGTGGATAACCGATTTTCGCCCGATCTTCGATCACCAGGAGATCCGAGCAGAGCGCCATGTCCGTCCCGCCGGCGACGCAAAAGCCGTGCACCTTGCACACGGTGGGCTTCTCCGAGTGAAAAAGGCTCATGAAGCCGCGCACATTTCGCGACATCATCTGGTAATCCGTCACGGGGTCCCATTGACCGCTGGGGTCATGGTTTCGAGCCATGACCATCGGGTCGATAGGAGACCCCTCTGGAGGGTCAAACGTCCCACACACCGCGCTATGGCCGGTAGCGCTGGACGTTTCGGGGCCTTGTACGCCCATCTCCTCCGCGGACTCGACGAGGTCATAGCCGCCACAAAACCCGGAGCCGTTGCCGGCGAGCGCGACCACGTGGACTTCAGGGTCGAGGTTCGCGCGCTCGACGCATGCGGCCAACTCGCGCGGCATTGCTGCGGTGATGCCGTTGCCGCGCGTTGGCCGGTCGAGCGTGATCCGCGCGATCCGACCGTCGCTCTCGTAGGTCATGGTCATGAGCTCAGAAGAAGCGGCGTTCATGGCTATATGTTCCATCATCGCCGCGAGCAAGGACGACACGACCATCGAAGCCCACGGGCGCGAAGTCCGAGTTTCGAGCCCCGACCGGGTGATCTTCCCTCGGACGGAGCGCACCGGCGAGATCACGAAGCTCGGGATCGCCGAGTACTACGTCGCGGTCGGCGACGGGATCATGCGCGCGCTCCGCGAGCGCCCGACGACGCTCGAGCGCTGGCCGAAGGGCGTCCACGAAGGTATGACTATCTCAACGCGCGAGGGCCACAAGGGCGACGCCTTTTACCAAAAACGAATTCCCAAAGGCGCGCCCGAATGGGTCGAGACCGCGCGCATCGAGTTCCCGTCAGGCCGCAACGCGGACGAGGTCTGCCCGACTGAGCTCGCCGTGGTGGCGTGGTGTGCGCATATGGGGACGCTCACCTTCCACCCGTGGCCGGTACGGCGCGCCGACGTCGACCATCCGGACGAGCTCCGGATCGACCTCGACCCTCAGCCCGGGACGGGCTTCGACGACGCGGTGGAGGTCGCCGCCGAGGCGAGGACCCTGCTCGGAGACGTCGAGATGGCGGGCTTTCCCAAGACCTCGGGCGGGCGCGGGGTCCACATCTACGTGCGGATCGAGCCCCGCTGGACCTTCACCGACGTGCGCCACGCCGCGATCGCGTTCGGGCGCGAGCTCGAGCGGCGGATGCCCGGCCGGGTCACGACCAAGTGGTGGAAGGAAGAGCGCGGTGAGCGCGTGTTCGTCGACTACAACCAGAACGCCCGCGACCGCACGATTGCCTCCCCGTACAGCGTCCGAGCCAAGCCCGGCGGCCCGGTCTCCGCGCCGCTCGACTGGGACGAGCTGCCCGGGGTCCAGCCGGAGGACTTCACCGTGGAGTCGATGCCGTCCCGCTTCGCCGAGTTGGGTGACCGGTTCGCGGCGATCGACGAAAAGCACCACACGCTCGATCGGCTACTGGAGATGTACGAGCGCGACGAGTCGGAGGGCGAGGGCGACATGCCCTATCCGCCTGATTACCCAAAGATGCCGGGCGAGCCGAAGCGCGTTCAGCCGTCGCGGGATACGAACCGCCGGGGCCCCGACGACGCGAACGTCCCAGAGTAGGGCCTATACCGGGTATTGCGGGGACGTTCGCGACTCGTTTGGCTACTGATCCAGCTGGTCGAAGGTGCACTCGCGCGGGTCCTTGTCCTCGCGCCAGCGCACGAGCTTTGCCCCGTGCCTGATCCGGTCTGCCGAGACGTGGTCGAAGGTGATCTCGACCACCAGCTCGGGCCGAAGGTCGACCCACTCGAGATCGCGGCCTCCGGTCCAGCGGCTCGGGTCGCCTGAGCCGCGGTCGCCAGTTTCGTAGGGCGCAAGCTCTGAGACCAGCTCGCGCTTTCGCTTTGCCGTTAGGCCGGAGGTATGTCCGACCACCCGAAGCTTGTCGCCGTCATACGCACCGAGGATGAGGGCGCCGACCGTTCCCTCTTCCTTGCCGGGGCGCCAGCCAACCACCACCACGTCGGCAGTCCGCACCCGCTTGACCTTCACCATCCCCTTGCGCTCGCCGGGCTTGTAGACGCAGGAGAGCTCCTTCGCGATCACTCCCTCGCCGCCCTGGAGCCAGGGCTCCGCATCGGCGGGGTCAGTGGTGAGCGGCGTCAGCTCGACCGACCCAGGCTCATCCCAGCCTTCGATCAGGCCTTCCAGCGCCTCGCGGCGCTCGCAAAGCGCGAAGCTCGTCGCGTTCTTTACGCCGACCGCCAGGAGGTCGAAGGCGCGGAAGCTCGCCGGGGTCTCCTCCGCGAGCCGGTTGATCCTCGACTCGGCCGGATGGATGCGGTTCTGAAGGGCGTCGAACTCCTCCTTGCCGTCGGAGTCGAGGATTACAAGCTCGCCGTCGAGGATGTACTGCCCTTCTGGGAACTCGAGCTCGGGGAAGTAACGGTGGAGCGGCTTGCCGCCGCGGCTTTGCACGTAGACGTCGCCCGAGTCGACGAAGACCAGCGCGCGAAAGCCGTCCCATTTCGGCTCGTATGCCCAGTCGTCGCCTTCAGGCAGCGCCTTTCGCGAAAGAGCAAGCTGCGGCTTGACGGGCGGCTTGAGGGGAAGCGCCATGCCGCGCGATCGTATTGCGGAGTGGGTGCGAAAAGCCGGGATATTCGCGGAGGGCAGCAACCACTCTGTCAGCGCCGCCGCCCGGCTCCCGCTCCGGCCTTGACCCGGCGGTGCTCCCGCATCTCGGCAAGGGCCGGGTCGGCGCTCCACGCGAGCTCGTGGCGAAGCGGGATCGCGCGGAGCACCATCTCGCGCGCTCCGTCTTCGCCCAGTTCGACGCGCACCACGCGAGCGCCGCGCCGGCCGGCGAAAGCCTCGACCGGCTTCGTCCCCTCGAAGAGGAGGCCCGCCCCGTCGTCGATGCCGTAGCCCGCCGGCAGGCCGGCGTCGACCTCGTGAAGGAGCGCTGTCCGCCTGTCCGGATCGCGGGCATAGTGGACGCATAGAGTGCCGGGCAAGAGGCCGAGGCCCTGGGCCGCCCGCGGCTGCCCCGCCGAGGAGGTGATGCCGTGCTCGAACCAGCACATGGCGCCCGCACTCTGCCCGGCGAGGAGAACGCCCGCCTCCCAGATGTCACGCATGATCTCGGCCAGCCCATGAGCACGCCAGATCGCGATCAGGTTAAGCATGGAGCCGCCGGCAGCGTAGACGAGGTCCTGGTTCATGAGGTGGCCGCGGAGATCGACCCACTCGCGCTCGAGCCGAAACAGGGACACATGCGTGGGCCGGCACTCGAACCGGTCCAGGACGGAGTAGAAGTCCGAGATCGACCCCTGCGGGTCTCCGCTCGCCGTCGGTAGCAGGCATACGCGGGGGCTTTGGGCGCCCGTCAGCTCGAGAAGGTGGCGGACAATCGCTCGCTCTGCGGGGCTCGAACGGAAT
Source organism: Actinomycetota bacterium (assembly GCA_030860375.1). Classification (GTDB taxonomy): domain Bacteria; phylum Actinomycetota; class Thermoleophilia; order Solirubrobacterales; family 70-9; genus JALZKA01. The sequence continues at coordinate 629 of JALZIJ010000064.1, read as the reverse complement.
TCGTGCCCGCCGAGTGCGACAATGCGCGGGGTGGCGACAGACGCCGTCACTTCAGACGAGGGCTGGGGCTGCGGCGGCGACCGGACCGCCCCCCGTAACCGGCTTCGCCGCCGCCGCGATCGTTTCGGATTCTCTCGCGCTCGTCGCGACGTTCCCGAGATATCGCGCTTCCAGTCGCTCTTCGAGGACCCCGCGCGGACCCCAGCGAAGCGCCGTGGCACCTGCCGTCGGACGCGAGCTCACGACGCGATGAAGCGCGAGCCCACGGAAGTGGAGCGCAACCCCGTCGTCAGCCGCGTAGCCCGGGCGCATTCCGCCGCAAAGATGGCGATGGAACGCGATGCGCCGCTCGGGCTCGGTGTCGTAGTGCGCGGTGAAGCTCCACGGCAGGAAGCCCATGCCGTCGACTCGCTCAGGCGCCTCGTAATAGGCGGTAACCGAGTCCTCAAACCAACAGAGCGCACCTGCCGACAGGCCGCAAAGGACAACGCCCGCCTCCCAAGCCTCGCGCATGATCTCGTCAATCCCGTGCGCCTTCCACACGCCAATCAGGCTGACGAGGCTGCCGCCGCCCACATAGATCAGGTCCTGGGACAGCAAATGCTCGCGAACGCACGGGATCGCCCGGT
>JALZIJ010000056.1 GCA_030860375.1 Actinomycetota bacterium | reverse complement strand
CGACTGGTTCTCGATCTGTCGGATGCGCTCGCGCGTCACGTTGAAGGTGCGTCCCACCTCATCGAGGGTGCGGGGGTGCTCGCCGCCAAGGCCGTAGCGAAGCTCGAGCACGCGGCGCTCGCGGTACGAAAGGTTTTCGAGGGCTTCGCGAAGCGCCTCCTGCGTCAAGAGATCGGCAGCGCGGTCGAAGGGCGACTCTGCCTTCTCGTCGGCGATGAACTGGCCGAACTCGGATTCTTCCTCGTCGCCGACCGGCTTTTCGAGCGAAACCGGCGCCTGAGCCGAGCGCTTAATCTGATCGACCTCTTCCGGATCGATGCCGGTTACGTCGGCAATCTCCTCGGGCGTGGGCTCGCGGCCGAGCTCGGTGACGAGCTTTCGTTCCGCGCGGCCGATCTTGTTCAGCTTTTCGACCACATGCACGGGGATGCGGATCGTGCGCGCCTTGTCGGCGAGGGCGCGGGCGATGGCCTGGCGGATCCACCACGTCGCGTAAGTGGAGAACTTGAAGCCCTTGCGGTAGTCGAACTTTTCGGCGGCGCGGACCAGCCCGAGCGTGCCCTCCTGGATCAGATCGAGGAAAGGAAGTCCCTGGTTCCGGTAGTTCTTGGCGATCGAGACGACAAGGCGGAGGTTCGACTCGACCATCTTTTGCTTCGCGTCGAGATCGCCACGCTCGATCCGCTTCGCGAGGTCGACCTCTTCTTGCGCGGTGAGCAGGCGGACCTTCCCGATGTCCTTCAGAAAGAGTTGGAGCGAATCCGTCGTCATGTCCGCCTTGAGATCCAAGGCGGGCGACTTGCGACGCTTGCGCTTGCCGTCGGTGCGCTGCGCATCGGCGTTCTGCTTTTGTGCCGGGTCTACGTCGTCGACGAGCTCGACCCCCTGACTTTCGATGAAGCCGTAGAGCTCTTCGATATCGCCCTCGTCGACATCGACCTCGCGCAGAGCAGTGGCAACGTCGCCGTAGGCGATTACGCCTTCAGCCTGACCCTTCGTGACGAGGTTCTTGACCTCTTCCAGTTCCTGCAGCTCCGCGGCGACCATCAGCTCGCTTGCCTCTCCTGTCTGCGATGTGCTCTCAAGTCGTAAACACGCCCTTTCCCCATAGATCGGTCGATCAGCGGCGTTTGATTAGACCTGTTCGATCGTAGCCGTTGGGTCCCCGGTTGAAACGAATCCAAGGCGCGACCCGCCCGTATTCCGGAATCTCGGGGGTTTCCTTCGCCGGGCGCGGGTAGATTCCCCCAGATACATGACCAGACCTGCTTCTCGCGTTGCCGTTCGGCAACGCGTTAGACCCGTATGACAGACGAACCTTCAGCATCCAAGGGCTCAGGCAGCCCGGAGGGGGTCTTCGGCAACCTCCCGTCGACCCGGCCCGGGTCGCGGAGCCCGCGCCGGCGCGGTGCGTCCGGGCGTGAGGCGGTGGAAGCCGCAGCCGAGGATCCTGAGGCTCCCGGAGAGCCCGAATTCGCACCGGAGCCACCCGCAGCTCCTGAGCCCGAACCCGCCCAGGAGCCGCAGACGCCGGCGCCCGGGATCCACGGCGTCGAAGACCTCGCCTGGGCCGGAGTTGCGGTGGCCGCTCAGGCCGCGACAGCGGGTGTCCGCTTTGCCAGCAGAGCGCTCGAAGCGGCACGGAAGTCGATCGACAGGCCTTGAAGTCGCGAAGCCGCGACTGGCTTCGCGCCTTTTGGCACCGGGCCTATCGCGAGAACATCACCGGGATGGCAGCGATGGTGGCCTACAACCTTGCGCTCGCGCTCTTCCCGTTCGCCCTCCTCATCCTCTTCATCTTCGGGAAGGTGATCCAGTCGGGCGACATCGAGGAGACCGTCGTGCGCGATCTGCAGGGAATCTTCCCGGCGGTAGAGGGGGATGAGGTCGCGCGAGCGGTCCAGCGCATCCGCGAAAGCTCGACCACGATCGGCATCGCTGCTGCGCTAGGCGCAATCTGGATCGGTGCCTCGTTCTGGGGTGCCATGGACACGGCCTTTTGCCGTATCTACCACGTCGAGTGCCGGAGCTGGCTCGCTCAGAAGCGCTTCGCACTCGTGATGCTGGTCGTGGTCACCCTGTTCCTCGCGGCGAGCATCGTGATCCCGGTCGCCGAGAACCTGGCGATCTCGAGCGCCGAGGACCTGCCGTTCGGCCTGGACCAGGTACAGGGCCTGGCCAGCCTGCTGGTGCTCGCGCTTGCGCTCGGGCTCACCTTCGGGCTCGTGAGCCTCATCTACTACGTCGTTCCGAATGGCCATGTGCCCTGGCAAGGCGTTTGGCCCGGGGCCCTCTTCGTCACGATCACGACCGCGATCGGCAACGCGGTTTTCCCCGTTTATTTGACTTCGATCTCAGACATCGACAAGATCGGGGGGGCGCTCGGTTTTATCCTGATCGCGCTGATCTGGTTTTACCTTCTCTCGTTGGCGATCCTCGCGGGGGCGGTGATCAACGCCCTTCGCTACGAGCTACGCGACACCGGCAGCCTCGACCTGCCTGGGTTCAGGGAATCCACCACATAACCTCGATCATCACCAACACATGCTTCTTTCGCGACAGGGGTCGCTCATGAACACACCCGCCCGAGTCACTGTCCTGCCCGACCCCGAGACCGGACCGATCACAACCGCCCACCCGGTGAAGTCGATCCAGGAGGCCACCGTCGAGATGCCGGCCGACCTCTACCGGGAGATGTGGAAGCCCGAATACCTCGAGCGCCTCGCGAGGGCCTACTGGGCGTTCCTCACGAAAATCTCGCTTGGGGCGATACGCATCGTCTACGAGCCCTCATCGCGCACGGTCGTGTTCATATCGCCGCGCCTGCCGCTGCTGCGCTTCCGCAAGCCCGAGTACACGACAGGTCCCGGCCTCGGCCAGGTGATCTGGCGGATCGAACGCGGTTTGCTCGTCGCGCCGAACGGCCGCGGGCAAGGGATGCTTCGCATCACGGTTCGAAGCCACGCGCCCGAGGACGGCTCTGAGTACGCCTGTGTCCGCGTCCGAACCGAGATCGCGAACTTCTACCCGTTCCTGCGCGGCGGCGGCTGGTTCGCCCGGATCGGCGTGCGCGTGTACTCGGCGACTCAGGTCCGCATCCACACGTGGGTCACCCACGGCTTTCTGCGCTCCTTGGCCCGTCTCGACCTCCCCGCCTCCCCCGTGGGAGCCCTTGCACCTAAGGACGGCGAGAGCGTCGAGGGCCTTGAAGCGATGGAAGGCGAGGAGTCGGCGGAGAGCTGACGCTCGAGGCAGCTCTAGTCCTGCCCACCACCCGGGAGCCCCTGGTGGGGGTTACTCCTTCATCTCTTTCAGCGCCGCGGCCATTGATTCGTCGATGTCCATCGGCTCGAAGTCGAAGAGGTCCATCCCCGAAGGGTCTTTCACGATCGTCTCTACCGCCATGCCATCGATCAGCGGCCGGGCGACGCCGACGTCGACGGGGGTGACGAGGCCGATCCAAAGCGATGAGAGGGCCGGCGAGAGGACGGGCACTCCGAGACGGGGCCTCGGGTTGATGTTCATCGCGCGGGCCATCGCATCCATCATGCCGCCGTAAGTGGTGACATCGGGGCCGCCGATCTCGATCTCGCGACCCCCGGCAGCTTCGAGCCCGGGGATGTCCGCGAGAAACCGTACGGCGTCCGCGATCGCGACGGGCTGGGTTTTCGTCGTCGCCCAGCGAGGCGTAACCATCGCCGGCAGCCTCTTCACGAGGTAGTAAGGGATGAGGAAAGACTCCGAGCCCCCGCCGACCACGGCAGCCGCTCGAACGTAGGTAACCGGCACGCCTGACTCCTGGAGAATCTCGGCAGTCTCGTGGCGGCTCGCGAGGTGGTCAGAGCCGCGGTCGTTCAAGCCGCCGAGGTAGACGATCAGATCAACCCCTGCCGCCTTTGCCGCCGCGCCGAAGTTTCGCCCGCCCTCTTTGTCGCGCTCGGCATACGAATCGTCCAGAGCGCCCCGCCCCATCGAGTGGACCAGGTAGTAGGCGACGGAAACGCTTGCAAGAGCTTCCTCGAGCCCGTCGTCTTCCAAGACGTCGGCTTTGGCAACCTCAGCGCCCGCGTCGCGCAGATCGTCCGCCTTCTCGGGCGAGCGAGCGAGTGCACGAACGTCCTCTGAACGATCGAGCAACTCGAGCGCCAGCTTGCGGCCGATGTAGCCGGTCGCGCCGACCACGGCCAGCTTTCCGTGCGTATTGTGGTTCCCGCGTTCCACGCTCGGCAAGGTAGCCGAACAGGGCCGAGTCAAACCTCAGCCGTAGCGCCCGCCGGTGATCTCGCGCAGCTTCGCCCGATCGTGGCGGGCCTGCACGGTGCGAACCGTGCCCGAGCGCGAGCGCGTGACGAGCGACTCCGTCGAGGCCTGACCCGAGCGCGGGTAGCGAACGCCCTGAAGAAGCTCACCGTCAGTGACGCCCGTGGCGGCGAAGAAGACGTCGTCGCCCGAAACGAGCCGATCGGCGTCAAGCACCTCGTTCAGGTCGTATCCAGCGTCGACCGCGGCCTCGCGCTCGGCGTTGTCGCGCGGCCACAGGCGTCCCAGCAATTGGCCGCCGAGGCACTTGATCGCCGCGGCCGAGATCACACCCTCCGGCGTGCCGCCGATACCCCAGAGGAGATCCACCCCGGTCGACTCCGAGACGGCGAAGAGCGCGGCAGAGACGTCTCCGTCGGAGATCAGGCGGATTCGCCCGCCGACATCGCGAACCTCAGCCATTGCCTCGGCGTGACGGGGCCGGTCGAGCATGATCACGGTCACGCCGCTCGCGTCGGTGCCCTTGCGCTCGGCGACGCGCTCGATCACCGTCCCGAGCGGCTCGTCGAGGGTGAGAAGGTCGGCCATCTCATTGCCGCCGGCGAGCTTCTCCATGTAGACGCAAGGGCCGGGGTCGAACATCGTGCCGCGCTCGGCAAGCGCGATCACGGCGAGGGCGGACGGCATGCCCCTCGCGCACAGCGTCGTGCCCTCGAGCGGATCCACTGCGATGTCCACCATCGGAGGGCTGCCGTCGCCGATCTTCTCGCCGTTGTAGAGCATCGGCGCTTCGTCCTTCTCGCCCTCGCCGATCACGACGAGGCCATCCATCGGCACGGTGTCCAACAGAAGGCGCATCGCGTCGACCGCAGCCTGGTCGGCCGCCTCCTTGTCGCCACGCCCCGTCCAGCGCGCCGCCGCGAGGGCCGCGGCTTCGGTCACGCGTACGAGCTCGAGCGCGAGATTTCGGTCCGGCTTCGTCGAGTCGCGGAGGTCCTGAGAAATCACGCCCATGCGCGGCTGAGACTATCGGCGAGGGCCGGGCGAAGCGGCTAGACGGTGCCGGGCGCTTTGCGCTGCTGACGCCCGCCCGAGGCCATCGAGCGCATGAAGCCCACGATGCCGATCACGACGGTGGCAACCAACCCGATCCAATAACCGACTCCGAGGCTCGTGCCAAATACCTGTCCTTCGACCGGCTCCGGCTTGAAGAGGATCCCGTTGTAGGCGATGAGGACGAATGCCGCGAACCCGGCGATCATGGTCATCTCGCCGGGGGGATAAGAGAGCTTGTGGCCGCGGATAAGGATGTATCCGAGGATCGCGGGTGCGAGCGCCGCGGCGATGAGGAAGTAGCGGAGGATCGAGAAGGTTTCCCAACCCGTGCAGGAGAGGTCGCCGGTGCCGCACACCCACGCCCCCTGCGCCGCGCGGTTGTCCTCGACGAGCTCGAACCAGGGCAGGAACAAAAGGCTCAGAATCAGCCCCGCGGACGCAACTGCGCCGGCGATCGTCCTGTTTCGGTCCAGGGCCGAGATCTCCATCCGGGCGCGAGCCTATACGTTCCAGCAATGAAGCGTTGGGGACTGACATTGCCGCTGCCGATGACCACAGTCGCCGACCAGACCGAGTTGGTGAAGAAGGCAGAGGCCGCGGGCTACACGGACCTGTGGTCGGGTGAGACCGCGGGGCCCGACGGCTTCACGCCGTTGGCCTTCGCGGCAGCCCACACCGAGAGCATTCGCGTCGGTACCGGAGTCGTCGGCGTCTTTCAGCGCGGGCCTGCACTCCTCGCCCAACAAGCCGCGGCCATGGCCGAAGGAACCGGCGGTCGCTTCGCGCTTGGGATTGGCGCCTCGTCGGATCGCATCGTCGAGGGCTGGAACGGCATCCCGTTCGAGCGGCCCTACTCGAAGGTCGCCGAGACGGTGGACTTTCTGGACGTAGCCCTCAAGGGCGACCGCACCCCGAACGGCTTCAAGCTGGAGTCGAAGCCCCAGCACGAGATCCCCGTGATCCTCGCGGCGCTTCGCGGTCGCATGCTCCGCCTCGCGGTCGAGCGAGCCGACGGAGCCTTCACCAACTTTCTGCCGATCTCGGGCCTTCCGCAGGTTGTCAAGGGGATCGAAGGCGCCCCTGACGGCTTCGAGCTCCTCTGTCGTTTCTTCTGCATTCCGGGCAAGCGCCCCGACGTCGAGCCGATCGCACGGTTCATGTTCTCCTCCTACATCACCGTGCCGGTCTATGAAGCCTTTTACCGCTGGCTCGGTCACGGCGATGCGATCGACCCAATGGTGGAAGCGTGGAAGGCCAAGGACCGCCAGAAGGCCGCAGCTGAAGCGCCTTGGGACTTGATCGACGAGATGTTCATCCTCGGCGAGCCCGAAGAGATGCACGAGCGCCTCGCCCGATTCACCGAAGGCGGCATCACACTGCCCGTCCTGACGCCGATCACGACGCCGGACAAGCTCGGCGACCTGATCGAAGCGCTCGCGCCGCGTTGAACCCCAACTGATCGGCCTCGCACCCTCATCGCGGGTGCCAGAAGGATCAGAACGCGTTCAGGTCACAGCCCGGGCGAGCGAGAGGCCGAACAGATCCTGGGGGTCCGTCCACCAGCCGGCCAGCTCAAGCCCTGCCTCGGCGTAGATGCCTTCGAGCCCCTGGCGTGCGAACTTAGTCGAAATCTCGGTCCGCATCTCCTCCCCGCGCTCGAAGGGCACGGTCAGGTCGAGCGCTGAGATCTCAACCAGCTGGCGGCGCAGCGACCGCAGGCGAATATCGACGAACAGGTTCTCGTCATCCCAGAAGGCCGAATGCTCGAACGCATCCAAGTCGAAGTTGGCGCCGAGCCGTTCGTTCAGAACAGCGAGGACGTTCAGGTTGAACTCGGCAGTTACTCCCTGCGAGTCGTCGTATGCCACTTCGAGCGTCTCGCGATCCTTGATGAGATCCGTGCCGAGCAGGAAGTGATCGTCGGGCCCGAGGAGGTTCGCGACGCGCGCCAAGAACGAAGCGCGTTGCTGCGGCTCGAAGTTGCCGATCGTTCCGCCCAGGAGGGCGATCACGCGGGGGCCGGCGAGCGGGATGCGCTCGAGATCCCGCTCGAAGTCGCAGACGAGCCCATGAACCTTGACCCCGTACTCATCCGCGACCTTTGCGGCGGTATCGCGAGTGATCTCCTCGGAGATGTCGACGGGCGCGTAAGCCTCGAGGCCACCGGTGTCGCGCATCGCGTCAAGAAGGACGCGTGTCTTCGCAGCCGAACCCGAGCCGAGCTCGATCAGGGTCGCCGGGTTGCCCGCCGCCTCGACGATCTCGGCCGATTCGCCCTCGAGGATCGCTCGCTCGGCACGCGTCGGGTAGTACTCCTCGACTTCGGTGATCTGCTCGAACAGCTCGGAGCCGCGCTCGTCGTAGAAGTAACGCGGCGAGAGCTCCTTGAACGGCTTGGTGAGGCCGATTCGCACGTCGGCAGCCATGCCCGAAAGCGGCCCGCCGGGAGGCAGATGCACGTCGACGGTTACGTCGGGGGTGATATTGGTGGGGGGAGTCATCACAGATACCCAACGACACACATGCTGGTTTCGCACCTAAAGGTGCTCATCTCATACATCCCTTACGCAGCGAACGCCGGAGAAGATCTGCCGGCGCTCGGGCAGGTCCCAGTTTCGAAAGCTTCGGCGGATGACGCTTCGGCGTGTCGCCCAAGAGCCGCCGCGAAGGACCTTGTGCCCTGGGCCGAAGAAGACCTTGGAGTACTCGTCGTAGGGGTAGGCCTCGAAGCCGGGATAGGCCGTGAAGTCCGAGGAGGTCCACTCCCACACGTCGCCGAGCATCTGCACCGCGCCTTGATCCGAGGCGGCGTCCGCGTAGGCCCCGGCGGGGGCGGTGCCGAAGCCGAGGCAATCGAGGTTCGCGCGTTCGCGGTCGACACCCTGAGAAGCCGCCTCCCATTCGGGTTCGGTCGGTAGGCGCTTTCCGGCCCACTCGGCGAACACGGCCGCCCCCGCGTAATCGACGTGGACGACCGGATGCGCCGGGTCGAGCGGCGTGGTCTGACCCATCGCAGTTCTCACCCAGTCCCCGTTCCCATCCGGCTCCCAATACAGGGGCGGTTTTGCGCCCGTCTCTGAAACGAACGCCGCGTATGCCCCGTTGGTCACCGGGGTCCGGTCGATCTCGAACGGCGTGAGCTCGATCACATGGCGCGGGCGCTCATTGTCGTAGGCGAAGCCCTGGGCCCAAGCACCGATCTCATATTCGCCGCCGTCCACTGGGACCATCTCGGGCCCTTCGCCCACAGCCTCTTCCGCAGACACAGGGTCGCGGCCGACGGGCTCGGGGTAATCGACCATCTGGAGAAGCTGGAGCATCGTCTCGGAGTGCTGGTGCTCATGGGCGAGGATCAGCTCATAGACGAAGCCGTCTTGCAACAACCGGTCGTCCGTGCCCTCCAGCTCGATCTCATCGAGGACCTCGAGCGTCCGCTCACGGACCTCGGCCATGTATGAGCGAAGCTCTTCGCCACGAAGGATCGGCAGCTCGTTCCGCGTCGCACGTGGGTTCTCGATCGCATCGTAGAAGCGGCCGAGCTTCCCGTCCATCGGCTCGCGCTTGCCGATCGTCTGGACGAGCCAGAGCTCCTCGAAGTTCCCGATGTGGCCCAGGTCCCAGGCGAGCGGGCTCAGGATGTCTGAATATGCCTTGTTGAGCTGGTCGTCTGAGAGCGGCTCGACCAGGCGTAGCGTCATCCGCCGCGCCTCGTCGAGGCGTTCCGCGAGGCTTTCCTTCAGATCGGTCAGGGCCGGCGAGGTCGCGATCATGAAACCCTAGTCGCCGAGGCTCCTCACCCGTTACGCGGATAGGCTCCGGGAGCCATGGAAGTCAAGGGCGCAAGTGCGTTGATCTCAGGCGGGGCGTCCGGCTTAGGCGAGGCCACTACTCGTCGGCTACACGGCGCCGGCGCGAGCGTTGTGATCTCTGACTTGAACGCCGAGAAGGGCGAAACGCTCGCCGGCGAGCTCGGCGAACGAGCGCGCTTCGTCCAGGCGAACGTAATGGAGGAGACGGAGGTTCAGGCGGCCGTCGATGCGGCAGCCGAATCCGACGGCGGCCTGCGGATCTCGGTCTGCTGCGCCGGCATTGGCTGGGCGCAGCGCACGACCTCAAAGCAAGGGCCCCACAACCTCGAGTACTTCTCGAATGTGGTCAAGGTCAATCTGATCGGCACGTTCAACGTCCTGCGACTCGCCGCGACCGCGATGTCTCAGAACGAGCCCGATGGACAGGACGAGCGGGGCGTGTGCGTGAACACCGCGTCTATCGCGGCGTACGACGGGCAGATCGGACAGACGGCCTACGCCGCCTCGAAGGCCGGCATCGTCGGCCTGACGCTTCCAGCTGCGCGCGACCTTGCGGGGCGCGGAATCCGCGTGAACACGATCGCCCCCGGGCTTTTCGACACTCCGCTCCTGGCCGCGCTTCCCGAGGAGAACCGCCAGGCGCTTGGCGCCGGAATCCCGTTCCCCTCGCGGCTTGGCGATCCCGCCGAGTTCGCTCAGCTCGCTCTCGCGATCGTCGAGAACCAGATGCTGAACGGCGAGACGATCCGCCTCGACGGCGCGATCCGGATGCCGCCGAAATAGTCAGGGCCCCGGGACGCAATCGTCGTCGTCCGGATGGCCTTTTCGGTGCGCCTAGAGCGAGACTTTCTCGCGCTCTTGGACCGACGCGGCCACGCCCAGCTCCGGGTCTTGGCCCTTGAGCCCTCCATTTGCCGGGTCGGCGAGGCGGAGCGCCTCAGGCAGGTCCTTCGAGCGCATTGCCCGAAGCTCGGTCAAGGGCTGCATGATGCCGCGGATCGCCAGCGCTCCGCCGACGTAGCGCGGGGCCCAGAGGCGTCCCGAGCGGCGCTCGACCCCGCGCTCGATCGCGTCGATCGCGACCGAGAGCGGCACGGAGCGACGAACCGACGCCGGCATCATGCTCTCCATCGCCTTCGTCGAAGGATGCTCGAATGAGCCGCGCACGAGGTCCGTGTCGATGAACCCGAAGTAGGCGCAGCCCGCGCGTGCGCCGGTCGGTGAGATCTCAACCCGCAGCGCATCGGTGAGCCCCTCGACCCCAGCCTTCGAAGCCGCGTAGGGCCCCATCAGCGGGGCGTGTGCGGCTGCGGCAAGCGAGGCGATGTTGAGGAGGTAGCCCTTACGTTCGATCACCTGCGGGAGCACAGCCCGATCGGTTCGCCACACCCCCATCAGGTTCACGTTCAGGGTCCGCTCCACCTGCTCGGGCGGTGCGGTAATCAGCGAGCCGACGGTATGGATGCCCGCGTTGGCCACGGCGACGTCGATACCGCCGAAGCGCTCGACCGTCCCGGCCACTGCCCGCTCGAGCGCGGCAACGTCGGTCACGTCTGCCTCAAACCATGCGGCGCGGTCGCCTAGCTTGGCGGCCCGCTCTTCGAGCAGGTCGGGCTCCAACCCGACCAGAGCGACGTTGGCACCCTTTGAATGCATCCGCTCGGCGACACCGCCGCCGATGCCGCGGGCGGCGCCGGTGACGAACACCGTCCGCCCGTTTACGTCGAATTTCCGTCGGGCCATTACGCCACCTCCAGGAGCTCGCGGTCTTGATCTGCAGCGGGTGCATTGGGTGTCGCCCACTCGTACTCGGCCGGGTCGAGCTTTCGGGTGGACTCGTAGAAGCGGAACGTCTCGCCGGGCCACAAGGTGATGTTGCGGCCGGTTGCGTCGAGGTACCAGCTCTGGCAGCCGCGAGACCAGACCGAACGGCCGAGCTCGCCTTGAATCCGCGAGTTGTATGACGACTGCGCGCGCGCCGACGGCGTCACCGAGGCATCGCGCCTGCTGGCCTCGGAGATCGCCTGCATGGCAAGGCGGATCTGGCACTCGATCATGAAGACGACCGAGTTGTGTCCGAGGCCCGTATTGGGGCCGAGCAGAAAGAACAGGTTCGGAAAGCCCGCGATCATCGTGCCACGGTGGGCCTGGATGCCGCCGGCCCGCCACTTCTCGGCGAGGACCTCCCCGCCTTCGCCCGTGATCTCGACCGATGAGGCCATGGCCTGCGTGTCGAAGCCGGTCCCGTAGATGATCACGTCGACCGCGCGGGTTGTCCCGTCGCCCGTAGTGATCGAGCGGGCCCCGACTTCGGCGATCGGGTCGGTGACGACATCGGCATTCGGGCCGTCAAGCGCCTTGTAGTAAGAGTTCGACATCAGGATGCGCTTGCAGCCGAGCTCGTAGTTCGGGGTCAGCTTTGCCCGCTTGACGGGATCTGAGACCTGTCGCTCCAGGTTCTTGAGGCCGGCGCGCTCGAAGACGCGACCGAAGCGACGGCCCGTAATGCCGCGATAGATGACGAGCTCGAGGTAGGCGTAGAGGACACCGCGGTAGGCCTTTTGGAGGAAGGGAAAGCGTCGGTAGAGGCGCCGCTCGGCCTTCGGGATGTGGCGGTCGAGCTTTGGAAGGATCCAGGGCGCGGTGCGCTGGTAGAGATCGAGTTGGGCGACCTCGCCGGCGATCTCGGGCACGAACTGGATCGCCGACGCGCCCGTGCCGATCACCGCGACGCGCTTGCCGCGGAGGTCAACCGAGTGGTCCCATTCGGCGGAGTGAAAGGCGGGGCCCTCGAAGCCCTCGAGGCCTTGTAGGTGTGGCTTTGCCGGCACATGAAGACCGCCGATGCCCGAGACGACGAAGCGGGCGGTCATATCTTCAGGCCCGTCGGGGCCTTCGCCCACGCAGCGCCAAAAGCCGGCCGCCTCGTCCCAAGATGCTTCTTGCGCG
>JALZIJ010000007.1 GCA_030860375.1 Actinomycetota bacterium | reverse complement strand
GACTCGCCCGACGCGGCAGCCACCTTGGCGATCGAAAGCCCCGCGTATCCCTGCTCCTTGAGCACGTCGAGGCAGCCCTCCAAGATGCGCTCGCGCGCGCCCGTGGAGGGCCTGCCCGGCCCCGCTTTGGCGATGATGGCTTCCAAACCAAGAGCCCTACAGAACCTGCTTGACGTTGCCGTTCGGCAACGCGTCAGACACCTGCCGGCTCGCCCAGCATCGCTGGATCGAGGCCCATCGCTGCGAGCTTCTTCGACAACGCCTTCGTCGCATAGGCGAAGATTTCGGACGAGTGGTAGAACGGCGTCTCGAAGTCGTATGGGTCGTCGACCCATGGCGGCACGAAGACCAGCGGTGCGACCGGTAGGCACTCCTTCAGCGTTTCAACCACGATGTCGGCGTTCTTTCGGTCGGCCTTGATCGCGTCGGCGAGGAACTTCACTCCGAAGCCGACGTGGCGTGACTCGTCGCGGTTGACGGCGGTGAAGCCCTGGACGAAGCCGGGGAACCATCCGTTGTCCTTCAGCGCCTTGATCATGAAGCGGGCCGCCGTCAGCGCAAGCATCCCCTCGATCACGATCATGTAGACGGTAATTCCGCGCACGAGCGCGTCGAAGTTCGTTGGGTCCTTGCGCAGCTGCTCGGCGCAGTCGTGAAGGATCCCGTCGAACATGATCTCCCAGTCCTTGTTCACCACGTAGCGGTGCTGTGAAAGCTGTTCGGCAATCCCGTCAGCGTCGGAGTTGAACACCTCGCGGTAGAAGCGGTCCCAGAAGACGACGTGCTTCGCTTCGTCGGAGATCTGGGTGGTGAGGAAGAGCTGGGCCTCCTTGTGCGGCGCGGCGATCGCGAAGGGTAGGAGCTCCACCGTCACGCGGTCCTCGGCGATGAAGAACTCAGAAAATCCGAACGCCAGGAACTTGCGCACGTCGTCGGTGAACATGTCCGGGTCGGCCCACTGGCGAGCGTCCTCGGTGAAGTCGAAGTCTTCGGTCGACCAGTGCTGGCGCTGCCAGCGCGTGAAGAGCTTTTCGTAGGAGGGGGCCGCCTCGATGATGCGGTCGAGGCCCGACATCACCTTGTCGATGTCGCCGTCCAGAAGGACCTGGAGGGCCTCGTCCTCGGTCTCAGTTGTCGCGCCGTCCTGCTGGTCGGTGGGGGTGGTCGTTTCGCTCAAGCGAAGCCTTTCGTCGCCTAGGGGTCGTGTGCCCGTATTATTTACCATACGATCAATAAAGAGTCAAGCTGGGCGCCGCGCGGAAGGCGAGTGTCGAATTTCGATCCATTGCGGATCGTTTATCGACCCTCGGCGAGCCCGCGAGCCGTATGCGTCCGTCGCGCACTGCCCGTAACGTGTCAACCTGAGTCCTACGAGACACCAGGAGACGCCTTGACCGAACTTCCCGACGACTTTCAGACCGCCCCGCTTGCCGAGGTCGATCCCGAGATCGCCCGGGTGCTCGATCGCGAGCTCGCTCGCCAGCAAGGCACGTTGGAGATGATCGCCTCTGAGAACTTCGTGCCTCAGGCCGTCCTCGACGCTGCCGGCTCGGTCCTCACGAACAAGTACGCCGAGGGCTACCCCGGGCGTCGCTATTACGGCGGCTGCGAGGAGGTCGATGTCGCGGAAGAGCTCGCCATTTCGCGCGCGAAGGCACTCTTCGGCGCCGAGCACGTGAACGTCCAACCGCACGCCGGAGCGCAGGCGAACAACGCGGTCTATATGGCGCTGCTCGATCCGGGCGACAAGATCATGGGCTTAAAGCTCGACCACGGTGGCCATCTCACGCACGGAATGAAGCTAAACGTCTCGGGCAAGCTCTACGATGTCGTCGCCTACGGGGTCTCAAAGGACGACTACCGCATCGATATGGACGAGGTCCAGCGGGTCGCCGAAGAGGAGCGCCCCAAGCTCATCATCACCGGCTGGTCCGCCTATTCCCGTCAGCTCGACTTCGCGCGATTTCGTGAGATCGCCGACTCGGTCGGAGCGAAGCTGATGTGCGACATGGCGCACTTCGCAGGCCTCGTCGCGGCCGGCGAGCACCCGAACCCGGTCGAGCACGCCGACGTCGTCACCACCACCGTGCACAAGACGCTCTGCGGCCCCCGGAGCGGCTTAATCCTCTGCCGAGAAGAGCTCCAGAAGGACATCGACCGCTCAATCTTCCCCGGCCAGCAGGGCGGCCCGCTCATGCACATCATCGCGGCCAAGGCCATCGCGCTTCGGATCGCGGCGACCGAGCCGTTCCGCGAGCGCCAGCGCCAGACGGTCGCAAACGCGCGCGCCTTTGCAGAGGGACTCATCGAGGGCGGCGTGGATGTGCTCACGGGTGGCACCGATACGCATCTCGTCCTCGTTGATCTCAACCCCACGGGTCTCGACGGCAAGGAGGGTGAGGACCGCCTCGACCAGGTGGGCATCACCGTCAACCGCAACGCGATTCCCTTCGATGAGCGCCCGCCTATGAACCCCTCCGGCCTTCGGATCGGCACGCCGGCCCTCACGACCCGCGGCATGATGGAAGACGACATGCGCGAGATCGCGGAGGTTGTCGTCGCGGCGCTTTCCGATCGCTTTTCAGGCGAGCGGGAGGGGCTCGCTGACCGGACGAAGGCGCTGATGGAGCGCTATCCGCTGTATCCGCAGCTCTCGCCGCTCGTCACGGCGTAACCCCGGCGCCGGGTCCAGACCGAGCCTGAAACTAGGAAAACACCTAAACAGCACCAGCTTCTCGCGTTGCCGTCCGGCAACGCGTCAGACTCATCGCCATGCGGGTCTGGGTCGATTGCACTGCCGCCGCGCATCCGCTCGTGCTGCGGCCGATCATTGAGCGCCTGCGCGAGCGTGGCCACGAGGTCGAGATCACGACGCGCGAGTACGGTCAGACGGTCGGCATCCTCGAGCGTCTCGGGCTGGACCACACCGTCGTCGGGCGCCATGCAGGCGGCTCGATCCTGCGGAAGGGCTCGGCCCTGGCGGGGCGAAGTGCCCTCCTCGCCCGCTGGGCGCGGCCCATGCGGTTCGATCTCGCGGTCGCGCACGGCTCGGTAGACCTCGCGGTCGTCTCGACCGTCCTTCGCATCCCGGCATCGCAGATGCAGGACTACGAGCACGCCGGCCTCCAGCGCCGGCTGGCCTGGCGGACGGCTAGGCGCGTTCTCGTGCCCGACGCGATCCCAGTGGAGGCGATGGTCAAGGCGGGGGCGGCAGAGGAAAAGCTCGTGCGCTACCCAGGCCTCAAAGAGGACTATTACCTCGCCGGCTTTACGCCGTCACCCGCCGTCCTCTCTGACCTGGGGCTCTCAGAGCTCGGGATCTCGGCGAACCGCTCCGCCGACGACCGCGTGCTCGTGGTCGTTCGTCCGCCCCCTGAGACCTCCGCTTACCACGCCGAGAATCCACTCTACGAAGCCGTTCTCGACAGATTGTCGTCCGCGGATGCCGCGGTCGCGGTCCTGGTTCCTCGCACCGAGGCGCAGCGAGCGTCGGCGCTGGCTCGAGACAGCGCGAAGCTGGCCGTGCCACAACAGGCGATCGACGCCCAGAGCCTGATCGCCTATGCCGACCTCGTCGTGTCCGCCGGCGGCACGATGAACCGCGAGGCCGTTGCCCTGGGCACCCCCGTCCGCACGATCTTCACGGGCGAGCTCGGGGCCGTGGATGCCAAGCTCATCGCCGAGGAGCGCATGCTGCCGCTTGACGACCCATCCGCTCTCGAGCTCGAAAAGCGCCTGACGCCGTCCGGCGTTCAGAATCCTCGGGATGCCGACCTCCTCGTCGACGGGATCCTGGAGGCGCTAGCTGGATGACCCGATGTTGATCGACAAGGTCCCCGAGACTCTCGACGCGGTGTTCGCCTTCGGTGTCGCCGCGCTGCTCGCGCTCTTATTGGTGCCGGGCGCCGAATGGACTGCCAGGCGGATCGGCGCGATCGACATGCCGAACGAGCGCAGCCTCCACCTGCTGCCGACCCCGAAGCTCGGCGGCCTCGCGATTCTCGTCGGCGTGCTCGTCGCGGGGATCCTCTTCCTGCCCATGGGCGATGGGCTCCGGGGCGAGCAGACGCGGGCGATCCTGGTCGGCGCAGTTGCGATCGCCGCCGTCGGGATCATCGACGACGTCTTCGACCTTCATGCGGCGGTGAAGCTGGCCGGGCAGATCGCCGCCACCGTGATCCCGGTGAGCGCCGGAGTCACGGTCACCGCGTTCACGCTTCCGTTCATCGGTGGCGTCGAGCCTGACAGCGTCGGCCTGGTCGGCTCCGTCGACCTGGGCGAGGCGATGACGGTGCTCGGGATCGTCGCCATCGTCAACGTGATCAACCTGACCGACGGGGTCGACGGCCTCGCGGCGGGAGTCTGCGTGATCTCCGCGGCTTCGCTCGCGGTTATCGCGCTGTCTTTGGAGCGCAACCCGGCGGGGGTGCTTGCCGCGCTCACCGCGGGCGGTGCTCTCGGCTTCCTGCGCCACGGGTTTCCGCCCGCGTCGAGCTTCATGGGCGACACGGGCTCGAACCTCCTCGGCTACCTCCTGGGCTGCATCGCGATCCTGGGCGCCCTTAAGACCAACGCGGTGGTCGCCCTTTTCCTGCCGCTGATCGTCTTGACCGTGCCGATCCTGGACACCAGTTTCGTGATCGCCAAGCGGATCAAGTACCGCCGGCCGATCTACGAAGCCGATCGCTCCCACTTTCACCACCGGATGGCGAATCTGGGCTTCTCGCAGCGCCGCACGCTCGCCTACCTCTATGCCTGGGCGCTGATCATGGCGGGCCTTGCTCTCGCCCTTCGCTTCGTGCCGTACTCGGATGACCGTGGCAACTTCGACCCGGGCTGGACGGTCGTGATTCTCGCTTGCATGGCCCTTGCGCTGGCAGCGAGCGTCTATCTCGTGATCGTCCTCGAGATCCTGAAGCTCCGGGGCGTCCGGTTCCGCCAGCTCGCGGCGTCGCGGCCGGACCGCGCGCCCGAGCGCTCTGAGGTCGACGAGGGCGTCGCGCGTGAGCTCGAGACGGGCAGCTTCGAGACGGTCGACCCCGACACGGGCGAGTACAGAGCCCTCGACCCCGATACGTAGGTCGTCGAAAACCCAGTTCCCAGGCAGAAGCCGGGCGAGGTTGACCCGTTATTGGATATATTCGTCTCGGCCGCACCGGCTCGGCGCAAAGCGCCCCCGGGAGCGGCCCTCGGCATCTTTCGCGCCACTCACCTTCCCCCTTGTCATCTCCCAATTTCCCCTCAGACTCCGATGAATCCCGAACCTCCCACGGGGAGCGATGCCGCCACCGCCGGAATGTCCCTGGTGGGGGCGATGGTGGGGTGCGGAGCCGTCGGGTACGGGATCGGCTCGCTCTTTGGAGCCGAGGTTCTCTTGGGTCTGGTCGGCCTGTTCTGCGGAATCGTCGGGGGCATGGTCCTTGTCCACGCTCGCTTTAGACGGCTCTGATCGAGCGGGCGTGGGAGCTTCGGCCATGCTTCGCTACCTCGACCTGATCCTGCTCGCGCTTGCGCTGCCGCTGTTCATAGCCGCCGAATGGCCTCCCCTGGGCTACGCGGTCGCGGCAGGCGCCTGGATCGCCCAGCGCCTCGTGCTCGCCTACGCCACGGCGCGTACGGCTCGAAGCCTTGCCGCGGGCGACCGACGGGACGCCTTTCGCACGACCGCCGTCTCGGGTCTCGGACGGGTCTGGCTCGTCTCGGTCGCCGTCCTCGTCGTCGGGCTCGTTGCGGAGCGAGAGGATGGGTTGGCGGCCGCTCTCTTGGTGACGGCCCTGTTTACGGTCCAGCTCGCCACCTTGGCCCTCACCCACCGCCAAGGGGGCAACGCATGAAGCGCTGGCAGGTCGGCCTCCTCATCTTTGCCCTATATGTGGGCGCCATGGTGCTTCTCGTCGCCATCTTCGGTTCCGACGGCAAGAACGACGAGTTCGCGCCGCAAAACGAGTTCTTGCTCGAACCGTGGGTGCCGCTCTCGATCGGCGGCATCGACTTTTCGATCAACAGGGCGGTTCTCTATCTGTTCCTCGCAAGCGCTCTGACGATCGGGGTCATGGTCTACATCGCGAACCGCATGCAGCGCGAGCCGAACAAAGTCCAGATGGCCGTCGAGCTCGCCTACGACCTCACGCGCGACAACATCACACGGAACAACCTTCACGACGAAAGGCTCGCCCGTCGGTGGTTCCCCTTCCTCGCCGGCCTCTTCTTCTTCATCTGGTTTTCGAACATGCTCGGCTATCTGCCCCTGCCGACCAATACCGAGCACACGGTCAACGTCTTAGGCCTCGACGTGCCGACATTCGCGATTTACGCGACCACGGCCAATATTTCGATCCCGCTGGTGCTCGCCCTTGTCTCGACGGTCGTCTACCACGTCGAAGGCATCCGGGCCAAAGGCTTCTTCAAGTACTTCGCCAGCTGGCTGCCTGCGGGTCTCGAGAACATGAACCCGGTTGCGAAGGGCGGAATCTTCCTGATCGAGGCGATCTCACACCTCGTGCGCCCAATTTCGCTCTCGGTGCGGCTTTTCGCGAACATCCTTGCCGGCCACCTCCTCATCCTTTTCATGGGCGGTGGCCTCGCGGTGATTCTGGGGCTCGCCGCGATCGGCGTCCTGACCTTCCCGGTCGCCCTGATCTTCTTCCTCTTCGAGATCGGCCTGGTGGCCACACTCCAGGCGTTCATCTTCTCGACCCTGACCGCGATCTACATCGGCGGCGCAACCGCCGAAAGCCATTGATGAGCGACTTGTCGCGAAACGAGAATTGCCCTAGTGGTAATGGTCGATCAACTAAGATACATACAGCCTGTATGTCCAATAGAAAAGGAGCAATACGATGGATTTCCTGATCCCCCTGGCGCAGGAGTCGGGCGTTACCGACGACGGCCTCAAGTCGATCGCCCTCGGCATCGGCGCGGGACTGGGCTCGATCGGTGCCGGCATCGGCGTTGGCATCATCTTCGGCGCCGAGATCCAGTCGGTCGCGCGTCAGCCCGAGATGAAGGACGAGTTGCAGTCGATCCGTTGGCTCGGCTTCGCGCTGACCGAAGCGGTCGCTTTCTACACGTTCATCTTCGGCCTGATCGCCTTCTTCCTCTAGGCCGCAACCTGTGGAGGCATTGACTGACATAGTTGGACTGCTGCCGCTCGCGGCGGAAGAGGAGGGCGGCAGCTTCCTCGTCACCCCAGGTCTGGGGTTGATGATCTGGACCCTGATCGCATTCGGGGTGACGATGCTCGTCTTAAAGAGGCTGGCGTTTCCGCGGATCGGCGATGCGCTCGAAAAGCGGGCGACCGCGGTTCGCGAGAACATCGAGGCATCGGAGCGGCAGCGGGCCGAGGCTGACGAGATCCTCAAGGAGTACCGCGCCCGCCTCAAAGAAGCCCGTGAACAGGCCGACGACATCTCGGCTCGCGCCCGCAAGTCGGCCGAGAACGCGGTGTCCGAAGCGACCGCGGAGGGCAAGGCCAAGCGCGAGGAGCTCGTGGCTGCCGCTCGGAAGGACATCGAGTCCGAAACGCGCCGCTCGCTGGATTCCATCCGTCGCGAGGTGGCCGACCTGACCGTGCTCGCTACCGAGAAGATCACGCGCAAGTCGCTGACCGACGAAGACCACCGGAAGCTGGTGGAAGAAGCGCTTGCCGAGGTTGACTTCTCGGCTCTATCGGGCGCGGAGCGCTCGGAGTAGCGGGAAGCTGCCGTGGAAGAGATCGCACGCGTATACGGCGACGCCCTGTTCGACGTCGCCAAAGAGGAGGACAAGATCGACGAGATCCGCTCGGAGCTCGGCGAGTTCGCCGATGCTCTTGAGTCCGATCGCGAGCTCCAGGTCTTCTTCTTCAGCCCGTACTTCTCCTCGGAGGAGAAGCGCGGTGGTATTCAGAAGGCGGTCAGCGGCGCCTCAGATGAGTTCGAGAATTTCCTGTCGCTCCTCGCTGAGAAGCACCGGATGCCTGCCGTCTTTCGGATCCGTCGCCATTACGACGATCTCTGGGCCGAGGAGAACAAGCGGCTCGAGGTGCGGGTTACGAGCGCGATCCCGCTCGATGAGAGCATCGTCAAGCGCGTCGGCGACGAGATCGAACGCCAGACGGAACGAAAGATCGACCTTGAGGCTGACGTCGACGAGGACATCCTCGGCGGCCTCGTCCTGCGTGTCGGGAACATGGTGCTCGACGCCAGCCTGCGCGCGAAGTTGGACAGTTTGAGAAAGGAAGTCGCCCGGGCGGTTTAGCGCCGGGTGACTCTTTAAAAGAAGCTAGGAAGGGAAAAGCACGTGGAGATTCGCCCAGACGAGATCGGAAACATCCTGCGAGAGCGGATCGCCGACTTTGAGACCGACGATCAGCAGCTCTCGGAAGTCGGAACCGTCCTTCAGGTCGCGGACGGCATCGCCCGCGTCCACGGCCTCGAGAACTGCATGGCGCTCGAGATGCTCGAGCTGCCCCACGACGTGACGGGCCTCGCGCTCAACCTCGAGCAGGACAATGTCGGCGCCGTGCTCTTCGGCGAGTGGGACCAGGTCGTCGAAGGCGACGAGGTCAAGCGCACCGGAAAGCTCCTCGAGATTCCCGTCGGCGAGGAGCTCCTCGGTCGCATGGTCGACCCGCTCGGCCGCCCGCTCGACGACAAGGGCGAGATCAACGCGACCGAGACGCGCCCCGCCGAGTTCAAGGCTCCGGGCGTCGTACAGCGCCAGCCCGTGGTCGAGCCGCTTCAGACCGGCCTCAAGGCGATCGACGGCATGATCCCGATCGGCCGCGGACAGCGCGAGCTGATCATCGGCGACCGCCAGACCGGCAAGACCGCGGTCGCGATCGACACGATCATCAACAACAAGGATTCCGATGTCGTCTGCATCTACGTGGCGATCGGCCAGCGCATGTCGACCGTCGTCCAGTTCCAGAAGATGCTCGAGGACGCCGGCGCGATGGACAACACGATCATCGTCGCCGCTCCCGCCGACGAGGCCGCACCGATCAAGTTCATCGCTCCGTACGCGGGTTGCGCGATGGGCGAGCATTTTCTCTACAACGGAAAGCACGCGCTCTGCGTGTACGACGACCTGACGAAGCACGCCTTCGCGTATCGCCAGATGTCGCTGCTCCTGCGCCGCCCGCCGGGCCGCGAGGCCTACCCCGGGGACGTGTTCTACCTCCACTCGCGCCTCTTGGAGCGCTCGGTGAAGCTGAACGACGACCTCGGCGGCGGCTCGCACACCGCGCTTCCGATCATCGAGACGCAGGCGAACGACGTGTCCGCCTACATCCCGACGAACGTCATCTCGATCACCGACGGCCAGATCTTCCTGGAGTCGGACCTCTTCTATTCGGGCGTGAGGCCGGCGATCAACGTCGGCATCTCGGTATCTCGAGTGGGAGGTAACGCGCAGACGAAGGCGATGAAGAAGGTCGCCGGAAAGCTCCGCCTCGAGCTGTCGCAGTTCCGCGACCTCGAAGCATTCGCCCAGTTCGGCTCGGAGCTAGACCCGGAGACGCAGGCGTCCCTGGCCCGCGGTGAGCGCCTCGTCGAGATGCTCAAGCAGAACGAGCGCAAGCCGCTTTCCGTCGGGGAGCAGGTCGTCTCGATCTTCGCCGGCACCGGCGGCCACCTCGACCGCTTGAAGGTCGAGCGCGTGCGGGACTTCCTTGAGGCAGCGATCAGCCGCCTCAAGTCTGAGAACGAGGACCTCATGAAACGTCTCAACGAGGGGGAGTGGGGCGACGAGGTGGAAAAGGAGCTCGACGACGCGCTTTCTGAGTCCGTCGACGACTTCGGCCCCGACCTCGACGAGGACGGCCAGCCGCTCGAGGAAGGCGAGTCCGACAGGATCAAGTCCGAGGAAGAGCGCGAGAAGAAGGGCCGCTCCTCGGGTGCGTCCGACTCAGAGGACGATGACGATGACGACTCTGACGAAGACGACGACTCGGACGACCAAGACGCGGGGTCTGACCCCGAAGCTGACGACGACGCGGACTCTGATGCCGACAAGGGGTCTGATCCCTCAGACGCCGCCGAGAGCGACGACGACTCGGACGATGAGGAGAAGAGCGACCGCTCGTAGCCCATGGCGACGCGAAAGGAAGTAACCGCGCGGATCAGTT
>JALZIJ010000227.1 GCA_030860375.1 Actinomycetota bacterium | reverse complement strand
ATCCTATGGCCTGGCGCTAGTGCAGGCGGGTTCCTCCGGGCGGCAAGAACGGATCCTCGGGCAGTTGGTCGTCAAGCCCGCCGTCGAAGGGGCCGTCGGAGTCGTCCGGGGCGAGGTCGTCGAAGGCTCCGGGGTCTACGAGGAAGAGCTCGCGCTCGATCGTCCGTCTTGTCTCGAGGAGGAGGCCGGTTGCCGTGTAGACGTCGCGCTTGCGGCGGCCGACGTCCTTCTCGATCGTCTTGGCGACGAGGTCGCGGAGGACTTCGGGCGGTCGTGGAATGTCTGGGTCGGTGCTCTCGTTGAGGTACATGTGGTCGAGCATGCGAGCAAGCTGCACTCCGCATTCGACGAGTTCTTCCACGAATCGGGTGACGTGCCTGGGGGCTGGTTTGTCATTCATGTCTCCCCTAGGCCTGGGAAGGGGAGTTCTCGCCCCTCCCCTTGCGGCACCTCGGCAGGTGACAGGGTGACGAACGGCTTGCCGCGGCGGGTGACGTGGAATGTCTCACCGGCCGCAGCGCGCTGCATGAACAGTCCGAAACGATTGCGAAACTCATGCGCTCCGACGACCTTGATGTTTTCTGCCGGAGAAGGATGGAGCTGGTCGGGCTCGAACCGACGGCCTCCACGGTGCCACCGTGGCGCTACTACCAACTGAGCTACAGCCCCGAGTTCGTAATCGGAGGCCATTCTAACGCCCGCGAACTGTCCGTTCCGAGCAGGTGCAACGCGCATGTGGATTGATTTTAGACTTTCGATTTCGTCGATTGGAAGGAAGTAGCAAATGTCGTTATCGCCGCAGTAGGCAGCGACGGCATCGATCTCGCTCGCGCTGTACGACGAGAGCACGTAGCCTTTTGTCGGTGAGTGGTAGCTCCCGCCGATCTTGATCGAGATCACGTCACCAATCTGATTCGCCCACTTGCATTGGACGCGCAGGCGGCGGTCACCTACGTCGAAGATCAGGTCGTATCGGCAGTGCTCCGTCAGCGGCTTCGAGACCTCCAGTCCCAGCTCCGCGGCGGCCGCGAGAATCTTCAGTTCAGCGACGTTGCCCTTGTGATTGGAGTCTCCGATTGCCACGAACGCATGTTCGCATACGGAGATGAGAAAAGTGGGTCGGAAGTGCGCCGAATCTGCGCCGGAAGCGTGCTCTCAGGCGGCTTCGGAGTCCACGTCCAAGACGACGCGGTCCCCCCGCGTGTCACGGACCGTGAACTCGAACGGCGCCCGCTCTTCAAGCTCGCGCAGGAGCTCCACCGGCTCCGACAGCTGCATCTCCAGCGTCGCCCGCCCCTCTGTGAAGCCCGTTACCGAGATTTCCTCCGCGCCGCCGATCCCGTTCGCCGCGTCCTCGAAGCTCGCGAGCTGTCCGAAGTCCGACAACGGCCCCAGCTCAACCTCGACCGTCCCAGCGAAGACCTCCGCAGACTGCGCCACCGCTTCGGCGGGCACATCGGCGACGTCCTCCACGCGCGCCTCGGCGCTTTGGCGCGTCCAGGTTGCCGCGTCAAGCCGTGCGTTCAGCGTCGCGATCTGCCGGTCGCGCTCAACGACCCGCTGCGCGAGCCGGTCAGCCACCTGCTCCAACGATTCGACCTGCACCGCCAGGTCGAACGAAGCCCGCTCAAGCTCGAGCGCCCGCACCGCCTCGCCGTCTGCGCGCTCCTCCTCCGCGATGCTTCGCGCCGTCAGCGCATCGACTCTTGCACTCTCTTTTTCAAGCGCCCTATCGCGCCACAAGACAGCCTGGTCGACGTCGGCGCGCCGATAACCGAAAAACGCTCTCCTGAAGGCCATGGGGGCGATGCTCGGAAACCTACGTCGCAGCGCGGACGGACCGCACGCTCGCAGAAGCCGACAGCATCTAGAGCTCAAGCCGTGGCGCCTCGCCCCAAAGCTGTTCGAGCCGGTAGTGCTCGCGCGTCTCGGGCACGAACACGTGAAGCACGCAATCGAGGTAGTCGAGGAGCACCCACCGAGCCTCCTGGACTCCCTCCACCCTCGTCGGTGAGAGGCCCTCACCCTTCAGCTGCATATGCACGTCGTCGGCAATCGCCTTCGAGAGGCGCTCGTTGCGTGCCGTCACCAACACGAGAAAGTCCGTATAGCTGACAAGCTCGCGCATGTCGAGGACGACGATCTCTTCCCCCAGCTTCTCATCCGCCATCCTCGCAACCCGGCGCGCCAACTCCTCGGACGACTCCGGTTCCTCCGCCCGCGCCCTCGCGACCGCCGCCTCGCGCTCGCTCATCGATAGAGCCCCCGTGCATCGATCAGCTCTGTTACACGGTCGGGCACCAGATAGCGAATCGACCTCCCACTCGCCACCCGGCGCCTGATTCGAGTGGACGACACCCCCAGCTCAGGCATGCGCACAACGTCAAACCGATCGTGGGCGCCGAGCCGCTCGAGCGCCGCCTCCGCCTCGTCAAGATCTGCGCCCGGACGCGCGGCCACTCCCACCCTCGCAAGGTCGAGCACCCGCTTCGGCTCCTTCCACTCCCCGAGCGACGCGGCAACGTCAGCCCCCATGAGGAGCGTCACCTCTTCGCCTGCCTTTTCTGAGCGCAACCCTTCGAGCGTACGGACCGTGTACGACGGCTCTTCACGCACAACCTCGAAATCGGACGCTTCCAACAAATCATCGCCCTCTGTGGCAAGGCGCACCATCTCCAGCCGCACGCCCGTGCCCGGCTCCGGGTCGATCTCGCGATGCGGCGCCACCCCTACCGGAATCAGGATCACCCGCGCCAATCCAAGCTGGTGCGCCGCCTCGTGCGCAAGCACCAGGTGGCCGATATGAGGCGGGTTGAACGCGCCGCCAAGAACGCCGATGCGCGTAGCGACTGCCCTACCCCCGGATCTGGCCGGTGCCACGCATCACGTACTTGTACGTCGTCAGCTCGCGCATCCCGATCGGGCCGCGCGCGTGAAGCTTCTGCGTCGAGTTACCGATCTCGGCGCCCATCCCGAGCTCGAAGCCGTCCGTAAAGCGCGTCGAGGCGTTGACGTAGACACAAGCCGAGTCCACGCCGGAAGTGAACACCTCCGCCGCCTCTCGGGAGGCCGTCACGATCGCGTCCGAGTGGCCCGTGCCATGCCGGTTGATGTGCTCAACCGCCTCGTCGACACCGTCCACGACGCCGATCGACAGCTTCAAGTCGTGGTACTCGGTGTCCCAGTCCACATCGGTCGCCTCATCCATCTCGACGCCGTCGGCGTTCGCACGGGCGCGCTCATCGCCCACCAACTCCACGCCGGCGTCCGCCAGCTCACTCGACACTGCGGGCACGAACGCCGCCGCAACCGCCCCGTCAACCAAGAGAGTCTCCGCCGCATTGCACACGCCCGGGCGCTGCACCTTCGCGTTGACCGCGATCCGCGCCGCCATCTCCAGGTCGGCATCGGCGTGTACGTACACATGGCAAACACCGGCCGCCGCATACATCACGGGGACCGTCGCCACCTCTGAGAGCGCCGCTTTGAGCCCCCCGCCGCCACGCGGAATCACAAGGTCGACAAGCCCGTCCGCAGTCGCCAGCGCAGCCAGTTCCTCGCGGTCGCCCGAGAGCAACTCGGCGCACCCTTCAGCCAGCCCCGAATCAGCAAGCGCCTCCCGCACGAGCGCCGCCAGCGCGGCGTTCGAGCGCTCCGCATAGCTCGACCCGCGAAGCACGATCGCGTTTCCCGACTTGAGACAGAGCGCCGCGCAGTCGATCGTCACGTTCGGACGCGCCTCGTAGATCACGGCCACGACGCCGAGCGGCACGCGCATCTTTTGCATCGCAAGCCCACTCGAAAGCACCCCGCTCTCGATCTCCTCCCCCACGGGGTCGGGCAGAGAAGCGATGGCTTCGACGCCCTCGGCCATCGCCTCCACCCGCTCGGGCGTAAGCGCCAACCGGTCGCGAAGCGCCTGCGTCAGCCCGGCGGCACGCTCGTCGGCCAGATCAGCCGCGTTCGCCTCCAACACCTCGCCGGATCGCTCCCGCAGGAGCACCGCGAGCCGCACAAGCACAGAATTCTTCGCCTCAGTCGAGACGCGCTGAAGCTCTAGCGAAGCCGCTTTCGCGCTTCGAAGCGCGTCCGACACTGTCCTTTCCGTGGTGGCCATGCACCCAAAATCGTACCGCCGATGAGGCGGGTCCCGGAATACCCGTCTACCGGGGGCTCCGAGCGGGCATGGATGCCCGGCCGGCGAGGAGGACTGGATGTCCGTCCCCCGTAGGCGGGTGTCCGGGAGCGCGCCGGTCCTACGACAGCACGAACGAGTCGCGGTGGACCGCCTCGTCGGCCGCGTGCGGCATCAGCTCCCTCACCTCTCGCGACTTCATCCCCTTGATCCGGCCGAGCTCGCCCGCTGAGTAGTTCACGATCCCCTTGCCGACCGGGCCCCCCTCCGCCACGACCTCGATCGCGTCGCCCGCCTCAAAGTCGCCTTGCACCTCGACCACGCCGACGGGCAAGAGGCTCGAACCCTGCTCGCGTAGAACCCGGGCGGCGCCCGCATCGACCCGCACCGTCCCCCGCGCCGGCTTCGCGTAGCGCAGCCACAACTTGAAGCTGGGCGCCCTCCCCTCGCCCGCCGGGAACAGCGTGCCGACGCGCTCGCCGCCGACGGCACGCGACAAGCCGTCGTCGAGCGTGCCGTCGCACACCACCACCTCCACTCCGGCTGAAGTCGCCATTTCGGCCGCCGCGATCTTGCTTCGCATCCCGCCCGAGCCGAACGGCGAGGTCCGGCTGCCGATCTCGTAGCCGGCGAGATCGGAGAAGTCGTCCACCCGCTCCACCAATCGCGCGTCGGAGTGGTGGCGCGGGTCCGACGTGTGAAGCCCTGCGGTGTCGGTCAAGAGCACGAGCTGCCGCGCGCCGAGAAGAAGCGCGACCTGCGCCGCCAGGAAGTCGTTGTCCCCGAAGGTGATTTCGTCGGTGGCCGTCGTGTCGTTCTCGTTGATCACGGGCACGGCCCGCCACTGGAGAAGTCGCTTGAGCGTCGCCCGTGCGTTCAGGTAGTTCACACGGGTCGACACGTCAGAAGAGTTCAAGAGCACCTGCGCCGCGTGTACGTCATGGCTCGCAAGCCGCGACTCGTACGCGCGAAAGAGCGACCCCTGCCCCACCGCTGAGGCCGCCTGAAGCTCGTCCACGGCGCGCGGCCGGGCGTCGAACCCCATCAGCTTCATCCCAAGCGCGATCGCGCCCGAGGTCACCATCACCACGTCCTCGCCCGAGGCATGGAGCGCCCCTACCTGCGCGCAGATGCCGTCGAGGACGTCGCCGCGCACGTCTCCCGACGGCTCGGCAACGATCGAGGAGCCCAGTTTCGCCACAACGGTCATCGCCGAGCGATTGTAGGTGCGCCCTGCTACCCCAGCAGCATCAAACGTCCCGCAATGAGCGCTATGCGCGGTGCTCCGGACGTTCGCGAGCTAGTCGGGGGGCAGGCGCACGCGCTCACACCCGTGCACGGCGTCACGAGGGCCCACGGTCGCGCGATCTTCGCCCGGACCGCAACGCACGATGTCCACGCCGCCGGCGTACGAGCGCATCCGGTCGTCCCCCTTGCCGCCCCGAATGCGGTCGTCGTCGCCCTGGCCGTTCACGCGATCGTCGCCACCGCCACCTCTGAGCATGTCGAAGCCGTCGCCTCCGTAGAGACAGTCCGCACCGCCCAGGGCCCGAACCTGATCGTCACCGTCAAATCCGCTGAAAAGCTCGCTCGCCCCACTGCCTTTGAGCCGATCGGCGTTCGGTGTGCCCGGAATCGCCACCTCGCAGCGCCCCGCGGGGGGCGGTGGGTCCGGCGGGTCGCCGCCATAGACGGCGTTCGACGCCGCACCGTTGAAATTCTCCCATTCATCGAGCGCCCCACCCCGCTCGACCACCGCAAGCTCGCCCGGCTCCAGCACCCGCTCCGTCGTCCACCGGTCTCCCTCGAGCGTCGCCGTCACCTGCTCGGAGTTCCCCGCCGAGTCGAAGATCGACACCTCGGCCGCCTCGACATCGCCCGCGTCAAGCCACGGGCGGAAGGAGCAGCGAAAGCAGAACCATTCGAGCTGAGACGCCTCGCCCGGCGCCGCCGGGTCGCGATAGGCCGTGCGACGGTTCTTGATGAACTTGACGCCGGAGTCGTATGAGTCCGGGTAGTCGACTGGCCCGATTTCAGCCTCGATCGGAGGGCCGCCGCCTTGCACCTCAACCCCGGGCCCCCCATTTTCGACGGCGTACTTCGTCCGCGGGCCGACGCGGAAGGACAGGGTGCGATCCGGCTCGAGAGCCAGGTCCTCTGCCGTAATCCCGCTCCAGGGACTCACCTCGAAGGCGCGCGAGTCGACCTCATACGGAACGAGCTCCCCGTTCTCACGCCGCTCGCCCTCGACGTGGAAGCGGTAGCTCCCCGCCGGCGTCGCGCGGGGACGGTCGCCGAGGTCGAAC
This sequence comes from Actinomycetota bacterium, assembly GCA_030860375.1. GTDB lineage: Bacteria > Actinomycetota > Thermoleophilia > Solirubrobacterales > 70-9 > JALZKA01. The sequence continues at coordinate 20,776 of JALZIJ010000227.1, read as the reverse complement.
GAGGAAACGAACGCCTCGAAGTGGGCCGTCCAATGCCACCTCTGGTTCTCTTCGAGATAGCTCGCCACCTCTGTCCCCTGCGGAAACTCGAGAGTCACCGGGATCTCGCCCGATTGGTCGGCGTATTCGACCCAGTCCGCCCCGTCGAGCTGCTCGACCACGACCTCCGGGTTATCGACGAAGTTCGAACCGCCGTTCCAGGTAAAGGCCGCCTCTTTGAAGCGCTCGAGGTCGGCCGGTTCTGAGACCGGCTTGACGTTGCCGCCGTCGTCCGGCAGCCTCGACTCGTAGGCCTCGATCGCAGCCCCGCCGACCGTGCCTAAAGCGGTCGCCCGGGCGTCGTTCACAGAGGTGTCGAGCTCAGCCTTCGCCGCCAGGACGGTCTCCTGGATCTGGTCGGTCGGCAGAATCACATTTGGCTCGCGAAGACGGCGCGCCATCGCCACGAGCCGCGACGCCATGTAGTCGCTCGAGTGCGGCCCCCAGGCGCTGAGCGCCTTGCGGTAGTGGTCGCCACGCTGATACTCGCGATAGGTGGCGATATAGCCGTTGTAGTCGTTCGCCATCCCGATCGGGACCGTCAAGCCGTAGCCCATCGCCACCGACGGCGACGTCTCGCCCGGCAGGCACGTCCGGCTGCCCGGCGCGAGCGGGCCGGCGCCGCAGCGATCGTCGTGGGAGTAGTTGCCCTTGATCTGGCGAGGGTCCGTCGGCTCGGATTCCGCACTCGCCGCGTTCTCGGCGTTGTTCCAGCCGGTGGCATCATTCAAGACCTGCGCGCGCATCCGCTTGTATTTCCGGTCCGAGATCGGGGGCAGATCTTGCGACGTGTTGTTCGGATTGGGGCAGAGCCACTTGCCGGTCCCGGTGCCGTCAGCCAGATACGTCCCGTCGCCGACCGGATCGCATTGCGCCCCCCAGTCGTAGCCCAGGTACTCGTTGCCCTCGCGCCGGTCGGTGCGAGTGCGGATGTTCTCCGCCTGGTCGCGCCACTGCTCGCACGAGCAAATCGTCAGGAGGATGTCGCCCAGACGGATTGCCTGGAGGTGGACGTCGATGTCCTCCTGGAGGCCCCCATAGCTAGGCGCCGAGTAGTTCTCGGGCACCGGGATGCCCAGCTCTTGAAAGTCGTCCGTGGTCAGCCCTGGGTCGATCGCCGGCAACTCGCCCGTCGGCGGCTCGGGCAAGCCGGTCAGGTCCGAGAGCTCGTTCAGCCCGCTCTTCACTCCCTGGCAGGTCGGAAGACCGACGACCGGCAGTTGAGGATCGCCGCTGAGGCCCTTGTCGACGCGACAGTTGGAGACGCCCGGATACGGATGCGAGAACGGACCCGGAAACCAGCGGTCGTCGCTTTGGACCTCGAAGTCGTCGTCGAACGGGACATAGCGCCCCGGGTCGGGCGGCGTTCCCGCCTCGATGTCATCGGTGAGCTCGAGCACCGCATCGGCAAGGAGGCGCGCGCCGAACTCAGCCTGCGCGTAGTCTTTATGGGTGAACTCGAGCCGCTCGTGAATCGAGTGAAAGGCCGAGCGCTCGGGCTCGGCGGTGCCCACGGATGCCTGCGAGAAGATGGTCACCGCATCCGATCCCCGGTCGACCATCCGCTCGAGCGGTCCCACGTAGTCGGCCGAGATCAGGTCGTTGCCGTCGAGAAACTCGGGATGGCCGCTCCAGCTGACCAGGTTCGCAAGCGGCTTCGGGTCCGACGGGTCCGAGACGTCGTCGAAGCGGATCACCGTGAGGCGCTTGTCCGTGTCGGAGTGCGGATAGCCCGCGGGCGTGCCATCGTCCGCGATCGCCGGCCCGAACGAGTGGCGATGCGTCTTGTCGAACTCGCCAACCGCTGCCCCCACCCTGACCGGCACGAGGTCGGCGCACGCCTCCTCCACGGCAGCCGCCATACGCTCGGCCATGTACTCGTAGAAGCGCACGTCGAAGACGTCCTGGAAGGTCCAGACGCCGAAGCTCGTCGACGAGTAGAACGGCGACGAGTGGTTGTGGGTCGAGACCATCGTGAGCGTCTCGCGACCGATCCCGCAGTCGCCTTCTTCCTCGAGGATCAGTGCCGCCCGGCGCCAGAGGAGATCCTGCGGGATGTAGAGGTCGTTCTTGACGATTGCGACGCGATGACCGTCGGGTCCCTCGACCACGATCGCCCGCGCCTCGAGGCGCGACTGGATCCCGTAGGAAGGCTTTCGGCGGTACGAATGGACCGTTGGGTCGTAGGTGCCGTCGGCCGGGTCGACGAACGACCCGTCTGAGGCGTACTGGCCCGCCGACGCTCCAACGTGCCACGAGGCATCTACGGCCGCCGCACCCGCCCTGACCTCAGCCTGCGCAGCTGCGGGCGCGAGCGCCGCGAGCGCGAACACCAAAACGCACAGATAGAACCTCCGACCCATCCCCGCGCGAAGCCTAAACCCCCAGGAGGTCACGCGCGCCACCTCTGACAACCGCGAACTCCCGGAACCCGTCATATACGCCGGGGCGCGGGGCGTTCGTTGTGGATCATCCCGGGTGGAACTCGAACTCTTCTGAGCCGATTCGCACGTCGTCGCCGGGCGCAAAGCCCGCGCGCTCGAGCGCGGCGACCACCCCGATCTCCCGTAGGCGGTCTTCGAGATACGTGAGCGCCTCGAGGTTCGAGAGGTCGTGTCGCGCCACCAGGAGCTCGATCCCCTTGCCGACGACGCGAAACGCCTCGTTCTCGCGAAGGACCTCGAACCCTTGGTCGGCCGCCGGACGGTAGGTGATGTACTCCGCCTCGTACTCCCCCGCGTCGCTGTCGAGGACGTCCGCGGGCGGCGCGGCGGGCACGGCCCCGAAGAGCGCCCGGATCAGCGCTTCGATCCCCTCCCCCGTGGCGGAGGATCCGGCGAGGACCGGGGTGGATTCGGCGCCGATCGAGTCGGCCAGCTCCGCGACCCACTCCTCGGCTCCATCGGGCGGCAGCAGGTCCAGCTTCGAGAAAAGCACGATCTCCGGCAGGTCGGCGAGCCCTGCGCCGTAGGCGTCGAGCTCTGCCCGGACCGTGCGATAGGCCTCCGCCGGCTCGGGCGCTCCGTCCGGCGGATCTACTTCGAGAACGTGAACGAGCACCCTGCAGCGCTCAACGTGTGCGAGGAACTCGTGGCCCATCCCAGCCCCGTCGGCGGCGCCCTCGATCAATCCGGGGATGTCGGCGAGCACGAGTTGGCGCTCCGAGTTCTCGATGGTCCCGAGGATTGGCTCGATCGTGGTGAACGGATAGTCGGCAACCTTGGGTCGGGCATTCGTCAGGCGAGCGAGGAGCGAGGACTTGCCCGCATTCGGAAGTCCCACCAAGCCCGCGTCGGCGAGCAATCTGAGGCGGAGCTCGATCCACCCCTCCTCCCCCGCCAGCCCCTTCTCCGAGAATCGCGGTGCCTGGCGCGTTGAAGTCGCAAAGCGCTTGTTCCCGTGTCCCCCGCCCCCGCCCGCGGCGACGACCGCACGCTGACCGGGTTCGACCAAGTCATAAGAAGCCCCGTCGACTCCCTCAGCCGAAGTGCCGGGAGGGACCGACACCTCCAACGTCTCGCCGCGAGCACCGTGGCGGCGAGCGCCTTCGCCGTGGCGGCCGCGGCCCGCCTTGAAGTGGCGAGCGATGCGAAGTGCCGCAAGGTCGCGCCGGGATGAGTCGCAAACAAGGACGACATCGCCACCCCGGCCACCGTCGCCCCCGTCGGGTCCGCCCCGCGGGACATGCGCCTCCCGGCGAAACGAGACGACACCGTTCCCACCGGCGCCGCCCTCGACCCAGATGCGTGCGCGATCATGAAACACGCGTTGAGTCTGGCAGCGGGTCGAACTACCCGCGCCCAGCGAGCGCTATTCGACCCACGCGCTGGGGGAGCGAGCGCGGGTCGAGCTTCCCGCGCCCAGCGAGCGCTATTCGACCCACGCTAGGGGAGCGAGCTGAGGATGCGATCGCGCAGCGCCGGGTCCACATCGGTTTCCGCAAGGCCGCGCAGCGCCGCGATCGTCGCGCGCATCTGCTCGAGATAGGCGCGGCAGTGCGGGCACGCCGCCAGATGCTCGTCAGTCCAGCGCTCCTCGACCTCGGACAACTTGCCCTCGAGGTAGTCCGTGACTTCCTCGACGAACTCCTGGCAGGCGATTTGTCGTTCCTGGCTCATGTGGGCACCGAATCCCTGTCAAGAGTCTCCTCGAGCGCCGTCCTGACCTTGGAGCGCGCGCGGTGTAGAAGCACTCGCTGATTGGTCTCGGAGACGTCGAGCGCGTTACGCGCCTCTTCAGCCGAATAACCCTGGACGTCACGCAGGACGATCACATCGCGCTGGCGCGGCGGCAGCCCGGCGATCGCCTCCAGCATGACGCGACGCGCCTCCCTCGTCGCCAGGACGTGCTCGGGGTCCTGCCACTCGGCGGGTGGACTGGCCCACGCTCCGGGTTGGTCGTCGCGGCGCCCCTGGAAGCGGTCCGGATCAACGGACGGCTCGTCGCGTCCTTCCTCGGCACGCCGGCGAAGCGACGAGAAAGGCAGTGTGCGCTTTTCGCGCTTACCTCGCGTCCTCGCGATGTTGAGGAGAATCTGAAAGATCCAGGTACGAAGCGCTGAGCGACCTTCGAAACGATCGACGCCGTTCAGGACCCCAACCCACGTGTCCTGGACGACCTCCTCGGCAACTGCGCGACTTGGCACATGCGCCATGGCAAGTCGCAAGAGCGGCGGGGTCATCTCGTCGACCAGGGACGCGTACGCCTGGCGGTCGCCCTTCCTGAGCGCCTCGACCAACTCTTGGTCGGCGGCCTGAGCGATGGGGCGCTACTCCGCTTCGGCGACGGAGACGGTGCGGCCCTTACGGCCGGAGTGAAACTCGACCAAGCCCGCGCGCGTCGCGAAAATCGTGTGGTCGCGGCCGATGCCGGTGCCGTCACCGGGGCGAAAGCGGGTGCCGCGCTGGCGCACGATGATCTCGCCGCCATCAACGACCTGACCTGCGAACACCTTGACACCGAGCATCTTCGGATTGGAGTCGCGCCCGTTCCTGGAGGAGCCGAGCCCCTTCTTGTGCGCCATTTAGGAGTCCTCCTTCGCCGCGTCAGCCTTCGCCGCGGGTTCCTTCTTCTGAGCAGGCTTTCGCGAAAGCATCTTCACGTCTTTCACCTCGATGCGAGTCAACGCAGAGCGATGGCCGCGGCGCTTGCGGTAGCCCTTCTTTGCCTTGTACTTGAAAACCTTGATCTTCTCGCCGCGGAGGTGCTCGACCACCTCGGCCTCGACCTTCACTTTCTCGAGATCCGAGCCCCCACCGACGAACTTGTCGTCGCCGGAGAACATGACGGGACGAAGCGTCACCTTGGCGCCCTCGTCATCCGGCATGCGGTCGACCACGAGTACCGTGCCCTTCTCGGCGCGGTACTGCTTGCCGCCCGTCTCAATTATCGCGTAGGTAGTCATGGTGAGCGACTTATGTCGCGAAAGAAGATTGTCCTGAATGGAAATGGGATTGATTTAGCCATCGGTCGTCGCTCCGTCTGAGGTACGAGGGCGATCACGGCCGCCTCTGCGACCTCGCCTGCGCCTTCCGGAGGCGGTGGATTCTAGCTCACCGTCATCGGCGTCGTCTGAGTCATCCCGGTCGTCCTCCGGCCCGCCGTCGACCAGCGACGCGCTCGCCTGGGAGCGTGCGACCTCGTCGATCCGTACGAGCCTGCGCTCGCCCACGTACCGGCCGCCGCCGGTCACCGAGACGATGTAGGAGTCGACTCGGGCGATCGCGTCGTCCACGTTGTACATGTGGGGCTCCTCGATCGCGACGAGCACCTCCTCGCCGACCGAGAACGGAAGAGCGCGTCGCTCGATGTCGTCACGGCTTCCTTCCTCTGAGACCTCGTAGGTCGCCACGGCCAGTGCATCGCCGCCCTCGAAGTGGAAATGCTTCCCGGTTTCTTCTTCGAGCTCATGAAGTCCCGAGCCCTCCTCGGTCAGCTTCGCGGCGACCCGCGGGTTGACCCGGATCAGAAACGCGTCGGGCTCCGGCTTTTGCGCAACGAGCTCGCGGAGCTTTCTGATTACATCGATCGCCACGGTCTCCTCGGAGAGGATGACGCCCTCGCCCTCGCAGGTGGGGCATGTCTTCGTGAGGATCTCGCGGACACCGTCCGTGACGTTTTGGCGCGTCATCTCGACCAGGCCGAGCGGCGATATCTCGACCACATAGGTCTTCGTCTTGTCCTCGTCCAGCGCCTCGCGCATCGTCTTCAGGACCTGATCGCGGTTGCGGGCGCGAGCCATGTCGATGAAGTCGACGACGATGATTCCGCCGATGTCTCGCAGGCGGAGCTGGCGGACGACCTCCTCGGCGGCCTCGATGTTGACACGGGTGATCGTGTCCTCGAGGCGACTGTTCTTGCCGCGCCCGGTGAAGCTGCCCGTGTTGATGTCGATCACCGTCAGTGCCTCGGCGTAGTCGATCATGAGGTATCCGCCCGAGGGCAGGTCCACCCGGCGTGAAAGCGTCGAGCGAACGGCTTCCTCGGCTCCCTCACGCTCGAAGAGCGGCTCAGCTCCGTCATAGGTCTCGACCTTCTCGACCAGCTCCGGCGCCGTGCGCAAGAAGAAGCTCGTCACCCGCTGGTGCTGCTTGGGATCGTCGATCACGGCCTTGTCGAACTCGGACGGAAGCACGTCGCGAAGGACGCGAATCGAGAGGTCCGCCTCCTGGAAGACCAGGTCGGGACCCTTGACCTCCTCCCCGCGGCGCTCGACGACCTCGGCCAGCTTGTGGAGGTAGGCGAGGTCGCGCTCGAAGTCCTCTGACTGCGCGCCTTGGGCGGCGGTGCGCACGATCACGCCGCCATCGCCCTTGTGGATCTTTCCGAGCAGCTTTCGCTGCCGGTCACGCTCGGAGTCGGGCAGTCGTCGGCTCGCGCCGATGCCTGCGCCCTGCGGCATGTAGACCAGATAGCGGCCCGCGATCGAGAGCTGCATCGAAAGCCGCGCGCCCTTCGTCTTCAGCGGGTCCTTGACCACCTGGACCAAGACCTCCTGCTTCGGCTTGATCAGCTCGTCGATCCGGCGGCCCTTGCCGTGCCCACGGCGCGGCACCTTCTCCCCTCCGGGCAGGACGATCTCGTCGACGTGGAGGAATCCATTTCGCTCAAGGCCGATGTCGACGAACGCGGCTTCCATCCCGGGTAGGACGTTGTCGATGACACCCTTGTAGATGTTGCCGACGATGGAGCGAGAGCCCCGGCGCTCGACGTATAGCTCCGCAACGCGCGACTTTGCGTTGCCCTTCTGCTCAAAAACTGCGACGCGCGTCTCGCCGGCGTCAACTGATACGAGAATCTTCTTCTTCAACTTAAGAACTCACCTCAAAGGAGTGGGGTACCCCCTGCTCCTTGAGGCGAGCTGCGACTGAACATGGATGCTCTGGAGAAGTCCTAGCGCCAAAAACGTGACGATGACGGACGATCCTCCAGCACTCATGAGAGGCAAGGGGATCCCCGTAATGGGTGCGATCCCGATGTTCATTCCCACGTTGACGAAGATCTGGAACATGATGGCGACGGCTATCGAGCCGGCCACGATGGTCCCGTAACGGTTCTTCGAGAGCGTCATGATGCGCAGCGCCCGCCAGATGAGCAGGGCGTAAAGGGACAGGATGAACGCGGCGCCCGCAAAGCCGTAGCGCTCCCCAACGACCGCAAAGATGAAGTCGGTGTGGCGCTCGGGCAAGAAGCCGTCCCGCGTTTGCGTCGCTTCGTCTCCGCGGCCGGTCTTGCCACCGGCGCCGACGGAGATGAGCGATTGATTGATCTGATAGCTCGAGCCGGCCGAGTCCTCGCTCGGCGAAAGGAAACTGGTCAGGCGATCCTCCTGATACGGCTGGAGGATCGGCTTGTCGGCGGCCGGAGCCACCACCAAGACGACGGTCACGGCGGCTGCCGCCAGCGTGCCGATGACAGCGATGTGCTGCCACGGCGTGCCGGCGATGAAGAGCACCGCGAGGGTCACGACCCCGTAGACAAGTGATGAGCCGAGGTCGGGCTGCAAGAAAACGAGCGCGCCCGGGATCGCTCCCAGGAGCAAGATCCGGCCTGTACGACGCCAAGCGCTCTCCGAGTGGGAGACCACGACGGCGGCCAAAACCAGGATGAGAAGCACCTTGCCGAGCTCTGAAGGCTGGAAGGTGAAGAACGGAAGCTCGATCCAGCGGCGTGAGCCGCGGGTTGCCTCGGCAAAGACGAAGACGAGGCAGATCGAGAAGACCATCGCCGAGTAGATGCCGACGCGAAGCTCGCGAAACCGCGAGTAGTCCACGCGTGCGACCGCCAGCATGAGCGCGATGCCCACGGTGGCGTAGATGGCTTGGCGGATGACATAGAAATACGGATCGCCGGGCACATCTTCGGCCGTGGCCTGGCCCAGCGTGTAGATCGAAAAGGCGATCAAGCCCAGAGCCCCTGCAAGCAGGGCAAAATCAAGCTTCAGCACTCCGGCGCGTTCGAGCAAGCTCTCGCGCGGCTCGGCATAGGGCCGAGGCCGAGGCTGCACACGGGGCCTTGGACCGCTAACTACCGCCATTACTCGACCCCCACGGTACCGGCTGCGAGCGGCGGAGCCGCGGCTGCCTCGTCGATCTGACGCTGAGATACCGAGAGATACTTCTGGGCGTATTCGGAAAGCAGCTCGCGCGCGGCGGGCGCCGCCGTCTCCGCGCCGAAGCCGCCCTGCTCGATCGTGTAGACCACCGCGACCTTCGGATCGTCGGCCGGCGCGAGGGCGGCATACCACGCCTGATCGACGAGAACGCCGTCGACGGGGGTTTCCGCAGTGCCGGTCTTGCCGGCGATGTCAACCGGGAAGTTCCCGAAGATCGGGTACGAAGTCCCTCCCGGCTCCATCGCCGCTGAGACGAGGCCGTCCATGATTGGCCCGCGCCAGGCCGGGTCGATCTCGACCTCGCGCTGGGGCGGCGGGGCGATCTCTTGAACCACCTGTCCGTCCGGATCCTCGGTGCGAAGGCCGACGTGGGGCGTGACGACCGTGCCGCCGTTCCCGAGCGCCGCGTAGGCGACCGCGAGCTGAAGCGGAGCGGCAAGGAGGTCGCCCTGGCCGACCGAGAGGTTGATGTTGTCGCCCACAGACCAAGGGCGGTCGATATCGCCGTCCTCGAAAAGCTCGTTTCGCCACTCGGGGGTGGGGACCCTGCCGACAGTCTCTCCGGGCACGTCGATGCCGGTGACGTCGCCGAAGCCGAGTGACTTCGCCCAGTCCTGGATGTATTCGTCGCCGTCGTCCTCGATCGACTCTTCGAGCCGCGCGCCGAGCGTGTAGAAGAAGACGTCGGAGGAAACCCGGAGCGCATCGCGGAGGTCGATCCGGCCGTAGCTCAGGTCCCCGGCGTTCCTGAATTCCTGGGTCCCTACCTGGTAAAGACCGTCGTCGTTGATGATCTCCGAGGGCGTCAGCTTGTTCGCCTCGAGTGCCGCCAATGCGGTGATCGGCTTGAACGTGGAGCCAGTCGGATAGCCGCCCGCGATCGCGCGATTGAACGCCGGGGCCCCGCTGCCGGTATCGGCGTCGGTGCCGAAGATCGACCGGGCCGTCGCGCCCGAGATCTCGGGCTTCGCGAGGGCTGCCGGATCGAAGGTCGGCCCCGAGCCCATCGCCAGGACTTCGCCATTCTCGATGTCGAGGGCGACGAACGCGCCGCTTCTGCCTTCGAGCGCGCTCTCGCCGATGGCCTGGAGATCCGAGTCGATAGAGATCACGAGGTCGTTGCCTTGAGACGGTTCGCGAACGCTCGTCGGGCGTCCGGTTGGCGTCCCGGATGCATCGACCGGCACCCTGGTTGCGCCGTTCACCCCGCGAAGTACCGAGTCGTAGGAGAGCTCGACGCCGTCCTTCCCGATCTCGTCGCCGGGCTCGAGGTCTGAGTAGGCGGACTCGTCGAGCTCCTCGGCGCTCACCTCCTTCACGTAGCCGAGCAGGTGAGCCGCGGTCGAGCCTTGCGGGTACTGGCGCACATACACGCGATCGACCGAGACACCCTGAAACCGCGCCTGGTTCTCGCGCACGAAGAGGACGACGGGAGTCGGGACGTCGCGCTGGAGGGTGACGGGGTTGGAGGGCAAGAGCTTGGTCTGCTCGCGGATCTCGGCGCGGATCTTCGACGCCTCCATGCCGGTGACCTCCGAGACGCTGCGAAGCACGCGGGCTCGCTCAGCGGGATTGTCTGGCAGCTCCTCGGTTCTGATCTGGAGGGCAAGCGCGGTGCGGTTGCCGACGATCACCTCGCCGTCGCGGTCGAGGACCTCGCCGCGCGGCGCCTGAACGGTGAACTCGCGGACGCGGTTGCCCTGCGCTTCGGCCAGGTAGCGGTCGCCCGAGAGCACCTGGAGATACCAGAGGCGAAAGAGGATGATCCCGAAGGCGACGAGGGCGACGCCGCCGATGATCGCGAATCTCCGCCCGAGAACTGACGGCTCGACCCGCTCCTGGTTCCAGCTGCCGTCGCCAAAGCTCATCGAGTGCCCCCCGCCTCGGACGCGCGCCGCACGCGCGAGCCCGGCAGGCCTCGGCGAGTGCCGGGGCGGCGGCCGCGGAGAAGCCCCTCGCGCCGTCCACTGCCCGAGCGAGAGGCTCGAGCCTTGCCTGGATGCCTGCGGCGACTGGTCCGTGGCTCTTCGAGAACGAGTGCCGACCGAAGGCACAGGCGGACGAGGGGATAGATCGGGTAGGCGAGGAGGAAGGCAAGGAAGCCTTTGACCATCGCGTCGCCCACGATCGCTCCGCTCACGGGCGTATCGACGCCGAGCGTGAGCTCGATCGCGGTGAATCCGGCTGCGGCCAGAAAGGCGAGGCCCCCCGTGAGCGCCGCTGGGGCAAAGGCAGAGTCAATCTCGAAGCTCTCGCGGTAGCGACCGGCCATATAGCCGACGAAGAGCAGGACGAGGCTCGACACGCCCAGCGTCTCAAGCAGGGAGATGTCGAGAAGGAGACCGGCCGAGAATCCGACCACGGCACCAACGACGGCGCCGCCGAGAAGGCCGATCGCCGTGATCACGACCGGGAGGATGTCGGGGGACACGCCGAAGATCCGAAAGTACGAGAAGAACGCGACCTGGAGGAGGACGCTCATGAGCACGATCAGGCCGATCCGCAGATTTATCCAGCGAGTGAGGATCACGGGAGAGCCTCCTCGCCGTCGATCCCCGGCCGCTTCGGGCCTCCGGTCAGGACTTCGACCCAGGTGAGCTCCTGCATGTCGACGAACGGCTCCACGGTCACCTGCTGAAAGTCGACGTCTGCGGTGGACGTTTCCGTGATCTTGCCGACGGCGACGTTCGGCGGGTAAGCCGAAGAGAGCCCGCTCGCGGGATCCGACCAGCCCGCGGTGACGACGAACTGATCATCGGAAACCTCGTCCTCATTCGAGAAGAACTCGAGCGTGAGCTCATTCGGCTCTCCGGCCGTAGCTGAAACGATCCCTTGAGGCCCGCCGGGCTCGGCGACGGCCACCGAAACGCCGTTGCGCGGGTCGGTGATGAGCTGAACCTGGGCGGTTGTCGAGGTGACCGAGGTCACGCGGCCGACAAGGCCGTCCGCTGCCACCACGGCGTCGTTGGCTTCCACTCCGTCCGCCGATCCGGCATTGACGCCGACCGTCGCGTTTACCAGGCTAGGCGTCCGCGTCACTACCCGCGCGGTAACCGGCGCGAAGCCGAAGCCGGACAGCTCGTCTTCGTTCAGCCCCAACAGCCCACGGAGCTTGTCGTTCTCGGCGTTCGCGACTCTGGCGTCGGCCAGCTCCGTGCGAACCGCCGCAAGCTCTTCCTCCAAGTTGTCATTTTCGCCGCGGGCCTCCCAAGTCTCGTCGAACCAATCGATTCCGTCACGCACCGGCTTGAGCGCGGCGTTCGCCACGGACTCGAGTGGCGACAGCACGGTGGCAGCGCCGCGCTGAATTGCATGGAGTGGCCCGGACTCAGCCTCTGAGAAGTGCGCGGACAGCAGGATCAGCGAACCCACGATGAGGCCGACCAGCACGGCGCGGCGGCGGCGTACTTGCTTGCGATACACGGGCGCTCAGCCCGCCTTGGGATGTGACGTAGAGGACATGCAGGGGAGGGCGAATGAAAGGCCCGCTCCGAGGACCGTCCGAAGGCCGAGTGTAGCGAAGGATTCCCAAGCCGCAAGCGGAACTTGAGCCTATTGCCAAAGTCTAAGGCTATTCCTTCGCCTTAGGGTTTAGCCGCCCTTTCGATGCCAGTGCGGGTTCAAGGTCCAAGAGGACGCGGATCGGTAGCCCGACGATGTTCGAGAAATCTCCCTCTACTCGATCGACGAGAATCGACCCGAGCCCCTGAATCGCGTACCCGCCTGCTCTCCCCCGCCACTCCTCGGAATCGAGGTAGGCCGAAATGGTCGCTTCGTCGAGCTCTGCGAAGGTGACGAGCGAGCGCGAGATGCCTGAGCGCTCGCGAAGCGGCGCGCCCGGGATCCCCGCGGCGTTGGGACCGAGGAGGCAAACGCCGCTCAGGACTTCGTGCTCGCGGCCCGAGAGTGCGCGCAGCCGCCCTTCGGCCGCATCCCTGTCCGCCGGTTGGCCAAGCATCCGGCCATCGAGGAACACGTCGGTGTCGACGCCAAGCACGGCCCTGTCGCCTGCATCCCCGCCCAGGGACTCAAGCCCCGCAAGCGCCTTGAGCCGCGCGTTCTCGAGCACAAGAGCTTCGGGATCGTCCCCCTCGGTCAACTCCTCGACTTCGGGTTCAACCGTCTCGAACGCGATCCCGAGCCAGCCAAGGATCTCTTTCCGGCGGGGCGAGCGAGAGGCGAGGACGAGGCGGGGCATGCGCCCGATGCTCGCAGGCGAGGCGGCGCACGATCACGCGCCTCAGCCGCGGGCCTTCGAGCTCCACTCCATCCGCGAAAGATGGATTGTGCCGGTCCTATGCGACAAACCCTATTTTCGCGGGCGCTGGCGGCCTCGCGAACTAGAGCTCCGGGAACCAGATCGCGATTTCGCGCTCGGCGGACTCGTCTGAGTCTGAGCCGTGGACCATGTTGAAGGTCACCTCGAGCCCGAAGTCCGCGCGGATCGAGCCCGGGGCAGCCTCGACGGGATTCGTCGCGCCGATGAGCTGCCTCGCCGCGGCGACGGCGTCGTGTCCCTCTAGGACGGCAGCTACGAGGGGCCCGCCCGTGATGAACTCGACCAGCTCACCGAAGAACGGCTTTTTCGTGTGCTCGGCGTAGTGATCGTTCGCGGTGGCCCCGTCGGCCTGGACAAGCTTCAGGGCCTTGATCCGAAGGCCCTTACGCTCGAAGCGGGCGAGGACCTCGCCGGTGAGTGCGCGCTGAAACGCGTCGGGCTTGACAAGTATCAAAGTTCGGGACATGCGGAAAGCTCGCTTTCGGCTCGGGGGATACCGCCGCTTTAACGGTCGCTGGAGTTCGAACGACGGGTCGGCGGCGCCTGGGTCTTCCGCCGGCTGGCGGGTTGGCGGGCCTCAGATGTGCGGCTGGCAGAGCGCTCGGATGCCGTCGAGCTGTCGCTCGGGTCGTCGGCGCCGTCCGTGGAAGAGCGCGACACCGGCCGCTTAGTGCGCGTAGGGCGGGGCACGCCGCGCTTCGAAGACGATCGGCGAGACGAAGCCGGCGCCGGTTCGGCGCGGCGAGTAGGCGTCTCGCAATAAGGACAGAGCCCCCAGCGGGGGTCGACGGGCTTACCACATGACTCGCAGGGGTCCTTGATCCGGGCGCGGCAGCTCGGACAGCGCAGATAGGTGCGCTCGACCGGGTGCTCGCAGTTGGGACAGGAGTTCTCCTCGAGCTGGCGCACACGGAGCTCGGAGGCGCGGATTTCGAGCTCGCGCTCGCGACGGTCCTCGAGAAATTCCGGCGGGCGCAAGATCGAGTAAATGATCACGCCGAGAAAAGGGAAAAGTGAGGCCACGGTCGCACAGCCAACCAGGACGGGGTCTTCGAGACGCCGCCTCGCGTCGAGATAGGTGTAGGCGATCAGCGCGAGGTAAACGACCACCAAGAACAGAATCAGGAGGTTGATTGCCAGGTTGACGCCGTCGTTTTCGATGCCGAAGATCGCGAAGGGCAGGGCCATGAGAATCGGGGAGTCTACTTCTTGCTATGGAGCCGAAAGCCTTCTACGAGCGTCGCCGCAAGAGAGGTCCCGCTACAAAAACAGGCGGCCGAACAGGTAGCCCAGTCCGAAGAAGACGAGGATGACCACAGCCACCACCGCAGCTACGAGGCCCATCATCTGGAGCAACTCTGAGCGTGCCTCTCGGTCCATATCTAAGCCAGAAGGTAGTGCGATCCGGCGATCAGCGCCACCCCGCCCTGCTCCTTCGCCCTCTCTTTGGCGAGAGCGATCGCTCTGTCCGGATCGGTTTCCACAGTCGCTGCCACGCCCGTGACCTCGAAGAGCGACGCCAGCTCCACGGCTTCGAAGGTGCTCGTCCCGGGCCGCCCGGCTCCCCTCAGACGCTCCAGGGGTATCTCGGTGCATACGACGCTCGAAAGAGCCGGCGCCAGCGCCTTGACGATTCCGGCGGCGTCCTTGTCGCCCATGAGGGCAATGCACGCGATTACATGCCTTTCCCCCAACTCCGCACCTAGCGCTTCGGCCAAGGCCGTTGCGCCGTGAGGGTTATGCGCGGCATCACTGATCACCGGCGGGTCGCCTTGAGAGACCTCGAAGCGGCCACGGAGCTCAAGGCCTTGGATGGCCCTCTGGACGACCTCGTCATCCAGGGGGCCCGCGACCACGACCGCCGCCGCGCGGGCGACCGCCAGATTACGCTGCAAGTAAGGCGCCCCGCCCCCAAACGTCCCAATTGCCCCCCTATAGCGCGGTGCGTTGGACGTTTCCCCTCGGGGATGGGTTTCGGCGACGCGGCAGTCGCGCGCCGCGGCGAGCGAGCGCGCTTGCGCTTCGACCTCGGGCGAGAGGCCTCCCAGAACGAGGGTCGAGCCCGGTCGCAGCACAGCGAGCTTTTCCGCCGCGATCTCGGCTTCGGTCTCGCCCAGCCATGCGGTGTGGTCGAGCCCGATCGAGGTCAGCACGGTCGCCTTCGAGTTCAGCACGTTCGTTGCGTCAAGCCGCCCGCCGAGCCCCGCCTCGATCACGCCAACTTCGACTCCCGCATCGGCGAGTGCCACGAAAGCGACCGCGGTCGCCGCCTCGAACTGGGTCACTCGCTCGCCTTCTGAAAAGCCCTCTTCGACCCCCGGAATGGCCGCGGCGACCTTCGCGGCCGCTTGCGCGAACGCCTCACCCTCGATTTCCGAGCCTCGGATCTGGACCCGCTCCGCCCAGCGCTCCACATGAGGCGAGAGGTACGCGCCGGTGCTACGCCCCGACGCTTCGAGGAGGGCCGCGGTCATCACGCTCACCGACGATTTGCCGTTTGTGCCGACGACGTGGATCGACTCAAATGAGCGTTGGGGCTCGCCGAGGGCGGCGACGAGCGCCGTGATTCGCTCAAGCCCGAAGCGCCAGCCGATCGGGTCGAGCGATCGGAACCAGCCTTCGGCCGACAATCCCGCCACCTCCTCGGCTTTGCCTCCGGTGCGGGGTCTCGTCATCACTCGAGCTCAGAGAGCTCGGCGCGGTAGCCCGCGAGCTTTTCGCGCTCGGCCTCCACCACCTCGGGCGGCGCCTTTGCGACGAAGCTCTCGTTCGAAAGCTTCCGTTCGCCACGCTCGACCTCGAAGCGGAGCTCAGCCGCGCGGGCTTCGATTCGCTCGGCGACTTGGGCCGGGTCGAGCTCGCTCGAGCCCAAGAGCTCGAGCGAGCCAACGCTCGCGAGCGCCTCCCCGCCCGCACCGTCCAACTCGAGGCGGGCGAGCCGTGCGACCAACTCATGCGGCTCGGATCCGTCGGCTCCAACACGCGCGGCCAAGACGCTTGCGACCGGCACACCCGCAAGGTCACGCCAGCGCCTGACCTGGCGCGTCAAATCGATTGCCGCCTCGATTTCGCGCTCGGCATCCGGATCGAGCCTCTCATCGTCGGCTTCCGGGTACCCGGAAACGATGAGCGGCAAGCGATCCGCTGTGTCCGGCAGGTAGCGCCAGATTTCTTCGGTCACGAACGGGATGAACGGATGTGCGAGGGCAAGGAACCGCGCGAGCACCCAGAGAAGATTTCCGGCAACCGCGGGCTCCTCCTCGTAAAGACGGGGCTTGACGATCTCGAGATACCAATCGCAAAGCTCGGACCAAAAAAATCGGTAGAGCTCAGCGACTGCACCGGAGAAGTCGTAGGCCTCGACCCGCTCGTCCAACTCGGCGATAGTGCGCTCGAGTCGCGAGACGATCCAGCGGTCCTCGACCGTTGCGGCCGACGGAGCCGCCTGAGCGTCACCTGCGTTCAACAGGATGAGCCGCGACGCGTTCCAGAGCTTGTTGGTGAGGTCCCGGCCCTGCGCCACCTTCGCGTCGGCGTAGCGCACGTCTTGAGAGGACGACATCGAAAGCAAGCCGAATCGAAGGGCGTCGGCGCCGTGTTCGTCGATCGCCTCGAGCGGGTCGATGCCCGTGCCGAGGCTTTTCGACATCCGCTGCCCGTCAGGCGCCTGGATCACCGAGTGGATGTTCACGTCGGTAAAGGGAACCTTGCCCGTGAATTCGATTCCCATCATCACCATGCGCGCGACCCAGAGGAAGATGATGTCCCGCGCGGTCGAAAGGACATCGGTCGGGTACCAGGCCGAAAGCTCGGGAGCCTCGTCCGGCCAGCCGAGCGTGGCGAAAGGCCAGAGCGCCGAGGAAAACCAGGTGTCGAGCACATCCTCGTCACGCCTAAGCGGTCCGTCGCAAGCACCGCAGCGCTCGGGCACCACCGAGGCCACGACGATCTCCTCGCACGCATCGCAATACCAAACCGGAAGCTGGTGGCCCCACCAGAGTTGGCGCGACACGCACCAGGGCCGGATGTTCTCCAGCCAGTCGAGATAGACCTTGGCCCAAGGCTTCTCCGGGTGAAAGCGGACGCGGCCGTCGCGCACCACCTCGATCGCCGGCTTCGCGAGCTCACCCATGTCGCAAAACCACTGGAGCGAAATCAGGGGTTCGACTCGCCGCCCTGAGCGCGCCGAATGGGGAACGTCATGCTCGTAGGGCTCCTCAGCCGATATCGCCCCCTCCTCGCGAAGCGCGGCGACCACAGCCTCGCGAGCATCAGAGACGTCCATCCCGGCGAATGGCTCGCCGGCTGCGTCTGTCATCCGCCCGTCCTCGCCGATGACCGAGATCTCCTCCAGCGAGTGCCGGCGGCCGATCTCGAAGTCGTTCGGATCGTGCCCGGGCGTGATCTTCAGCGCGCCCGTGCCGAACTCCGGATCGACGTGGTCGTCGGCGATTACCCGCAGCCGCCGGCCGACCAGAGGCAAGATCACCTCCTCGTCGACGAGCCTCGCGTAGCGCTCATCACCAGGGGAGACAGCCACAGCGGTATCGGCGAGCATCGTCTCGGGACGGACCGTGGCGACCGTGATCGCGCCCGAGCCGTTCGCCAGCGGGTAGTCGATCGAATAAAGCGTGTCCGTGAGCGTCTTTTGCTCAACCTCCAGGTCTGAGATTGCCGATCGCAGGCCCGGATCCCAGTTCACTATGTAGTTGTCGCGGTAGATATGGCCGCGTGCGTGGAGGTCTACGAAGACCCGCGTCACCGCCTTCGCGTATGCATCGTCCATGGTGAACCGCTCACGCTCGTAGTCCGCCGAGGCACCGAGGCGCTTGAACTGCTCGATGATCTGCGAGCCATGGCGTTCGCGCCAGCTCCAGACGCGCTCGATGAACCTCTCGCGTCCGATCTCGCGGCGCGAGGAACCCTCCCGCTCGAGCTCCTTCTCCACCTGCGCCTGAGTGGCGATTCCGGCGTGGTCGGTGCCCATGATCCAGCGCGTCGGCTTGCCGCGCATCCGGTTGAGTCGGATGAGCGCGTCCTGAATCGAGCCGTTCAGCGCATGACCCATATGAAGGACGCCGGTTACGTTCGGCGGGGGGACCGCAATCGAGAAGTTGTCTTCGGCCTGACCCTCCGGCTCTGGGCTGAAATAACCACCTTCGAGCCAGCCTCCGAATACCCGCGCCTCAACTTCCGACGGGTCGTACCGCGTCGTCTTTTCGAGAGTCTCGGAGCGGTCGTTTATCACCGCGGGCGATGTTAGTCCGGCCCTGCGGGGCCGCTAGCGTTGCGCTCATGACCGAACTTGGCCGAAGCGCCGTCGGGACCTGGAGCGGCGGGCGCTACATGCGCTTTGGCGAGGCGATCTCCGACGATCGCCTCGAGGCGCTGTTTCGCCCCGGCGAGGGCATTGACACGGTGATCACGGCTGACGTCTACGGCGAGGGCGAGGCCGACCGCACCCTGGGTCGCGCCCTCGCGGGCCTTGATAGGGCCTCCTACCGTGTCGCGGGAGCCGTGGGCCACGATTTTCTCGAGGGCGAGCGGGAGGGCGCAAAGGGCTTCCCGCGGTTCACCCATCCGTCGCTCCGCAGCCCGGACGGCTACGCGGGGTACCTCCGCGACGCGGCTGAGCGCAGCCTCGAAGCGGTCGGCATCGACTCCTTCGACCTCCTCCTCCTCCACAACCCGGATCGCACCGGCTACGAATCCCCGACGGTCTGGGAAGCGATGGCAGCGCTTCGCGAGGACGGGCTTGCGAGCGCGATCGGCATCGCTCCCGGCCCCGCTAACGGCTTCACGCTCGACCTCATCGCCTGCCTCGAGCGCTTCGGCGACGTAATCGATTGGGCAATGGTGATCTTGAACCCCCTCGAGCCGTGGCCGGGCGAGCTCGTCCTGGACGCAGCGGCGGCGGCCGACGTTTCAGTGATCACGCGCGTCGTCGACTACGGCGGCCTGTTCTGGGGCGATCTCGACGTCGACACCCCGCTCCACGAGCACGACCACAGGCGCTTTCGCCCACAAGGATGGATCGAGCGCGGACTCGAGCGGATCGAACAGATGCGACCCGTCGCGGATGGCTCGGGGCTCACCGATATCCAGCTCGCGTGCCAGTGGAATCTCGCCCATCCCGCGGTGGCCTGCGTTGCCCCCACCCTGATACAGGAGGCGGACGACCGAGCGCGCCCGATTGAGGAGAAGCGCCGAGAGCTCGCAGACCTTCCGCTCGACCAGCGTTTGACGCCGGAGCAGGTTGAAGCAATCGGAGCGATCGGCGACAACACCGGCTCGATGAAGCTGAAGGGGGCCAGCGCTGAGCACGAAGGGGCTGATGCGCCCGATCGCTGGGGTCTCTCCCCCGAGCTCACCGCAGCGGGTGAGCGGCGAGGCATCGATCCCAAGCGTGACTTGACGTTCGCGGGCTGACGCGCCTCAGGCGGACTCTTCGCCGAGCGCCTCGAGGCCCGGATCGACCTCGTCTGGCACCGCCTCGGTGACAAGCGTGGGCCGGCGGCCCTCGGCAATCGTCTCGCGGGTGACGACGCACTTGCGAACGTCACGTCGCGAGGGCAACTCGAACTGCACGTCCATGAGCGTCTCCTCGAGGATCGAGCGCAGCCCTCGGGCGCCGGTCTCGCGCTCAAGCGCGCGGTCGGCGATAGCGCTGAGCGAGTCCTCGGCGAAGACCAGCTCGATGTCGTCAAACTCGAAGAACCGCTGGAACTGCTTGGTGAGGGCGTTCTTCGGCTCGGTCAGGATTGTGATCAGATCGTCGCGGCTGAGCTGGTGGATCGCGGCGATGACGGGCAGGCGGCCGATGAACTCGGGGATCAGCCCGTACTCCACGAGGTCTTCGGGAAGCACCTTTTCGAACATCTCCCCAAGGTCGTTCTTGTCCCGAGCCGAGTCGATCTTGGCTCCGAATCCCACGCCGCGATTGCCGACCCGCTTTTCGATCACCTTGTCGAGATTCGCGAAAGATCCACCGCAGATGAAAAGGATGTTGGTGGTATCGATCGTCAGGAACTCCTGGTGGGGATGCTTTCGCCCACCCTGTGGAGGCACCGATGCAGTGGTGCCCTCGAGAATCTTCAAGAGCGCCTGCTGGACGCCCTCGCCTGAGACGTCGCGCGTGATCGACGGGTTGTCCGCCTTGCGGGCGATCTTGTCGATCTCGTCGATGTAGATGATCCCCGTCTCGGCCTTCTTGACGTCGAAGTCGGCGGCCTGGATCAGCTTCAAGAGGATGTTCTCGACGTCCTCGCCAACGTAGCCCGCCTCAGTGAGTGCGGTGGCGTCGGCGATCGCGAACGGCACGTTCAGGATGCGCGCGAGGGTCTGCGCCAGAAGCGTCTTGCCGCAACCCGTGGGACCGAGCAGCATGATGTTCGACTTCTGTAGCTCGACCTCGCCGTCGGCGGCGTTCTGCTTGATCTGGACGCGCTTGTAGTGGTTGTAAACAGCGACCGCGAGTGCGCGCTTGGCGGCATCCTGGCCCACGACGTATTCCTCCAAGACCTCGTTGATTTCCGCCGGCTTCGGCAGGCTCTCGAGCTCGAATGAAGGTGGCGCGGTGAGCTCCTCGTCGATGATCTCGTTACAGAGGTCTATGCACTCGTCGCAGATATAAACGCCGGGGCCCGCGATGAGCTTTTTTACCTGCCGCTGCGACTTCCCGCAAAAGGAGCAGAGGAGTTGTTCGTTGGAGTCAGTGGGGCGTGCCATGTGTCCGTCTTTACTCCTCGGGGGTGGCGGTCCCTTCCCGCGGTCGCCTACATGCAGGACGGGATCCGTCCTCTCGACGTGAGAGCCGAGCTTCCCCACAGGGTACGCCGCATCGG
>JALZIJ010000256.1 GCA_030860375.1 Actinomycetota bacterium | reverse complement strand
CGCTCTGCGCCGACCTCGCCGACCTAACCCAGCCGCCGCCCCGACCCGCGACGACCATCACGATCAACTGCGGCGCCGGCCCTCTCGGGCGCACCAGGCGCCGCTCTTGACATCTATAGGAACGTCTCGAGAAGGGGGCTCTCGTCGAGCTGCATCGGCTCGCGCGAGCCGAGGGCGTCGAGCCTGAGCGCTACGCCGCTTCGTTGCTCACCGATCTGCTGCGCCGTCGGCGAACTGAGGCGCGAGAGGCCACGGAGCTTCTGCGAGGCATGCCCGGGGCACTCGACGACGCCCTTGAGGGCAGCGCTCAGGCGCGACGGGGCGAAAGCACCGGTCTCGACGCCCTCTGAGGTCGTCGATCCCCGTTGGACCTAGTCGAACCGAGGCTGGGCACCCCATCGGAGAGGGGTGGTTTCGAGATCGCGCTCTGCGGCCTGGCTGCTCTGAGCGCGCTCACCGTGTGGCCAGCCCGGGGTTACCCCCGGCCCCCGACGTCCCACGGGATGCGATGATCAGGGCGTCATGAGCAGCAAAGTCATCGATCTCTTGGAGCGCCCCACCTACGGCATGCCGCAGGTCGACCGCATCCTCGGCCTGGCCGGGGGCACGGCTCGTCGCTGGATCGACGGCTACGACCGCAAGGGCAAGCACTATCCGCCTGTCATTCGCGAGGAGAGCTCCCGGGACGACGCGGTGACGTGGGGAGAGTTCGTCGAGACCCGGCTGCTCGCGGAGTACCGAGGCGCTGGTGTTTCGATCCTCCGGATGCGACCTGCGGTCGAGGCGCTGCGAGAGGAATTGGGGACGTCGTATCCACTGGCGTCAGCGCGAACGTGGCTTGACGTCCACGGCCAGGAGCTGGTCCGCAGAGTTCAGGAGGAGGTCGGACTTGAGAGGCGCCTTGCTCTCGTGGTCGTCCGAACGGGACAGCGGGTGCTGACCTGGGCCAAGCCGGCTGAGGAGTTCCGCCGGTCGGTCGAGTGGGCGGGCGAAGGAGACGATGCCCGTCCCGCGTTGATCCGACCCATGCCGGATGTTGACGACGTGGAAGTCGATCCGCTTCGAGGGTTCGGCGAGCCGGTTGTCAGGGGCGTGCGGACCGAAGTGATCGCGGAGCTGATCAGGGCCGGCGAGTCCCCCGAGATGGTTGCCGACGAGTACGACCTGAAGAAGAAGCAGGTCGACGCCGCGGTGCGCTACGAACTCCTTCGCGCGGCTGCGTAGGACTCACCGGGCGGCTGGCACCAGACCCGGACAACCTACGGTTCTACGTCGATGAGAGCGCTCTCGGCTTAGGGAAAGCGCTTTCGCATGCTCGGCGCGACACGGTGCACGTAGGGCACCCGCTACTACCCGAATGTCCGCTCGGTGTGCTCGACCCGGACTGGATTCCGGCAGTCGCCGCGCGGGATCTCGTTGTCATTGGCCGGGACCGCCGGATCCGGACGCGCCCTCAAGAGCTGCGAGCGCTGCGCGAGGCGGGCCTGAGGGTCTTCTGGATCGCCGGCAAGCGAGATCTATCGACCTGGGACTGGCTTGTCCGATTGGTGCGGAACTGGGAAGCGATGGAAGAGATCATCGACGAGCGGGGATCCGGCCCCTGGTTCTTCGGCGTCAACGAGCGCAGCGTCACGGAGATTCCGATCCCGTAGGCCCCGGACGCGTTCACGTCCGCGGACGTCGCGGCGGCCTCTACCCACCAGCCGACAGGCGTTGCGCCAGGAGGCCACCGATGGCGCCGAGCATTACTGCGCTCGCGACAACGAGCAACATGACCAGGGCTATGAGCCCGAGCGCGAGCTCGTCGGCGTACGCGTACAGATCAGGATCGATCGCAGAGGAGATCGCCCAGCCGGCCGTTGCATCGGCCAAGCCCACCAGGCCAGCCGTCTTCGCCGCGCCCCATAGCGAGCGGACGTGGCGCCTCGCGAAGAAGCCGGCCCCGGCGTACATCAGCCACGAAACGAAGGAGAGATCTTCGTAGCGAAGGCCGAGCGGACTCGAAACCACAGCAGCCAGGGCGTCAAAAGCCACCACCGCCCACGGCGCCGACGATGGCCACCTGCCCGGCAAAGTGATCCATCTCCGGCGAGGCTGTCCGGAGCCAGTGCCCCCCGGCGCTGACTGATGCTTACGCGCCAGCTTTGAAACTCGCGGCCGGAAAAACGGCCGCTCACGCAACGGAGTAGGTAGAGGGACGTGACCTCACGAGCGATGACAGCCCACACGTCGAGCCCGGCACGAGCCACAGCTGCCGGATTTTCGAGAGCGAGGGTTCCAAAGGCGAACGGGACTGGACCTAGTGGCTTCGAGAAAGCGCAAAGCCACGAACGACGGGGCACGAGAGGGGCGGGGCGGGAGTCTGCCCGGGCCGGAGGCCCTCGCGCGCGGGGTGGACCTGACCATTGCGCAGGTGGCCGAGATCTGCAGCCTCTCGACGAGTGCGATCGACCGCTCGATCAAGCGCGGCGAGCTGCCTGGTCACAAGCTCTGCGGCAAGATCAGGGTGGAGCCCGAGGCCTTCAAGCAGTGGAAGGAGGCCCATCGCATTGCGCCGAAGGCGCCGGCTTCGCCGATGGTCGATCCTCAGGGGGCGAACGGGTCGACCGGCGGACTCTTCCGAGAGCGGCTCGAACAGATCGAGAGGAGAGAGCATGGCGCCTAGCAAGGTGGTCCTGTCCAACGGCGACGAGCGCTGGGAGGTGCGCTATCGCGACAGCGGCCGTGACTCGTCTCGCCGCAAGCGCCGATTCATCCGCAAGGGCGACGCCGAGCTCTTCGAGACCGAGATCAAGCGGCGCCGGCAGCTCGGCGACCTTGCCGGCTCGCAGTGGTCGCGGCGCACGGTCGGCGACCTGGCGGCCGACTGGTTCGACCTGTACGTCGTGCCGAACCTCGCCAAGCGGACCCGTCGGGACTATCAGGTGCTGCTCGACCGCCACGTCATTCCCCGGCTCGGCAGGCTGAAGCTGAGGGATGTCTCCACCGACGTGATCGACCGATTCAAGCGCGACCTCGAGCGACAGGGCACGGGGCGGTCACAGACCCGCCAGGCCCTGGCCGTCTTACAGGGCATGTTCCGGTACGCCGAGGAGCGAGGACGGATCGCGCGCAACCCCGTGCGGCTGGTGAGGAAGCCTTCGAACAAGCGCGACCGCGCAGTTAACGTCTTGGCGCCCGAGAAGGTCGAGCGGGTCCGTGATCAGCTGCTGGCCGAAGATCGACTCGGCGACGCCACCCTCGTCTCCGTCCTCGCCTACCTGGGCTTGCGCCCCCAGGAGGCGCTCGCCCTGGAGTGGTCTCACGTGCGCGAGAGGACCGTCCTGATCGATCAGAAGAACGTCGACGGCGAGCTGATCGCCGGCCAGAAGACGGGTCGGCGAGCGCGGTCGCCGGCTCTGATCGGGCCGCTTCGCAGCGACCTGATGGCGTGGCGGCTGCGCTCGGGCAACCCGGCTTCCAGCCTCGTCTTCCCGAACTACAACAACGAGCCCTGGCGTCAACACGACTGGCTGAACTGGAACCGGCGGATCTGGACGCCCGTAGCTCGCAGGCTCGGCATCCAAGACCCGCCCTACACCCTCCGCCACTCATACGCGTCGCTGCGGATGCGAGAGGGCGTGTCGATTCCCGAGCTGGCCGACGACCTCGGCCACAGCCCGATTATGACTCTCGATACCTACAGCCACGTGATGCGTGAACTGAAGGGAGCACCCACCCTCTCGGCCGAGGAGCAGGTGCGCAAAGCACGGAGTCAAAGAAGCGAAAGGAGCGCGGGTTGAGATTCTTGTGGACCCTTTTTGGCCCCTCGGGGGGAAGCAAGGCGGGTAGATTCCGCTCCAGGGCCGGTAGCTCAGGGGTTAGAGCAGCGGACTCATAATCCGTCGCGCGATGGTTCGAATCCATCCCGGCCCACTGATAGAGCCAAATCCGCGCCCACCGATCGTAGGCGTGTACCGAGCGTGTCCCGAGCCTGCTCTGAACGCGACTAGCTAGGCGGGTCGTCGCCCGGCGTGCCCTTGAGCAC
>JALZIJ010000238.1 GCA_030860375.1 Actinomycetota bacterium | reverse complement strand
ACGCGAGATCTTCACGTTTCCGGACCGGTCCCCGACCTATCCTGTGCCCTTGGATCAAGATGAGCCTGAAGATATAGGCGAGGTGCTCAGGCGCTTCGAGGAGAGAGCTGAACGAGTCAAGGTTCTGCGCTCAGAGCCGATCGTCAAGCGTCCCCGGTCAACCCGGCTTCGAACGCTCCAAAGAGCTCTGGGGGTGGGGATCGCGACCCTTGCGTGTGCGATCGGGATTTCAGGCGGGACAACCGTGGCGGAACTGTCGAAAGCGGCCTACCCCGGACTCAACCTTTCGCTGAAGCCCGAGCTTCAAGATAAGCCTGCCTGGCCTGTCAAGAGGGCCGTCGCAGAGGCCGAGGACATCGCGCGAGACCGTCAGGGTCTGATCTCCTTCGCCGCAATCGGCCCCGGTGGACGCACGGTCGGCTTCGAGCCCAATCGCCAGTACTTCTCGGCGAGCGTGACCAAATGCATGCTTCTGGTCGCCGAACTAAGACGACTTCGCCGTGAAGGGCTGCCTCTCGACGGAGGGACGCAAAGCACACTCAATTCCATGATCACCCTTTCGGACAACCTCGCGGCCGATCAGATCTACGGCCGTGTCGGCGACGCGGGGCTTCAAGAGGTCGCAAAGCTCGCGGGAATGACGCGCTTCGAGGCGACGGTCGGTCACTGGTCGAACGCCCAGATCACCGCGGCCGACATGGCCGCTTTCATGGCGAATCTCGATGACCTCCTCGACCTCCCGGGTGGAGACGCGGGCAGCAAGATGCTCGCGTCGGTGATTGATGCTCAGAGCTGGGGGGTGCCCGAGGCCGCGTCCAAGGACGCTCTGGTTCGATTCAAAGGTGGCTGGCGGCCGTCAGACCTCGGGGAGCTCGTCCACCAGGCCGCACGCGTAGATCTCGGCGGAAAGAGCTACTCGCTCGCGGTCCTCACCGACGGCAACCCGTCGATGCCCTACGGAGAAGAGACGATTCGCCTGATCGCGGCTGAGCTCCTGCGAACCGACGAACGCTCAGTCAGCCGTTCCCGCGGCTCGCGTTCCGGCGCACCGGGATCCTGACTGGCTCGATGCCTTCAGTCTCGTACGCGCCGTAAGGGACGATCTCGGCGCGGCCTGAGCGCTTGATGCGGTCGATCTCTGAGGCCATCTCCGCCTCGAGCTTGGCCGCTCGCTCCCGGAGCCTTGCGACTTCGGTTCGGGTGCGCTCGAGCTGTGCCTCCATCTCGAGCACGGTCTCGACGCCGGCGAGGTTGAGGCCCATCTCGGCGGTCATCTGCTGGATGCGGCGAAGGCGGTCGACATCGTCCTGGGAGTAAAGCCGCGTGTTCTTCGGCGAGCGCTTCGGCGTGATCAGCCCGCGCGCCTCGTACATGCGAAGGGTCTGCGGATGCATCTCGGCAAGCTCGGCGGCGACCGAAATCATGAAGACGCCCCGGTTCGACGAGACGCGAACGGTGGTGTGCGTACGACGTGAGGTCATGCGCTTTCCATCTTCTCCGCCCGGGCGGTCGGCTTGGCCGCGCTCAGGAGACGCTCGCGCGGATCGTGCCCGTTGAGCGCCTTGCCGAGGTCGTCAACGGCTCGCTTGCCGGCACGTGAGAGGTCGGAGGGCACCTCGAGCTCGAGCCGGTAGTGGATGTCCCGTCGCCCGCGGCCGCCAGGTCGCGGCGGACCCTCGCCGCGAAGGCGCTGGACAGTGCCGTGCTGGGTTCCGGCCGGCACCCGGATGCGCTTGGTGCCGTCGAGGGTCGGTACCTCAACCGTCGCGCCGTTGATCGCCTCGGGGATGGTGATCGGCACTCGCACCTCGAGGTTTCCGTCGGAGCGGCGGGCAAAGACAGGCGACGGCGCCACATGGACCCGCACATAGAGGTCGCCGGGGGGCCCGCCGGCCGGGCTGTCCTCGCCCTTTCCCGCGACGCGGATGCGGCTTGCGTCGTGGACCCCTGCCGGAACGTTGACCCGGTAGCGCTTTCGCTGCATGGTGAGTCCCGACCCGTGGCATGTTCCACACGGGTCGTCCACGACCTGTCCCCGGCCGCCGCAGCGTGCACACGGCTGCGAGATCGAGAAGAAGCCCTGGCTCTCGGAATCCACGCCACGCCCCTGGCAGCGTGGGCAGGTATGCGGAGAGGTGCCCGGCTTGGCACCGCTGCCGCCGCAGGTCGTACAAGCGGCCTGCTTTGGGACGGTTACGGTGATCTCGGCGCCGGCCATCGCCTGATCGAAGGAGAGCGAGACCTCTGTCTCGAGATCGGAGCCCGGCATTGCGCCGCCGCGCCCGCGAGTGAAGAACGAGAAGATGTCACCCAGGTTCTGGGCCGCGCCGCCGGCGAGGTTGCGCGGGTCGAACCCTCCGCCCGAGTCGTACCCGCGGCGCTTTGTCGGGTCCGACAGCGTGTCGTAGGCGCCCTGGATTTCCTTGAAGCGATCCTCCGCAGCGGGGTCGCCCGGGTTTCGGTCCGGATGATTCTCGCGCGCGAGCTTTCGGTAGGCCTTCTTGATCTCGTCATCAGAAGCCTTGCGCTCGACGCCCAGGACTGTGTAGAGATCTCTTGCCATTGCCTGCGCCTCTCCTACGAGGTGACCACCACGCGCGCGGGACGGATCAGGACGTCGCCGAGCGAGTAGCCGCGCTGGAGCGTCTCGACGACGATCCCGGCCTCTTCGTCATCCGAAGCAGGACGCGCCGAGAGCGCCTCGTGGCGGCTGGGGTCGAAGCGTTCGCCAGTCGGGTCGAACGACTCGACGCCTGAGGCTCTGAGGGCGCTCACGATCTCGCCATGAACCAGTGCAACACCTGCGGCGAGCGCCTCGTGGGCAGAGACTTCACGGCTGGTTGGATCGGACGTTCCGGCCGGGCCGGTAGGTGCGAGGTCCACTCCCGCTGCCTGAAGCGCACGCTCCAGGTTGTCGACCGCGGGCACGAGTCCCCCTGCGACGCGCGCGCGGCCGCGGCGCTCAGCATCCTGGGAATCACGAGCTGATCGTTTTCGGAAATTGTCGAACTCGGCGCGGGTGCGCTGCGCGAGGTCCAGATACTCGTCGCGCTCGCGCTCGAGCTCGGCCAAGCGCGCTTCCTGCGGCGAGAGCTCAGGCTCAGGGGTGTCCCCGTCGGCTTCCGCGGAGGTAGCCGCCTCCACCTCCGCTTCCGCAGGCTCGGCCTTCTGCTTGGCCTTCGCCATCAGGCGCGGTCCTCCTCGACCACCTCGGCGTCGACGACTTCCTCCTCGGCTTCAGCCTCTGTCGAGGCACCGTTCGTGCCGGCGCCGTCGGCGCCGTCGGTGCCGCCCGCGGCGCCTTCGGCCGCTGCCGACTGGTAGATCCGCTCGGAGATCTTGTGGAAGGAGCCCTGAAGAGCCTCGGTCTTGGCCGTCAGCTCAGCAGCGTCGTCGGAGTCGAGCGTCTCGCGGATCGCAGTGATCTGAGCCTCGATCTCGGACTTTTCGGACTCTTCGATCTGATCGCCCAGCTCGGTGAGCTGCTTCTCGGCCTGGTACGCGGCGTTCTCGGCCACGTTTCGCGCCTCGGCGAGCTCGCGCTGACTTCGGTCCTCGTCGGCGTGCGACTCGGCGTCCTTGATCATCTGCTCGACCTCTGAGTCGTCGAGCCCGGAGCCTCCCTTGATCTCGATCTTCTGCTCCTTGCCGGTGCCGAGATCCTTGGCCGAGACGGAGAGGATGCCGTTCGCATCGATGTCGAAGGCGACTTCGATCTGCGGCATGCCGCGCGGTGCCGGTGGGATGCCGGCGAGCTGGAACTTGCCGAGCGACTTGTTGTAGGTAGCCATCTCGCGCTCGCCCTGGAGCACGTGGATCTCGACCTCGGGCTGGTTGTCCTGCGCGGTCGAGAACGTCTCGGCCTTGCGCGAGGGGATCGTGGTGTTCCGCTCGATCAGCTTCGTCATCACGCCGCCCTTGGTCTCGATGCCGAGGGTCAATGGGGTGACGTCGAGTAGGAGCACGTCCTTTACGTCGTCGGACAGCACGCCGGCCTGGATTGCGGCGCCGACCGCGACCACCTCGTCAGGGTTCACGCCCTGGTGGGGCGTCTTGCCGGTGAGCTCTGAGACCTTCTCCTGGACGGAGGGCATGCGGGTCATACCGCCGACGAGGACGACGTGGTCGATCTCGGCCGCGGTCGCGTCGGACATCGCCTGCTTGACGGGAGCGACGACGCGCTCGAGAAGCTCGGCGGTCAGCTCTGCGAGTTTGGCGCGGGAAAGGCGCATCTCGAGGTGGCGCGGCTGGTTGTCGATCGCCGTGATGAACGGGATCGAAATCTGCGTCTCCTGCGTCGAGGAGAGTTCGATCTTCGCCTTCTCGGCCTGCTCGTAGAGGCGCTGGAGGGAGTTCTTGTCCTGCGAGAGATCAACGCCCTGGTCGCGCTTGAACTCGGCCACCATCCATTCGACGATCGCTTTGTCCCAGTTGTCGCCGCCGAGGTGGTTGTCGCCGGACGTCGAGAGCACCTTGAAGACGCCGTCGCCGATCTCGAGGATCGAGACGTCGAAGGTGCCGCCGCCGAGGTCGAAGACGAGGACGTTCTGGTCCTCGGCCGACTTGTCGATGCCGTAGGCGAGCGCCGCCGCGGTGGGCTCGTTGATGATGCGCTTGACGTCGAGGCCGGCGACCTTGCCGGCGTCCTTGGTCGCCTGGCGCTGATCGTCGTTGAAGTAGGCCGGGACGGTGATCACGGCCGAGTCGACCGTTTCGCCCAGCTTCGCTTCGGCGTCGGCCTTCAGCTTTTGGAGAATCATCGCGGAGATCTCGGGCGGCGAGTACTGCTTGCCGCGCACGTCTACGCGGACGTCACCGCCAGGGCCGGCTTCGACCTTGTACGGGACGATCGTCTCCTCTTCCTTTACCTCGGCTTCCTTTCGGCCCATGAAGCGCTTGATCGAAAAGATCGTGTTCTCGGGGTTCATGACGGCCTGGCGCTTGGCAACCGTGCCCACGAGGCGGTCGCCGTTCTCCGCGAAGGCAACGACGGAGGGGGTGGTGCGCCCGCCTTCGGAGTTTTCGAGCACCGTCGGCTCGCCGCCTTCGAATACTGCGACGCAAGAGTTGGTTGTGCCGAGGTCGATTCCGATTGTCTTGGACATGTTCAGTCTCCCGGTTGTTGAGTGAGGGGCTTTAGGCCCCGAAAGAAGCGTGTGTCGTTAGTTATGCCAGGTTCGGGTCCGTAAGAAATCTAAGCGTGAGGTTAGCAGATTTTAGATAAGCGGAAAACGCCCTTGGAAGAGGCGAGCGGCGATCGACGTAACGGCGGAGGGACTAGCCGGAGTCTGTCGACTCGTCACCGCCGCAGGAGGGCGGCTCCTCGCGCGGGGCCTCGTCAGTGTCGACAAGAGGCTCGGAGGTGTCACCGGCCTGGCCGGCATAAGCCCCGACGAAAACCGAGACCTCCTGGGCGTTCTCGCCCTGGAGGATCCCGGCAGGCATGCGCCCTGCTCCATAGCCGCATGTGATCGCCTTCAACGCCCGGCTGTACGAGCCCTCATAAGTCGCGTTGCCGCCAGGCGACAGGAGCTGGTCGAGGTTGGGGCCCACTATCCCGTCGGCACCTGCCGCCGCGAGCGTGTGACAGGGCCCGCAGTTGTTCGCGAAGAGCTGCTTGCCGTCCTCGTCCTGGCTTGCCACCGAAACCGGCGCTGCGCTCTCGCCACCCGTGCCCGAGATCGCCTTGAGCGGGATCAAGATCACGCACAAAACGGCAAAGGCGCCGAAGATCAGGAAGGGGGCCTTGTTCACCGGCGCGAGTTTATAGGCCTGTAACGAGCGATGGGCGCCGCACTTGCGGCGCCCATCTTCCCGTCACTTCTCGCTGCGGCTTACTTTCTCAGGTCCCGGCCGTAGGGACACATCCGAAGGAGCGCGCACTCGCCGCACTTGGGCCTGGCGGGGCGACAGAGCGTCCGGCCGTGGCGGATCAGGTTTACGTGAAGCTCATAGGCATCCTCGGCCGGCGTGACGCGGAGCATCTCGTCGTGGGCTTCATCCCAGGCTGCCTTCGCCCGGAAGAGGCCAAGCCGCCCCCCGACCCTGTGCACGTGTGTATCGACCGGAATCTCGGGCCGGTCGAACGAGAAGATCATCACGCAGGCGGCAGTCTTTCGCCCCACCCCGGGAAGAGCCGTGAGATATGGGATCGCCACGTCGCGCGGCGCCTCCGCGAGCCAGTCGAGGTCAATCGGCTCGCCAAGCTCGCGCAGCACAGCCTGGATCCGGGGTGCCTTCGTGGGCGCGAGGCCGCCGCGGCGGATCGATTCCTCCAGCTCAGCGGTGGGCGCGTCGCGCACCTCCGGCCAGGAGTCGAACCTTGCCCTGAGGCCCGCGTAGGCGACGTCCCTGTTCGTATCCGAAGTGTTTTGCGAGAGGATCGTGAGAACCAGCTCGTGCACCGGGTCTGAGTGCGGCTCGTTCACCGGCCGTCCGTAAATCTCCCGAAGGCGATCGCGTATAGCGACGACGCGAGCACTTCGCGGCCGCTTCCACCCTGCCTTGGGAGCTCGAGCCACGCGCCTAATCTAGATGGGTGGTCACCCGCGTGAGCGAGCGGATGCTGGACGTCGGAGGGAGTCCGACTTTCCTCAGGGAGCGACCCGGCGAGGGCACTCCCGTTGTGTTTTGGCACGGAAACCCAACCGATTCGAGTGACTGGATCCCCTTCATGGAGCGACTCGCTCGCCCGTCCATCGCACCCGACCTGCCCGCTTTCGGGCGCTCAGGGATTCAGGAGGGCTTCGGCTTTACCCTCGACGAGTACGGGGCGTGGGCGCAGGCTCTCCTGGCCGAGCTCGGGATCCACCGCTACTCACTTGTCATCCACGACTGGGGCGCGATCGGGCTCCTTCCCGCGCTCCGACGGCCCGAGCGGGTTGAGAGCATGGTCGCCTTCAACCCCGTGCCGTTCGGAGTGGGGTATCGCTGGCACTGGCTCGCCCACTGGTTCTGGCGGCGCCGGCCGGCCGGCGAGATCATGAACACCCTCGCCCGCGGGCCCGGTGCTGCGGGCCTAGTGATGCGCCAGGCGCGGCCTGGCTTCCGCGCGATGCCCCCCGACTATCTCGAGCGCGTCGAGTCGAACTGGAGCCGCCCCGAGATGCGCGACGCCGTCCTAGGTCTTTACCGCTCCGCCGACCCGGAGCGTCTGGACGCCGCCGGCTCGGGACTCGAAGCCCTAATCGCTCCAACCCTTCTTCTGTGGGCGCAAGGCGATCCATATATCGCCCCCGAGTACGGACGTCGGTTGGCCGAGCGCCTGCCCGAAGCCACGCTCGAGGAGGTCCGAGGCGCCGGGCATTGGCCCTGGCTGGACCGGCCTGAGCTGATCGACCGCGCGGTCGAGTTCCTCACTCATACAAGCACCTGAACGCGATCCGCTTCTCGGGTCATAAACTCTGGATCGTGAGGCCGATTTGAGCGAAGGGGACGGGGGTGCCGCAGGTTCGCGGACCTCCCAGGCGTGGCGCTCGTACGCCCGCAACCGGCTGATCGAATCGCGCCTTACGCCGAACGCGATCTCGATGACGGGCCTGATCGGAAATCTCGCGGCCGCGGCGCTTATCTTCGGCGACCTCATCCTGCTTGGCGGCCTGGCCTTCATCGCCGGGTCCATCATGGACACGCTCGACGGCCGCTACTCGCGGATGTCCGGCAAGGGCACGCTTTTCGGGGCCTTTCTTGACTCGACGCTCGATCGGATCGAGGAGGGCATCGTTCTGACCGCAGTCGCCTTCCAGTTCGCCGAGGCGGGCGACTCGAACGCCGCCGCCGCCTGCGTATTCGTGGTCCTCGGCTCGCTCATGGTCTCCTATACGCGAGCACGCGCAGAGGCGCTTGGAGTCGAGTGCAAAATCGGCCTCGCTACGCGTGCGGTTCGCGTCGTCATCCTCTCGATCGGTCTCGTGTTCGGAGCCGGCGAGCTGATCTCAGACGTGGACCTCTTGCCCGCATCGATCTACGTGATGGCAGGGCTCACCACATTCACGGTCGGGCAGCGGGTCTGGCACGTTCGGCGGGAGCTGCGCGCGCAAGAGGTGTAACCAAGCGGGCGCAGTGGCGTAAGTTCACTTCCCCCCTTTACAGGGCGTTTCTTGTGCGTCGCCATTCGGGTGACGCTGGCCCACCCCTCTTCGAAAGGACTTTCGCATCCATGAGCACTGAGAATGGTGCGCCTGTAACCAACGGCGCTTCCCAGAACGGCACACGCTCCGACGACGGCAAGGTCCGCGTCGCGATCGTCGGGGTCGGCAACTGCGCCAACAGCTTCATCCAGGGAATCCACTACTACAAGGACGCTGACCCGGACGAGCAGGTCCCGGGCCTCATGCATGTCGATCTCGGCGGCTACCACGTCTCTGACATCGAGTTCGTCGCCGCCTTCGACATCGACTCCGAGAAGGTCGGCAAGGATCTTTCCGAGGCCATCTGGTCAGGGCAGAACAACACGATCAAGTTCGCCGAGGTCCCGGATATGGGCATCGAGGTCCACCGCGGCATGACCCACGACGGCCTCGGCAAGTACCTCAAGCAGAAGATCACCAAGGCCCCCGGGTCGACCGCCGACATCGCCGGGATCCTCAAGAAGACCCAAGCGGACGTGCTCGTCTGCTACTTGCCGGTCGGCTCCGAGGCCGCGACCAAGTGGTACGTCGAGCAGGCGCTCGAGGCCGGAGTCGGCTTCGTCAACTGCCTGCCGGTGTTCATCGCCCGCGAGGACTACTGGGACGGCCGCTTCCGCGACGCCGGCCTCCCGATCATCGGCGACGACATCAAGTCGCAGGTCGGCGCCACGATCGTGCACCGCAACCTTGCCCGCCTGTTCCACGAGCGGGGTGTCGAGCTTCAGCACACTTCACAGCTGAACGTCGGCGGCAACATGGACTTCTTCAACATGCTCGAACGTGAGCGCCTCGACTCGAAGAAGATCTCGAAGACGAACGCCGTGACGTCGGTCATGGGCACCGAGTTGCCCGCAGACGACGTTCACGTCGGCCCGTCGGACTACGTGCCGTGGCTCACCGACCGCAAGTGGGCACACATCCGCCTCGAGGGCAAGTCCTTCGGCGACGTGCCGCTCACGGTCGAGTTGAAGCTCGAGGTTTGGGACTCGCCGAACTCAGCCGGCGTCGTCATCGACGCGGTACGGCTGATCAAGCTGGCGCTCAACAACGGCATCTCAGGACAACTCGACGGTCCGTCGAGCTACCTCATGAAGTCGCCGCACACCCAACGGCCGGATGCGGACGCGCGCGAGCAGACAGAGGACTTCATTGCGGAGCATTCTCGGCGCTCCGGAGACTCCTCGCCCGCGGCGTCGTCGCCGGCCGAGACCTCAGCCAAGGCGTGAGCTAACCGGGGCCCGATCCGGATTCCGGTGAGCTAGGCGACTGTTGTTCGACTGAGTCGATCAGTAGCCCACCATCCTGCGCGATGAGCTCGTAGACGTAGCGTCCGAAGTCCGGCGTTTCGACCGTGACCATCGCGCCATCGGAGGTCTCGCGGGCTTCTCCGATAGTGAAGCCTCCGCCCTCCGTGCGCGCCCCCTCGGCGACCGCTCCCGCTTGACTCATGCATTGCTCGGTTCCACCGAGTTTCTCGAGGTAACGGTCGCTCGATAGCTCGCCGCAGAGCAAGGCCGGGTCGGCAAAGGCGTTTCGTACCGTCTGCTGAGCAGCTTCGACGTTCGTCCCTTCGACCGCGCCCGGTTCCGCAGCTTCCTCGCCACCCCCGCATGCGGTCAACACCAGTGCGATCGATACTCCGACAGCCGGTGCCAGGCGGCGAAGGAAGGACGGCCCGAAGGCCGTCCCTCCTCCTTCGCGTAGAAGATCTGCCGCTAGGCGCAGGAGACCTGTCCCTGCCTGATCTTCTTCTTCATGCGCTGCGAGAACCCAGAGAGATTCGGGTTGTTGTCGAGCAGGCTGACCTGTGCGACGCACACCCTTTCACTGGACTCGTCGGCGATGCCGGCGTCGAAGCTGCCGGTCACCGTCGTGTTGAACACGTTGCCGTCCGATGCGTCACCGAACTCGATGCCGCGACCCGGATCAGGCGCGTTGTTTGTAGGGAAATCGCCGGTTGTCGGGTTGAGGCGGAAGCCGGTCGCCGACACCTCAGTGTTGGAGATGTTCACCTCTGCGCCATCCAGGACCTCGATCCCG
>JALZIJ010000206.1 GCA_030860375.1 Actinomycetota bacterium | reverse complement strand
ACCAGCAACGGCCTCGCACCCTGTGGAATTCGGCTGGGCGAGCTTTTCTCTCAGCTTCTGCCTCACCCCCACGCTCGTGGAGTCAGCACTCGCGATCTTTGGCTCACCGACCCTCGGGCTAGAGACTTCATCGTCGCCCACGAGTAAGACGAGACCGGCGACAACACCCGCTAAAGCGAAGATCCCTAACAGACGTAGGGCAAGTCGAGTCATCTCATCGAGACTACGCCGATTGAAGAGTTTTATCACTTATGTGCAATCCATGCGAACCGCACTAGCGCTCTTCGTCCAAAGCACGCAAAGGCCCGGCGGCGGAAGGACCCCGATGGCCCGTCCAGCCGTACTGCATGCGATGCTTGTCGAGATGATCTCGTTACGTATTCCGGCAAGGATCGGGATATCGGTCTCAGTAGTGGTCACTACCTTCGCCTTGGCTGGGTCGGTAAACGCCGCAGGAGAGCGTCCCGAATGCATGGGCGAACGAGCGACAATCGTCGTCAACCCGGCCGATAAACGAACTCATGGGACGCAAGGATCTGACGTGATCGTCGGAACGGCAGACGACGACATCGTGCGTGCCTTCGAGGGGGACGATTTGATCTGCCTGAGGGGTGGACGCGATCAAGTTCTGGCGGGCGGCGGACAGGATGCTGTATACGGCGAACTCGGCCGCGACCGAGTCTTCGGTGGCTACGGGTCGGATCAACTTAGGGGTGGTCCTGACCAAGACCTGGTTACTGGCGAAAATGGAGCGGAAGACCTTTGCGACGGGGGAAGTCCTGATCGTGACAATTTCCGAGATGGAGACGGCTCAGATCGTCACACGTGCGAGCGGATAGAAAGCGCATATGAATACGGAAGGTTCACTTACCCAGACGGTCGTATCGAGCGCTAGCAGGACTTAGACGCTTTCCATGGAGGCTGTCGCACAAACCCCCGCCTGAGCGTCCGCGCCCAGCCTGAGAATCCAGGCCATGGCCCACAACTTCATCGAGTGCGACCGCGACCAGCCGATGCTCCTGCCGCCGGACCTTCGCGACTGGCTTCCAGAAGACCACCTCGCCTGGTTCGTTCTCGACGCGGTCTCTGAGCTCGACCTGGCCTCGTTCTTCTCTGACTACCGGGATGACGGCTGGGGCCGCGCCGCCCACGACCCCGAGATGATGGTCGCGCTTCTCCTTTACGCCTACGCGACCGGCGAGCGCTCCTCGCGAGGGATCGAGCGAAAGCTCTCAGACGATGTCGCCTTTCGCGTGATCGCCGCCAACCACCGGCCCGACCACGCGACGATCGCCCGCTTCCGCGCCCGCCACCAAGAGGCGCTCTCGGGCCTCTTCTCCTCGGTGCTCGCGCTCTGCGCCGAGGCCGGCCTGGTCTCGGTCGGCACCCTCGCCCTAGACGGCACCCGGGTCCGGGCCGACGCCGCTGATCGCCAGAACCGAAGCTACGACCAGATCGCCGACGAGATACTCGCCGAGGCCGAAGCGGTCGACGCCGCTGAAGACAAAGAGCACGGCGAAGCCCGGGGCGACGAGCTACCAGGCGACCGCCGCTCACGACGCGAGCGCCTTCGCGAAGCGAAGCGCCGCCTCGACGAACAACACCAGGCAAAGCAAGACCAGATGGCCGCTTGGGCCGAAGCCAAGGCCGAATACACCGCCCGCACCGGCTACATCCGCAAGGACGGTCCGAGGAAGCCACGGCCGATCATCCCGATCGAAGAGACGAAGGCAAACGTCACCGACCCGGACTCGCGTCCGGTCAAGACCGCCACCGGCTTCATCCAGGGCTACACGGCCCAGGCCGCGTCGACCCCCGAGCAGGTGATCGTCGCCGCCGAGGTGATCACCGGCGGCAACGAGCGCCATCGGCTCGAGCCGATGGCAAGAGCTGCCGAGGCAGAACTCGCAATGGCCGGAGTCGAAGAGAAGACCGAGGTCGTCCTCGCCGACGCCGGCTATTGGAACTCGCCGCAGATCGAGGCGCTCGAGGCAGACGGGACTCGCGTCCTCTGCCCGCCTGACGCCGATACCCGAAAGGCACCGACGAAGATCCGCTCCGGTCCCGACTACGAATGGATGCGCCGCCGGCTCAAAGAGCCCGAGGCCGAAGAGGCCTACCGGCGACGACAACAGATCATCGAGCCGGTCTTCGCCCAGATCAAGTCAAGGCAGCGAGGCGGCAGATTCACACGCCGCGGCTTAGCCGCCTGCCGCGCCGAATGGCGCCTCACGGCCGCGACCCACAACCTCTTGAAGCTCTATTTCGCCACCAGAGCTCCCCGGGCGGCCTGATCGGCCGCCTTCGAGGGCGATCCACTCAAACGGCTCTCGGCTGGGC
>JALZIJ010000220.1 GCA_030860375.1 Actinomycetota bacterium | reverse complement strand
GCTCTCCCGCGGAAAGGGGGGCGAACGTCCCGTGTCAACAGGAACTGAAAAGTGCATCCCGTCGCTTTTGAGGGGCGTGAGGGACGCTCAGATTGCCGACCTGCCGCTCGTCAGTTCAACCGCGTTTGGTAGCGGGTACTCGGGACTTCCTCTGGGTCGAGCACGCAGCGGCGCAGAGATCAGAGCGCTTGAGATTCTGCGCGCCGCCGCGCGTCCCTTCCGCGACTCAACGTACGAGTCGCGGGCGAGGAAGCTGACCTGAGTTGGCCAGGGCTTCGGCTCATCATCGAAATCGACGGAACGTTTCACCTCGACGTGGGCGAGGAGGCGCGCAAGGATGCCGCGTGGAGCGCAGCGGGGTGGACGGTTCGCTGTGGGTGGAGCCTTGAAGTACCTTGAGGTGTGACTTCAAGGCGTCCTGACGGGCTGACGATGGGAAGGGCAATGCAGGTTGAGCGACCATGGCGAAGGGCAGCTGCGCTTTCGTTCTGCCTGGCCGCGGTCGTAGCGCCCATTCTCGGCGGCTGTGGAAGTGATGACGACGGGGCGCCGGAGGACCTTGCGCCCGCCGCGGCTGCGGCCGGCAAGCCCGAGGCCGAGACGGTCACGGAGGCAACCGAGGCATCGAAGCCCGCGAAGCCGGAGAACCTCCGCCTCCTCGATGGCGGCAACCCGACCGTTTTCGTAAAGTTGGGTGAGACCGTGGACCTTCTCGACGAGCCCGGCGGCAAGGTCGTGGAGACCGTTGGCGACACGACTGATTTCAACTCTCGGACCGTGTTCGCAGTCCAGGAGCAAGAGGACGACTGGGTTGCGGTCCTGACCCCTCACACCGAGAATGGCGAGCCGCTCTGGCTTCGGCTCGATGCAAAACGCCTGCGAGCAGGTCGCACGATCTGGGACATCGAGGTCGACCTCTCCGAGTTCGAGACTCGCCTCTATGAGGAGGGCAAGCTCGTCAGAAGCTTTCCGGTCTCTATCGGCATGCCGACAGCGCCGACCCCGACAGGGCGCTTTGCAGTGACCGACACCTTCCGGGGAGACCTCAATGCGGCCTACGGCTGCTGCGCTGTCGCGACCACGGCGCGCCAGGTGAACCTTCCCTCCGGCTGGCTGGGCGGGGATCGCATCGCGTTTCACGGCACCACGGGACCTCTGGGCGCAAAGGTCTCGCACGGCTGCATCCGCGCCGCGGACGAGGACGTCTCGGCGCTCGTGGACATGGTCCCACCGGGCACCCCTGTCGAAGTTCACGAGTAGCGGGACGGGCGGCGGTCGGACTTCACCCAACCCGGGCCTGGCGGCACAGCGCTAGCGGAGCTCGCGCTTCAACACCTTTCCTGTGGCGTTTCGTGGCAGCTCGTCGACGAAGACGAAGTCGCGCGGCACCTTGTAGCGGGCGAGGTTCTCGCGCACGAACGCCTTAAGCGCATCGGGGTCGGGTTCGACTCCCTCGCGCGCGACGATGTAGGCGGCGAGGCGCTTTCCGAAGGCCTCATCCTCGACTCCGACCACGGCGGCGTCGGCCAGCTCAGGGTGGGAGAGGAGGAGCTCCTCGACCTCTTGAGGGAACACGTTCTCCCCCCCGGAGACGATCATGTCGTCATCGCGCCCGTCGATGAAGAGGCGCCCGGCGGAGTCGAAGTGGCCAACGTCGCCCGAGGACATGAGCCCCTCGATGACCTCCTTGGTCTGACCGTCGGTGTACCCCTCGAACTCGATCCCGTTCGAGACGAAGATGCGGCCCGTTTCGCCGCGCGCGACCTCGCGGCCGTGGTCGTCGAGGAGGCGCACCTTCGCACCGAGGACTACCTTGCCGACACTGGTCGGCGCCTCGTGATGGTCGCGGGGCACGGATATCGACGCGTAGGCGACCTCGGTCGAGCCGTAGAGGACGTAGAGAACATCTCCGAAGACGGCAAGCGTCTCGGTGGCGGTTGTGCCCGGGAGCTGCGAGCCCGCGCAGAAGATGATGCGAATGGCGGAGGTGTCGAACTCGGCGATTCGCTCGCGACCGAGCGCAAGCGTTCGCTGGAGCATCGCGGGTACGACGATCGCGGTCGTTGCGCGGTGCTCCTCGATCCCTGCGAGGAACTCCTCGGGGTCGAAGCGGCGCCGAGTCACCACCTTCGAGCCGAAGCTCAGCGCCAGCGAGAGGTGAGCGAAGCCAAGCGCGTGGAACATCGGTGGGGCCACGTAGGTGACCTCGCCAGTTCGGATCGGCACGCGCTCGAGCATTGCTCCGAGCGTGTTGATCGATCCGACCTCGCTTCGCGGCGCGCCCTTTGGCGTTCCCGTCGTGCCACTCGTGAGCATGACGATGGTGGGTCTCGCTCCGCCCGAGTCCACGGGGTCAGGCGAGGCCGAGCCGATCAGCTCCTCGAGCGTTGCCTGCGCGCCACCTGCTCTGCCGGAGTCTGTCCAGGCGCGATAGTGGCGCTCGGCCCACGCCGGCGCACGGTCGTCGTACTCCTCGTCGAAGACCAGCGCTCGGACGCCCTCGCGCTTGCACACGTCCTCGATCTGCGGCCCCGCGAACTCCGTGTTCATGAAAACAGTGCGGAAGCCGGCTTTCGCCGCGGCGTAGGTCGCGTCCGCGAAGCCGCGGTGGTTGCGGCAGAGGATCGCGATGGTGTCGCCGGGCGTCATCCCCTCCGACAACCACGCATTTGCGAGCGCGTTGGAGCGCTCATCGATCTCGCGGAAGGTGAGCGTTCCGAGCTCGTCTTCGAACGCGGGGCGGTCTCCCCAGCGAATTGCTGCCATCGTCGCCGCGGCGGCAAAGGGTCCGCGGCGGGCCACCTCGAGGCCGATTCGCGCAAGCTTGTCCGGCCGTTCGGGGCCGAGGATGCCCGAGCGCGCGACCGCCGCAGTTGCCTGTGCGGTCACCGCGGAATCGTTCAGAAGACGCCGGAGCAAAGCTCGGCGAATCTACCGGTGCCCGGCGCACCGTGGGCAATCCTCGTCCGCGGATACGATCCCTCGATGGGAATCTTCAGCGGCTTCTTCGATCGCCGTAGGCAGCGTGAGAGCGCGATCCCGCAAGCGGATGAGCCCGCCCCGGCCGTTGATACCGGCCCGGGCGAAAGCAAGCCCGTCGGCCAGCCGATCGAGGGCGTGGGCCGGCCGCTCAACCTGAACTTCGGCTCGGGTCAACCGGACGTCGCCGGCATCCTCGGGATGGTGAGCGCCGCGATGCAGTCCGGCCAGTTCCAGATCCAGCAGTCCGAAAACCAGTCGATTGACCTCAGGGGTACGACCGAGGGCCAAGCTCTGCGCGAGCAGATCGAGAGCGCAATGCGCCAGGCGGGAGTTGACCCTGCCATGGCCGCCGAGGCCCCGCAGGTGAACGCGGCCGATTACGCCGGCCTCCAGGAGCAGATCCTGAAGGCGCTCGAAAGCCACGGCGTCGACGCCTCGGGCCAGATCGCGCTGCCGCCGGACACGGACGGCGACGGTCAGCCGGGCTGAGTGCCGGCCAAGCGAGACGACCTGGGCCGGGGGGAGCGCTTTCTCCCCGATGTCTGGCGCCTGCGGCTGCCGCTGCCCTGGCCGGGCGTGCCGCACTGCAACGCGTGGGCGCTGGCCGCG
This sequence comes from Actinomycetota bacterium, assembly GCA_030860375.1. Classification (GTDB taxonomy): domain Bacteria; phylum Actinomycetota; class Thermoleophilia; order Solirubrobacterales; family 70-9; genus JALZKA01. Next base: position 172 of record JALZIJ010000220.1, on the reverse strand, counting down.
GGCGACGGCATCGTCCTCTTCGACACGGGCTACGCCGGCGCGGACGGCACCCGCCAGCTCGAGTTCGCGCTGGCGCAGGTGGGCTTCGGCCTTTCAGACGTCAAGCTCGTGGTCTGCACTCACGCTCACTCCGACCACTATGGCCTCGCGGGTCCCATAGTGGACGCATCGG
>JALZIJ010000168.1 GCA_030860375.1 Actinomycetota bacterium | reverse complement strand
CTCGGGCGCTGTCGAGGGGATTGACGGGCAGGGGCTGGCCATTGGTCTGCTGGCCGGCGATGACGTCGCCCTCGGGCCAGAGGTGACCGACCAGCTCGATCTCGATGCCGTTGCCGGCGTCGTGGAGGATCACTTCGCTGAGACAGCCAGCTAGCGCCGCGGCGCGGCGGCGGCGCAGGGCAAGGTCCTCGGGCACGTCTTCGGTGAGGATCTCCTTGAGCGCGGCACGGAGCTCCTCCTGGGAGGGTCCGTGGTCGACCTCGACCGGAGTCCGTTGGCGTCGCGCTTGCGAGCGGGCGATGGTGAGCTGGCTCCCGAGGCGCTTGATGTCCTCGTCGAGGGCCTCGGTGAGGCGGCCGAACGTCTCGACGTTGGCCTTAGCGCCCTCGCGGATCGAGCCCGTGTAGTCGCTGACGAGGCGCTCGCGCTCGGCTTCGAGGTTCATCAGCTGGCGCTCCAGGTCGTTGATCTGCGTCGGGGTGTAGGTCTGGACGGTGTCGGTTGACGGCGGCCGGGCGGCGCTTGCCCAGGCCTTCTGCAGCTCGGGATCGTCGACGAGTCGCCAGAGGGCGCGGATGATCAGGGGATCGAGCTCGTCGCGCCCGATCGTGTAACCGTCGCAGTGCTGGGGGGTCCAGGGCGAGTGGTAGTAGCGGGGTGCCTCGCAGCCGGGAAAGTGACGGGCTCGCAGCACGCAACGGATGCCTTTGCCCTTCGGATGAGGCTCGTCGATGCAGGCGGCGTGGCGGATCGGGATGTTGTTGAAGGCATACGTGCCTACTGGGGTCTTCGAGTTGGGACCCTTCTGGATCGCCAACAGTTCCTGGTTGGCCTGGAAGAGAGCACGGGGGATGGCGCGGCCACCGAGCTTGATCGGCTCGCACCACACCGGCTGGCCGTCGATGTTGACGGTGTACTTGCCGTCGACGTAGATCGAGTCTTGGAGGATCGTGCGAATGCGGGTGTTGCTCAGCTTGATGCCGAGGTCCTTCTCCAGCATCTCGACCAGGGCAGAGACTCCGGTCCGTCGGCCACTGGCGCGCTTCGCGGCGGTGGCGAAGTTCTCGTGGATGTAGGCGATGCTCGGCCACTGCTCGTCATCGATCTCCGGGAACCTGGTCCGCCGGTTGCGACTGAAGCCGTATTGGCGCGCGCCGGGCCAACCGCGGCCCTCCTCGACCCAACGCCGGCGCAAGGCCTCGCCGGTGCGCTTGCGCAGCTTGGCCCGCTCGTTTTGACCGAATGCGTTCTGGATCGACAGCATGCAGACGTCGGTTTCGGAGTCCCAGTCAACGGGAGCGTCCCTGTTGGCGAACCACAGCTCAGCGCCGCGCTCCTGTAGCTGCTCGTAGAAGCGCTCGGCTATGAGCACGCGACGGGCGACGCGCTCCGGTTCGCGAAAAGCGACCCATGAGCACTCGTCGCGATCGAAGGTCTCGACGCAGAGCTGAAAGTCATGACGCTCGTCGAAGGGAATCTCGAAGTTGAAGTTCGTCGAGGCGATCACGTAGGCGACGCCTAGGCCGTTGCGCTCGGCGAGGCGAAAGCCATCCTGGATCTGGCCGCCGATGGTCTCCCCGCCCTGCAGCTCGCGGCTTGAAAGCCGGCCGACAATAAGGCCCGACGGCTGCTCCTCGGCGCTGTCGCTGTCGGCCCGCGAGCCAGCCCCGTTCCCATTACTCGCTGATGCATCGGCCTGACCCTGCTCCTCAACCTTCCAGATCCGGGTCTCGGCGCCACCGCGGCCGCGAATCACTTCCAACGGCTCACCGAGGCGCTCATGCAGACGGCGGGTGGCAGAGGTTGGCGTGGCGACGTCACGGCGGGTCCGGCCTCCGCTGCCGGGGCGATGCGGCCTATTCGCGGCTCGTCGTGCCATCGGCGGAGACGATGCGTCGTTCGAGCTCTCCCTCGCTGGCTTTTTTCGTGTTTTCGGTCGAGCGACATTGGAGCGGAAGCTGTGCTTCTCACCCGGGCGATGGTCCTTACTGCGCGGACGCAGCGCTGAGTAGTGCTCGGCGAGCTCGGTGTAGTCGAGCGGCTCCAGTTCGCCTTCGGGCTGGTCTTCGAGCCCCCACGCCCCTGGGACCAGCGCTCCAGGCGCATCCACAGAACGTTGTGGGCGCTCGATCAGGATCCCGACAACGACGCGGGCTGCTTCAAGGCGGTCAGCGGGATCGGGACTCGCCGGTCGATAACGGATCGCGCTGACCCGTCGGATTGGTCGTTGCTTGCTGGGCATGGTGGTGTGCTGCAGGAAGGGGCAGATCGGCCTGGGGGCTCGGAGGGGACGGGCGCCGTGATGTGGGGGTTGGATTGGCGCCCGTTCCTCCGAGTGGGAGAGGTATGGCTGTTGCGACTAGTTCATCTGGCGAGACCTCCTTGACTGCTGGCGTGCGGTGATTGGCACCCGGGTGATCCCGGCTGGCCGTGACGCGCGACGTAGCCGTCCGGTCGGGTTCGTATGGTGTTGGCCATTCGGACAACACTCTAGGACTAACACCGGAGGACAAGTGAGCAGGAGCAGACATGAGCAGCCGCAGTGACAAACCCGCCACGACCACCGCACCCGCAGCTCCGGGGAACCTTCTCTACGGCAGCCGGCCCCCGGCACGGCCTCGGCCTAGGCGCCCGCGGTCAACGGTCCCCCCAGCGCCACCGCCCCAGCGTGACCCCTCGCCCCGATCGGCAGAGCTGCGCGCCTGGGACCTTGCCGAGGCCCTGAACAGCGAAGCGCTGTCCGACCTTCCCCCGGAGCGGATACCGGTCTTGGCCGAAGAGCAGTTCCAGTTGCGCGTCGTCGCCGTCGATGACACCACGGCGGTCGACAC
>JALZIJ010000212.1 GCA_030860375.1 Actinomycetota bacterium | reverse complement strand
CCCCTGGCACTACTCGATCGCCCGCATGGTCGACGCCTGCACCTCGGCTGGCATCCTGCCGTTCTACGGCCCTTACGGCGACATCAAGGACGTCCAGGGCTGCGAGGCGCAGTTCCGCGCGTGCTTCCTACTCGGGTGCGTGGGCGCATGGTCCCTCCACCCTGTCCAGATCGACATTGCGAAGAAGGTCTTCTCACCCGACCCGGAAGAGGTCTAGTTCGCCAAGAAGGTGATCGAGGCGATCCCCGACGGCCGCGGCGTCCACATGATCGACGGCAAGATGCAGGACGACGCGACCTGGAAGCAGTGCAAGGTGATGGTCGAGCTTGCCGAGATGCTGGCCGAGAAGGACCCGGGGCTCAAAGAGGCGTACGAGCTGTAAGGGTCCTATGCATTATTAGACATATCGTCTATAATGCATAGATGATCATGATCGCAGGGGATCTCATACGACGAGCACGAGAGCAGGCTGGCCTTACCCAGGCCGACTTGGCTGCGCGCTTGGAGGTGGGACAATCAACGGTGGCGCGGCTCGAGTCCCCTCGTTCGAATCCCAGGGTGGGAACGCTTGAGCGAGCATTGGCTGCGACTGGCAACTCGCTCGAAATCTCACTTTCCCCTTCAACGTTTCCTGGGATCGATGTGTCGCTCATCGAAGGATCTCTGAAGGTCAATCCAGCTCAGCGCCTGGCACGCCACGGCGCGTTTTACAAGAGCATCAGCCGAAGCACGCCCGGTTTTAGGCCTCGCGTTGGATCCTAAAGACGAGATCCCGGCTGTCTGGCCCGAAGAGTTCGACGCTTTCGAGCTTCTCCGGCGACTCACAAGCGCCGGTGTCGATTTCGTCGTAATCGGTGGGATCGCCGTGATTCTTCACGGCTCTGCGCGCGTAACTCGGGACCTTGACATCGTTTTCGCTCCGGATGACGCGAACATAGAGGCGTTAGGACACGTACTCGTTGCAAGTGAGGCGACACTCAGGGGAGTTGATGAGACCGTGCCTTTCACGGCGGATGCCGCGACCTTAAGAAACGTCCAGCTCCTAACGCTAGAAACGAACGCGGGATGGTTTGACGTTCACAGACGACCTGATGGCGCGCCGCCATACGAAGGCTTGCGCAAACGAGCGGAGAGGATGGATGTCGGAGGCTTTTCCGTCCTGGTGGCTTCCGTCGACGACATGCTTGCCATGAAGCGCGCCGCGGGACGTGCACAGGACCTGCTGGACATCGAAACTCTTGACGCGATCAAGCACCTTCGCAAGAAAGGCGACGCGGACAAATGAGCTTCCGCCACCCTCTCCGCGTTCGGTTTCACGAGTGCGATCCGCAAGGGATCGTGTTCAACGCAAACTTTCTCGCCTACGCGGACATCGCGATCACCGAGCTCTACCGAGAGGCGTTCGGCTCGTGGCAGGCAGCCATGGAACAAGGAGGGATCGACATGGTCGTCGCCGAGGCGAACGTCCGATACCTGGCCCCCGTCCACTTCGACGAGGAGGTCGAGCTTGTCGTCACGGTCACGCGCATCGGCACGACAGCGACAACAACCCTGATCGCCGTTGAGCGCGAGAGCACCCCGGTCGCCGAGGTGACGCTTCGTCATGTGGTTGTGGGAATCGAGACCCGAACGAAGGCGCCCATCCCCGAAGGCCTGCGAGCCGGGCTCGAGCGGTACGCGGCGTAGCCGGCTCGTGCGAGCTTGTGCGCTACGGGGTGAGGGCGCGTGCAGCCGAGTTCGGGGACGAAGTTGGCACACGGCGCGCGCCACACCTGAATCGCCACGACCCAGAGTTCGGGCCGTGGTTCACGCGCGTGGTTTCGCCCTCCTTCTGTGTGGACAGATCCACCTGCGTGCGCGGGGGCTGGGTCATGACGAGGCGATTGCGCGACTCGCTGCCGTTCAGTTCGGCGTCGTAGGCCGGGCGCAACTCATCACGCTTGGGCTGAGCAAGCGCGCGATCGAGCACCGCTTGGCGGCCGGCCGGCTGCGACCGATCCACCGAGGCGTCTATGCAGTTGGCCACGAAGCCCTCGGCTTCGAGGGTCGCGTCGTCGCGGCCGTACTCGCGGTGGGCCGGCGCGCCACCGCAAGTCACCGCACGGCAGCGGCACTCGGGCGCGCGGACGTCTCGACCCAGGAGCCGATTCACGTGACGGCGGCCCAAGCGCGCTGCCCGCAGCCGGGAATCGTTCTCCACCGTGCCGCGCTCCCGCCAGATGAGATCGCGATCACGAACGGGATCCCGGTGACGACATGGCCGCGCACGTTTCTCGACCTCTCACGTAGCGAGCGGGCGGCCACGCTCCGACGCCTCATCAAGGACGCCGAGTTCAAGGGAGACGTCGACTTCGCCGACCTCGCCGAGATCCTCGAGCGCTACCCGCGCAAGCGCGGGAGGCGCGCCCTGGCCGAGATCGTGCGCGGCGTACACGGGAGCGCCGGACGGACGCGCAGTGAGATGGAGGACCTCTTCACCGAGTTCCTCGCGGCGCATGGCTTGCCCGAACCTGAGCGAAATGCGCGGGTGGCGCTACCGGGGCGGACGATCGAGGTCGACTGCCTCTGGCGAGATGCCCGGCTTGCGTTAGAGCTGGACGGCCGCTCGGCGCACGCAACCCAGGCGGCGTTCGAGGACGACCGAGCCCGCGATCGTGCCCTCGTCGCGGCCCGCTGGCAACCGATGCGCGTCACGTGGACGCAGCTCAAATACGACGCGGATGCGCTCGCGGCCGACCTCCGAGCGACCCTCTCCCGCCGCTAACCGACGAACGTGGGATCGGCCTCCTCCAAGGGGGACGGATCCACCTTCGTGGCTGCTGCGATGAGCGACGCTCGACTACGAACGTGGGATCGGCCTCCTCCAAGGGGGACGGATCCACTTCAGTGGGCCCAATGGGCGCCGCGGCTCAGCGCAGGCGCTTCTTCAGCGCGTCAAACTGCTGGCGGACCACATCCGGCAGCTTGTCGCCGAACTTCGCCAGGTGCTCTTCGACCTGGGGGAGCTCGTCGCGGAGGCCTTCTTCATCGATCGAGGTGAGCTCAGCCATCGCCTCGCCCGCGATGTCGAGGCCGTCGAGGTTTATCTCGCCCTCTGCGGGCACCAGGCCGATCGGCGTCTCGACCGCCTCGCCCTGGCCGTCGCAGCGCCGGAAGACCCACTCGAGCACGCGGCTGTTCTCGCCGAACCCGGGCCAGAGGAACTTGCCTTCTGAGTCCTTTCGGAACCAGTTGACATAGAAGACGCGCGGCAGCTTGTCGGAGTCGCCGCGCTCGCCGATCTCGAGCCAATGCGCCATGAAGTCGGCCATGTTGTAGCCGCAGAACGGAAGCATTGCGAACGGGTCGAAGCGAAGCTGCCCGACGGTGCCGAAGGCTGCCGCCGTCTGCTCGGAGCTCATCGTCGCGCCCATGAAGACGCCGTGCTCCCAGTCGAACGCCTCTCGCACGAGCGGCACGCCGGTCGCCCTGCGACCGCCGAAGAGGAACGCGTCAATCGGCACGCCCGCGGGATCCTCCCACTCTGCCGCGATCGAAGGCGCTTGGGAAGCGGGGACCGTAAAGCGCGCATTCGGGTGCGCCGCGGGCGCTTCGGAAGCCGGCGTCCACTCGGCGCCGTGCCAGTCGGTCGCGTGCTCCGGCGGCTCCTCGGTCATGCCCTCCCACCACACGTCTCCGTCGTCGGTCAGCGCGCAGTTGGTGAAGACCGTGTTCTTTTCGATCGCGTCCATCGCGTTTGGATTGGTCTTGTAGCCGGTGCCGGGCGCGACCCCGAAGAACCCGGCTTCGGGGTTGATCGCATAAAGGCGACCGTCATCGCCGAACTTCATCCAGGCGATATCGTCGCCGACCGTCTCGACCTCCCAGCCTTCCAGCGTCGGGATGAGCATCGCGAGGTTGGTCTTCCCGCACGCCGAGGGGAACGCCCCCGTGACGTACTTGACCTTGCCCTCGGGCGAGGTCAGCTTCAAGATCAGCATGTGCTCTGCCATCCAGCCCTCGTCACGGGCCATGACCGAAGCGATTCGAAGCGCCAAGCATTTCTTGCCAAGCAGGGCGTTTCCGCCATAGCCCGAGCCGTAGGACCAGATCTCGCGCGTGTCCGGGTAATGGACGATGTACTTGATCTCCGCGTTCGTCGGCCACGGCGTGTCCTTCTCACCTTCTGCGAGAGGCGCGCCGACCGAGTGGACGCACGGGATGAATTCGCCGTCGGCGCCGAGCGCGTCGAGCGCGCCCTGGCCCATCCGGGTCATGATCCGCATCGAGACGACGACGTAAGGCGAGTCGGTGAGCTGAACGCCGATGTGCGACTTGTCCGACCCGAGCGGGCCCATCGAGAAAGGCACCACGTACATCGTGCGGCCCATCATCGCGCCCTCGAAGAGCTGGGACATCTGCTCGCGCATTTCGGCGGGCGGACGCCAGTTGTTATTCGGCCCGGCCTCCTCCTCGGTATCTGCACAGATGAAGGTGCGGTCCTCGACGCGCGCCACGTCAGAGGGGTCCGACCAAGCGAGGTAAGAGTTCGGGCGCTTTGCGTCAGAGAGCTTTTGGAAGGTCCCGGCATCCACCAGCTCCTGACAGAGCCGGTCGTACTCCTCGGCCGAGCCGTCACACCAGGTCACGGATTCGGCTCCGGTCAGCGCGGCGATCTCGTCGACCCATGCGGTCAACTTCGAGTTGGTGGTGGATGCCTGGGTCGCGGCGGCGGTTTCGCTCACTTTTGGGCGTAGCTCCTTCGGTTATTCGGCCGTGGCGGGCCGTCTTGGCCACACCATTCTGCCGTACCGGGATCTCAAACAGCCCCGGCCGCAGCGTTTCGTTGTGCCATAAAGCGCGCGAAGAGCCCCGCGGTGACGAACATGAAGCCCGAGTAGACGGCGGCTGGGATCGCCAGGTTGATGTCGATCGTGCCGGCCACCGCGATCGCGAGCGTCCCGTTGTGGATTCCGAGCTCCATCGAGATCGCGGTCGCCTGGCGATCGGAAAGTCGGGCCATCTTCGCGACGGTGAAGCTGATCGACATCGCGGCAACGTTCAGGGCGAGGGTCGCCAGCGCCACGTCCGTGAAATTGTCAAGAAGCAGGTCGATTTCGCTCGCGACGGCGCCGATCACGACGAGAACGAACGCCACGAAGGCCGCTTTCTTCACCCGATCGCGCATCTCCTCGGTTCGGCGGGGCCAGCGCTCGCGCAGGTACATGCCAATCGCCAGCGGCACGATCGTGATGAAGAAAACGCGGATGACGACCCCGACCATCGAGACGTCGCCGATGTCGCCGCTCGCGAAGTGATCAGCCGCGAGGCCCAGATACAGCGGCACGACGAGGAGCGCACCCACGCTCGAGAGGGCCGTCATCGTCACCGAGAGCGCCGTGTCGCCGCGCGCCAGGTGAGTCAGGAGGTTCGCGAGAGTGCCACCCGGTGAGGCGCCGAGGAGAACAAGCCCGATGGCAAGCGTCGGGGCGAGATCGAAAAGCTCTGCGATCCCGAACGCAAGAAGCGGGGCGATCAGGGCGAGGTTCAAGAGCCCGATCGCGACCCCGCGCGGATAGACGAAGATGCGCTTGAAATCGGCTCGCGTGAGCTCTAGACCAAGGCTCACCATGATCACGGCAAGCGCCAGCGGCAGCGCTACGGCTGTGAGCACAGAGCCTTCCACGCGGGCGAGACTAGATGATTGGTTCTACGGGCGTATGTCGTGGAATCAGTCATCTGGACGGCGGGCGTGAAGGGTGTCGATAGATTCCCGCGCCGATGCGCTTCTACGAGTACGAATCACGCCGGATAGTCGAGCGGGCGGGTATCCCCGTGACCGACTACGGATTTTGCACCACCGCCGACGAGGCTCGGGCTGCGGCCGAGCGGATCGGCGGCGAGACCGTGATCAAGTCGCAGGTCCTGACGGGCGGAAGGATGAAGGCGGGAGGCGTCAAGTTCGCCACCACGCCGGATGAGGCCGCCGAACATGCCGAGGTGATCCTCGAACTCGAGATCGGCGGCCATATGCCGGTCGGGGTTCTCGTCGACCCGAAGGCCGACGTCGCTCATGAGTACTACGCGGCAGTGCTCTGGGACGGCCGCGCGAAGCGCCCGATGATGTTGTTCTCCGACATGGGCGGAATCGACATCGAGCAGGTCGCCGAGGAGCACCCCGAGCACGTCGGGCGCGGGCACCTCTCGAACCTCCACCCCGTCTTCGACTTTCAGGCGAAAGAAACGGTGTCACGTTGCGGCATGACCGGCTCCGAGCTCAACAAGGCGTCGCTGATCCTCGCTCGCCTGGCCCACCTCCAGCGCGATTTCGACATGACCCTTGCCGAGATCAACCCAGTTGCTCGCCTTGCCGACGGCTCGTTCGTTGCTCTCGACGCACACATGGAGATGGAGGACGAGGCGGTCGCTCGCCATAAGACGATGCTGGAAGAGATCGGCGTCGACCTCGCCGAGCCGCGCGAGATGTACGAGCCCTCAGCTTTCGAGCGAAACGTGAAAGCGATCGACTCGGCCGACCACCGCGGCGTGATCCAGGGCAAGGACCACGGCTTCGAAGGAAATCTCGGCCTCGTGATCGGCGCGGGGGGCGGGTCGCTGACCCTTACCGACGCCGTGCGCTCCCAGGGCGGAAAGCCCGACAACTACGCGGAGATCGGCGGCAACCCCTCGGTCGCGAAGGCAAAGGGCCTCGCGATGGAGGTCCTTCAGAAGGAGGGCGTCGAAAAGATCGCGGTGATGATGTCGATCGTCTCGAATACCCGCGTGGACATCGTTGCCCGGGGTGTGATCAAGGCGTGCCTCGAGTTGGGCAAGGACCCCGCCGAGACGATCGCAGTCTTTCGCATCCCCGGCGCCTGGGAAGAGGAGGGCTCGAAGATCCTCTCGAAGTACGGGATTGAGTTCCGCGATCGCTCCACCTCCATGTGGGAGGCCGCCGGCGAGGCCGTTTCACGTATCCCATGAGGTGCTTTAGCACCGAAAGAAGCGTGTAAGGCGGCGCAGCCGCCGCAAGGTATCTATGTCAATTCTTCTCACCGAAGCCTTCACCTTCATCGTTCAGGGCATCACGGGGCGTGAGGCGGTCAACCTGACTCGCGAGTGCATCGACTACGGCTCCAAGGTCGTCGGCGGCGTCACACCGGGGCGCAAGGGGCGCGAGGTCCACGGTGTGCCGGTCTGGGACACCGTCGAGCAGGCGGTCGAGCATCACGGCTCCCCGATCGACGGAGCCGTCGTCACCGTCCCTCCCGCCTTCACCAAGGACGCCGTAGTCGAGGCGATCGAGAACGACGTGAAGCTGATTGTCATCGTCACCGAGCGCATACCGCGGCGCGACGTCGCGCAGATGGTCGAGCTCGCGAACGAGCGCGGCGCGCGCATCATCGGTCCCAACTGCCTCGGCCTGATCGTCCCAGGCGTCTGCAAGATGGGCGGGATCGGCGGCCCGGCCAAGGACGCCGCCAAGGCCTACGAGCGAGGCGCCGTGGGGGTCATGTCCCGCTCGGGCGGCATGACGACCGAGATCTCCTCGTCGCTCACTGCCGCCGGGCTCGGCGTCTCGACCGCAGTGTCGATCGGAGGCGACGCGATCATCGGCTCGACCTACGCCGAGCTCATGCCCTACTTCGAAGAGGATCCGGAGACCGAGGCGATCGTGATCTACACCGAGCCGGGTGGCCGAATGGAGGCCGAGCTGGTCGACTGGCGTACCGAGAACGGGTCGGAGCTTCCGATCATCGCGTTCATGGCCGGCAAGTTCATGGACGACGAGGAGATGCAGGGCATGAGCTTCGGCCACGCCGGCACCATCGTCGAGGGCCCCGAGGACTCAGCGACCGAGAAGATCGCCCGCCTCGAGGCCTCCGGCATCCCGGTGGTCGAGCGGATCGACGAGATCCCCGACCGGGTGAAGGAGGCGATCGGAAATGTCTGAGCTCCACGGAATCTTCATCGAGGTCGAGGTCTCGCCCGAGCATGCAAACGACGCCGAGCTCGCTCAAAAGCTCGACGACGCCTGCCCGGTCGACATCTTCTCTGCATCCGAGGGTGGCGCCACCGTCGTTCATGAGAACAAGGACGAGTGCGTGCTGTGCGGCCTGTGTCTGAACGCCTCGCCCGAAGGCGCCGTGACCGTCACGAAGCTCTACGACGGCACGACGCTCTAGCAGCCCGCCTCGGTGGTGTAGCTCGCTTGGCCGTCTGGCCTGAGAGCCCCGACGATTCGCGGAAAGCACGACTTCGCTCCACGCTTCGTGAGGTGAAAGCGGCCTTGGCTGATCGCGGTTCCGGTCTTGGTGACTCGCGTCGTCCCGCTCTTCGACTCGAGGCGCCAGCCGGGCCCGGTCTCGACCTCGAGGGTCTGGCGGATCGAGACAACTCGGCCGTCGCGAACGCACCAGCGGTCGAGCTGGCGCACGACCCACTGCTGGGAGCCGTTCGCGGACTTTCGCTTCTCGGCGGCGTCGAGATGGCAGACCCGATCGCCGCGCTCGGCGCTCGGCGCCGACGCTGTGACGGAGTTGGGCGCCGCGGCCAGGATGAACAAAGGCAGGATGAAAAGCCCGATGCGGGCAAGGGTGATTCGCATGGCCGCGACGCTAGTCGGCATCTCGGTACGCGTGTGAGGCCTACTGTGCCGAGTTCGTGCCCCACGCCAAGATAAAGCCATGAACTTCGTCTCCGACGTGCTCGAGCGCTACCCCGCCTCCCGGCCGGCGCTCCTCACCATCGATTCTGAAGGCATCCGCCAGGTCTGGCACTTCGGTGAGCTCATCGCCATGAGCGCTGGCGTCTCCGGCGCGCTTGCAGCACGAGGGGTCGGGCGCGGCGACGTCGTCATGACCCTGCTCGGAAATCGGATCGAGTGGGTTTTGACCCTTCTTGCCTGTTGGCGCATGGGCGCCGTGGCGCTGCCGATGTCGACCCAGCTCCGCGCCAAGGACCTCGAGCTGCGGGTAGGCGCCGCGAACCCGGTGTTGTGCGTGGGCGAGCCCGAGCTTCTTGGCGGGCTGCCCGAAGGGGTCGAGACGATCGACCTCGACGAGTTCGCCCGCGTTCTCGACGAGGACCGCCCACAGGAGACCCCGGCCGCGATCGCCGACCTCCACACGACGGACCCGGCGCTGGTGGTGTTCACGTCGGGCACCACCGGGGAACCGCGCGGTGCGCTCCATGACGCCGGCTACCTCTCAGCACAACGCTCGCAGGCCGAGAATTGGCTCGGCGCGCGCAAGGGAGACCTCGTCTGGTGCACCACCGCGACCGGCTGGTCGAAGTCGGCGCGGAACGTGTTCGTCGCGCCGTGGCTCTGCGGCGGGGCTGCGCTGATCTCAGACGCCCGTTTCGAGGCCGACGCCCGACTCGCGCTGGTCGAGTCGGAGGGTGTGAACGTTCTATGCCAGGCCCCGACGGAGTACCGGATGCTCGCCAAGCGCGCCGAGCTTCACAAGCTGCCTGAGCTGCGGCGGATGGTTTCGGCGGGCGAGCCACTCAACCCTGAGGTGATCAGGGTGTTCCGCGAAGCCATGGACCTGGACATCCACGACGGGTACGGGCAGACAGAGACGGGCCACGTCGTAGGAAGCCACGTTGGCGTACCCCTGCGCGACGGATCGATGGGCAAACCGCTCGCCGGCCTGGAGATCAGAGTGGACGCCGCCGATGGCGAGCCGGGTGAGCTTCAGGTTCGAGCCGACACTTGCCCGACCTTCTTCGACCGCTACCTCGGCGAGTCGCGCGAAGACGCTAGAGCGCGGCTCGTCGACGGCGAATGGTGGCCGACGGGGGACGTGGTGCGACGAGACGCGGACGGCTACCTCTTCTACGAGGGTCGCGACGACGACCTCATCCTCTCCGCCGGCTATCGGATCGGGCCCTTCGAAGTGGAGTCGGCGCTCCTGAGCCACCCGGCCGTGGCCGAGGCAGCGGCAGTCTCAGCGCCCGACGACGAGCGCGGCGCCGTGGTTCGTGCCGTGGTCGTCCTCCGGAACGGCGAGCCGACAGAGGCGCTGGCTACGGAGCTCCGCGACCACGTCAAGAGCGTCACCGCCCCCTACAAGGCCCCACGGATCGTCGACTTCACTGACGAGCTCCCGAAAACTGCCAGCGGCAAGATCCGCCGCGCCGAACTTCGCTCACCAACTGAGGCGGATTGACTTCGCATAGCGGCATCAACCCGCCTCACCCAAGCGGCCAGCTCATCTACCTCTGACCTTCGTGCTCGCCCGCTTCATCTCCCCCAAACGCGCCGCGTTCGCCGGCATCTTCGTCGTCACCGGGCTCGGCCTGCTCTCCGTGGGCGCGACGTTGCCGGTGATCCCGCGCTACGTGCAGGGGCCGATCGGGGCGGGCGACGTGTCCGTGGGGCTGGTGACGGGCGCATTCGCAATCACCGGGCTCGCTTGCCGGCCCCTTGCAGGAAATCTCGCCGACCGTCGCGGCCGTCGCCCCGTAGTGATCGCCGGGACGCTTCTGACCGCAATGGCAGGTGCCCTCTATTTCATCCCGGCCGGGGTGCCCGGCCTGGTGGTCGCAAGGCTCTTCTTGGGCGCAGGCGAAGGCATGGTTTACACGGCCGGATCGGCATGGGTGGTCGACCTCGCGCCGCCGGAGCGCAGGGGACGAATAATCGGCCTCTACGGCCTTGCGATCTGGGGCGGCTTGTCGCTCGGGCCGCCGATCGGCGAGCTCATCCTGCGGGCGTCGAGCTTCGAGATGGTCTGGGCGTTTGCGATGGCTGCGCCTCTCGCCGGAGCGGTGATCGCGTGGCAAATTCCAGACAAGTACTCGAACAACGAGCCCGAGCCTTTCGAGCGGAGGACGCTCATCGAGCCCAAGAGCCTGCTCCCGGGTCTCGGCCTTGCTCTTGGCACGATGGGCTATGCGGCAGTCGCGGCCTTCCTCGTACTCCATCTGGACGAGCTCGAAATCGGACATGGGGCTGGAGTGTTTGCCGCATTCGCCGCGACTGTCGTGCTGGCCCGCGTGTTGGGCGGAGGGCTCCCGGACCGACTCGGCCCCGTGCCATGCATCATCGGAGCGGGCGTCGTTGAATCGGTGGGGCTTGTCGCGATCATGCTCGCGGGCTCCCTGCCTGTGGCGATCGGTGGCGCGCTCGCGATGGGAGCCGCCTTCTCGATGCTCCTTCCGTCGCTCGCTTTGCTCGTCGTGAACCGCGTGCCCGAATCGCGGCGGGGCGCAGCGATGGGCACGTTTACCGCGTTCTTCGACGTCGGCATAGGCGTGGGCTCCGTGGCGGCCGGCGTAGCCGCGTCCATCGGCGGCTATCCCGCCGCATTCGGATTCGCCGCCGTCGCGGCCGCCGGCACCATTCTGGTTGGGATTTCCCTCAGGGGTGCCGCTCGTTCGCTTGCCGCGGCGCCGGCGTGACTCACTGGTCGTCCGGCGCCCAGAAGCTGGGGTCCATATCCCCGTCGCCCTCATGCCGGGTCCCGAAGACCACGAGCTCCATCCCGTCGGAGCCGGCCTCGAAACGCCGCTTCACCTCGGGTGCGACGCGCAGGAAGTCCTCCTTTTCGAGGTCGACCTCCTCGTCGTCCAGCCGCACGCGTCCCGAGCCCGCGACTACGAAGTAGACCTCCTCCGCATCGTCGTGGCTGTGCCCGAGTCCCTGGCGCTGGTTCGGCTTGATGCGCTGGTGACCGAATCCGGTGTCCTCCGCATCCAGCTCCTTGGCGGGAAACCGAGCCTCCTGGAGCTCGCCCATCCCAAAGT
>JALZIJ010000138.1 GCA_030860375.1 Actinomycetota bacterium | reverse complement strand
CCCGCTGGGGCGACGTCAGCCTCGTCCGGAACCTCTGCGGGCGGGTCCTCGGCGGGCACGGGCTCGTCGGGGGCGGCGGGCTCTTCGATCGGCGCGTCTTCTTCCGGGGTCGTGCCCTCGTCCTGCGTGGGGTCGTCGCTCAAGTCTCGATCTCCAATGGCTTCGGCTGTTGGGCCTTGTGGGGGTGGTCGGGTCCGGCGTAGACCTTCAGCTTCGTGAGCTGCGCTCGGCCAAGCCGGTTGCGGGGAAGCATGCCCTTGACGGCCTTGCGGATGACGTCTTCGGGGCGGCGATTGAGCTGTTCGCGCAGGGTGCGCTGCCGGAGGCCGCCGGGATAGCCCGAGTGCCGGTAATACGTCTTCTGGTCGAGCTTTTTGCCGGTCACCGCCACCTTCTCGGCGTTCACGACGACGACGAAGTCACCCGTGTCGCAGTGCGGCGTGTAATCGGGCTTGCGCTTGCCACGAAGCTGGTCTGCGATCTGGGTCGCGAGGCGGCCGAGCGTCTGGCCCTCGGCATCGACGACGACCCAGTCGCGTTGGCGGTTGGCGGGTGTGGCTACGTAGGTCTTCATGGCTCTGTTACGCGCAAAACCGCGCCAGGCGAGGTGCCGCAGCGCGGGCCGGTGATGATAGAGGGTGCAGGGTGGCCTACGTGACCATCTCGGCCGATCACAAGCTTCAGGCTCTGGAGCGTCTATGAGTCCCGCGCTCGCTCTACGCCGCGAAATCACGCTCTCGTCTGACATCAGTTGCTCGGCCTTGAGATGAATGGCCGAGCGTGCCACCACGAATCGGCCGTGGTGCATCAACCTCAACTTCTTGCTCGGCTGGCCCCAGCACTCACGACTCTCCAAATCTCTTAAAGGAGTGTCGCTCCCGGCCACGTCGCTTATCCGGACTAGGATTCCTTTCTCGATGGGCAGGTCGGCGCGGCAGGGCGATAGGCACGCATCAGGCGTAATCGAACGCTCTCAACGTCGGGCCCATAATCTCGTGGACCAAGTCCTGCTCGCTTCGCGTGAGATTCTTTCTCCAACCACCGGGCGAAGCGGAGCGAGCAAACTCGCGAGGACCCCTATTAGGGATCTCGTTAAACATGTGCTGGTTCACGATGTCGGCGACTGGAGCCGTGGGCAAGGCAAGCCAACCGACTATCTCGCGTAGTTGTCCCGGCGTGTCCGCGAGAAGCT
Organism: Actinomycetota bacterium; assembly: GCA_030860375.1. Taxonomy (GTDB): domain Bacteria; phylum Actinomycetota; class Thermoleophilia; order Solirubrobacterales; family 70-9; genus JALZKA01. The sequence goes on along the minus strand of JALZIJ010000138.1, from coordinate 2,416 downwards.
CCTCGTAGCGGACAGTACGCGTGGGTCCGGCGTGAGCGTCGATCGTCTCTGAAACGACCTTCGTGCGCCACACCCATTTCCACGATGCCTGCGTTACGAAATCCTTCCGCTCATGATCTTGGATACCCCTGAATCCACCGTAGCGCCTGTCGAGCCACGACCCCCGAGCCGCCGCGGCTAGCTCTGAGTCAACAACGTCCCTGCCGTCTCGCAGCAGGAACAGAATTCGGGAACGAGGCAGAGCTCTCGAAAGGACGTCGGCTGCTTGGGAGCCGTTGGGCTCTTTGATCGCAAAGGTCTTGGTCTTATCGCCATAGACCGCGATACGTTGAATGATCAGTCTTCGTAGTGCAGGCAACCACACGCGTTCATAGGCTCTCGAGAAGAAGTAGATGTGGAACTGCTCGGCGAGCTTATTGACGGTGAAGGTTTCGTCGAGATGAGGGGGGTCCCAACCCGGCCAGTCACTTAGAAAGGGTGCCAGATGCAGTCCGATCTGCGGCTCGTTGATCGGAATCACATGCTCGTGATCCGCGAGCATCTTCAAAAGCCATGTGCTTCCTGACCGCGGAGAACCCAGGATCCAAACAAACTGCCTTTCGAGACCCTTCAGTCTCCAATGTTCGCGCATTTCCATCGCTATCGGCAGCAGCACGGCAAACCCAAACTCGAAGCTATGGCTGGCCTACTCCCACTCGATCGTCGCCGGAGGCTTCGACGAGATGTCGAGCGCCACGCGGTTCACGCCCGGGACCTCGTTGATGATCCGGTTCGAGACGCGCTCCAAGAGCTCATAGGGAAGGCGAGCCCAATCGGCGGTCATCGCGTCCTCCGAGGTCACGGCGCGAATCACGATCGGGTAGGCATATGTGCGCCCATCGCCCTGGACGCCGACGGAGCGGACGACCGGCAGAACGCAAAACGACTGCCAGAGCTCCCGGTAAAGGCCCGCTGCGCGGATTTCCTCCTGGAGGATCGCGTCTGCGTCGCGCAGGATGTCGAGGCGCTCCTTGTTCACTTCGCCGCCGACGATGCGGATCCCAAGTCCGGGTCCGGGGAACGGCTGGCGCCAGACGAGCTTGTCGGCGAGGCCGAGCTCAGACGCCACGGCGCGGACCTCGTCCTTAAACAGCATGCGAAGCGGCTCGACGAGCTCGAAGTCGAGGTCGTCCGGAAGACCGCCAACGTTGTGGTGGGACTTGATCGTCGCTGCGCCGTGGCCCTCTCCACCGGACTCGATCACGTCCGAATAGAGCGTGCCCTGGACGAGGTACTTCGCGTCGGCGAGATTTCGGGCCTCGTCCTCGAATACGCGGATGAACTCGGAGCCGATGATCTTCCGCTTTGCCTCGGGCTCGGTCTCGCCCGCGAGCCGCGCCAAGAACCGCTCCTCTGCGTCGACATGGACGAGCCTAATCCCCATCTCCTCGCGAAACGCCTTGACCACCTGCTCTGCCTCGCCCTTTCGCAGCAGACCGTGATCGACCAAGACGCAGGTCAGCTGGTCACCGATCGCGCGGTGGACGAGAGCTGCCGCCGTCGCCGAGTCGACCCCGCCCGAGAGCCCGCAGATGACCTCGGCGTCGCCAACTTGAGCGCGGATCTTCTCGACCTGCTCGTCGATCACCGAGGCCGGAGACCAGCGCTCCTCGCAGCCGACGATCTCTCGCAAGAAGCGCTCGAGCACCTCCGTGCCGTAGGGGGTGTGGACGACCTCTGGATGGAACTGGATGCCGTAAAGGCCGCGCTCGGGCGCCTCGAGCGCCGCGACCGGGGAGCCCGGGCTGGCGGCAAGAGCGGCGAAGCCCTGGGGCGCTTCCATCACGCAATCGCGATGGCTCATCCAGCACTGCTGCTCTTGTGGCAGACCGCGCAGGAGGCTGCCACCGTCGCCGGTCAGCGTCAGCGCGGTGCGGCCGAACTCGCCGGACTCGGCGCCCTCAACTCGGCCGCCCAATTCAAGCGCCATCGCCTGCATGCCGTAACAGATGCCGAGCACTGGCATTCCGAGGTCGAGCAGCTCCGAGCGCAGGCGCGGGGCGTCATCGGCATAGACCGACGCCGGGCCACCCGAGAGCACGAGCGCGCGCGGCGAGCGCTCTGAGATCCGCTCCAGCGAAACGTCCGCGGGGAGGAGCTCTGCGAAGACACCGCACTCGCGGATGCGCCGGGCGATGAGCTGCGAGTACTGGCCGCCGAAGTCGAGAACCAACACCTCCTCGCGAGCTGAGGCGGGAGGCCGGACGTCGACCGTCTCGGGCGCGGCGGGCTCGCCTTCTGTGATCTCGCGGGCAGCCGTTGCACTTCCCGGCACTTGCGGCGGCCGGTCGGGCCGCACGTCGCCGTCGGGCGGCGCGGCCAGGCGGGAGGCCGGCTCAGGCATCCGCGACCGTGACTCCGTTGGTGACTTGAGCCT
>JALZIJ010000129.1 GCA_030860375.1 Actinomycetota bacterium | reverse complement strand
GTGTGCCAGTCGTTGATTGTGGTGTCGTACTGGACGCCCGGATCGGCGCAGCGCCACGCGGCGTCGGCGATCTGGCGCAGCAGGTCCTTGGCGTCGAGGGTCTTCTGGACCGAGCCGTCCTGGCGGGCGGTGAGCTCCCACTGCTCGCCGCGCTCGGCACGGTCCATGAACTCGTCGGTCACGCGAACCGAGTTGTTGGCGTTCTGGTACTGGATCGAGGCGAAGCCCTCGCCGTCGATCGACATGTCGAAGCCGGCGTCGCGGAGCGCGAGCGCCTTCTCCTCCTCTTGCGCCTTGCACCAGACGAAGTGCTCGATGTCGGGGTGGTCGACGTCGAGGACGACCATCTTGGCCGCGCGCCGGGTCTTGCCGCCGGACTTGATGGTGCCCGCCCAGGCGTCGGCGCCGCGCATGAAGGAGACCGGGCCGCTGGCCGTGCCGCCCTTGCTCAGCTGCTCGGTCGAGCCGCGAATATTCGAGAGGTTGATCCCCGACCCCGAGCCACCGCGGAAGATCTGACCCTCCTTGGTGTTCCAAGCGAGGATCGACTCCATTGTGTCCTCGACGCTGAGGATGAAGCAGTTGTGAACCGCGACGTTGTTGGTCAGGTACTCGCCTGATTCGGTCTGAATATCGAAGACCTCCATCACGCCGATGTCTTCGATGGAGACGATCGCCTCCTCGCGGAGATCGGGGCAGGTCTTCAATCCTTGAAGGTCGAGCGACTCGAGCAGCTTGGCCTGCTTCTCGGCACCGGGGAAGCCGACGAGCTCTGCGAAGCGGGCACGCTCGGAGCCGATGGAAACCGCCAGTTCATGCAAGTCGTGTCGGTCGCTACGACGTTCAGCCTTGTGGGTGCGCCGGGAGTAGATCCCGAGCATGTTGAGCAGCAGCTGGACCTCGGCCGTCCAGCGCTCGCTGATCACCGCGAAGCCGACTCGGCCGCTCTCCTGCCCGCGCTCCCGGCGCAGCGTCACGTAGCCGTCGGCCTGGAACAGGCTTCGCAGGTAGGCCGTGATCTCGTCGCAGGAGGCGGTCCACAGGCGCTCGGGAACACGGATGTCCAACCCGCGGTCGAGCAGCTCCCATTCCTCGACGAACTCGCGCAGCACCTCTCCGTACAGACGGACCCGGCGCACGTGGAGCGACTCGTCCTGGGACCGGACCTCGCGTACGTTGCGGTGGACGTGGGGGAGGGCAATGTCGAGGTTTTCGATCACCCACGCGTACTCGTCGTCGTTGGCGACCTGGAACTCGATGGTGAGTGAGCGGTTCGTGCCCGACTCGTACTGGCCAACGAACCCGTCGGCCTGCAGCCACCCGGCTAGGGCTGCCCCGGCCTGCTCGAGTCGACGGTTGCTCGATAGAGAGCTCGGCCCGATTCCGATGTTAGCCTGGCCGACGCCGCCGGCCGTGACCAGAGCCGGCTCCTCGACCTTCGCGCGGTGCGGGTGGAGGTGCATCCGCATTCCTGGCTGGAGCTGATCGACTTGCAGCCACCGCGGCTCGGTGCGCCGTTCGGCTACCGCCTTGACCACGTGGTCGGGAGTCGCCTCCACGAAGCTCCCGTTGCGCAGCTTGATCCGGCGCACCGGCTTCTGGCCATTCGCCTTCACAGCGACGATCTCGGTGGTGCCTCTGGCGTCGTACACCTGGCGGCCGATCTGCTCTTGCTCGACAAGCTCGCCGATAGGCACCATGCCCTTTGGAGTCGAGATCAGGGCGCCGTAGGGCTGGCACGCCGAGCACTGAGGACTCTCCTCGAAGCCCACGTTGAACCACACCGGCGAGTTGAACGCCGCCTGCTGGTGGAGCAGGATGTGGGTGAGCTCGTCCTCGAAGGCCTGGGCGTCTTCGTCGGTCGCGAAGTACTCACCAGAGCGCCCCCAGGCGGCGATCGTTCCCGCCACGCGGCCCACGATCTGCTTCACCGAGCGCTCGCGCTCGGGCGAGTCCAGGCGCCCGCGAAAGTACTTCTGGGCCACGATGTTGGTGGCGTTCTGCGACCACGAGACGGGGAACTCGACCCCGCGCTGCTCGAAGGCCGGCGCG
>JALZIJ010000104.1 GCA_030860375.1 Actinomycetota bacterium | reverse complement strand
CGCGCCGGGCTGGTCCGCGCTCGTCTTGGAGGGCGCACAACTCGACCTCAACCCGATGTCGGCGACCCTCGGGGCCCTCGTGATCGCGATCGCGACCGAGTTCAGCGTGCTTTTGTCCGCCCGCTACTACGAGGAGCGCGAGCGAGGCGCGTCCGTCGGTGAGGCGCTCCGACTCACCTACGCGCGTACCGGGGCGGCCGTGATCGCATCCGGCCTCACGGCCATCGCGGGTTTCGCGGTCCTCGCGCTTGCGGCCCCCATCGAGGCCATCTTTGGCGCTGACGCGATCCGGATGCTCACCGAGTTCGGCTTGGTTGGAGTGATCGATCTAGTGATCGCCCTCGCCGGAGTGCTCTTGGTCCTGCCGGCGGTGCTGGTCTGGGCAGAAGGTGACTTCGCTTCGGCGCGAGCGGCGGTCGCTCGGATGCGACGCCGCGGTCCGGCTCAGCCCACAGCCGCGCGATGAGCGCCCCGCCTCGCCGCCCCGGAGAAGAGCCGCCCGAGGGTGAAAAGCCGCCGCCGTCGGTGCGCTACCCGATCATCGTCGGCGTCGCGTTCGTCCTTCTGATCGCCTACGCCACCTACAACTCGATCCAAACCGACGAAGGTGGCCTGCTCGGCGCCGAGGACGCGGAGCGGGGGAGGGCACTTCCCGAGTTTGCCGTGCCTGACATCGCGAGCGGCAACGAGGCGGACGCGAACATCTTCCAGGACGACTGCGACACGGCCGAGAACCCCTGCCCCGAGGCGCGCACCCCGGCCTGCCAGATCGAAGACGAGGACGCGATCCGCGTCTGCGATCTTTTCGACAAGCCGCTTGCGATCTCGTTCTGGTTTACGGGCGGCGCCGACTGCCTGGAGGAGCAGGACGCATTCAACCGCGCGTCCGAGCGCTTCGAAGGCGAGATCAACTTCCTTTCCGTCAATGTCCGCGACAAGATCGACGAGGTCCGCCAAATCGCCGACGAGCGCGGCTGGAGCGTTCCGATCGGGTGGGACTCAGATGGCGCCGTATCGAACACGTACCGGGTCGGCCTCTGCCCGACGATGGCGCTCGCGCTCCCCGGCGGCATCCTGGAGGACGCCGTGATCGGCACGGACTCGTTCACTGACGATGCGCTGGACGAAGTGCTCGACGACTTGCTGGCCGAGGCGCAAAAGCGAGAGGCCGCGATCCGGTGAACGAGGCTCGAGAACCCGACCCTAGCGCCGACCTGGCGGCCGCAGCCGCGGCCGCGGTGCCCGAGCGAGGCTGGGTTGCCGACGACGTCTCAGAAGAGCTGGCCGGGGTTGGCGTTCACTACCTGCTCTTGGACCAGGGATCGGGTCGCAGCCCGCGCCACGTAAAAGACCGCCTGCGCGAACTTGCGGCACGGTACTCCGGCGCGCAAGCCGTGAACCTCCGCCACCAGGCGATCCCGTGGGCCTACCGCGTCTTCTTTCGCCACATCGGCCTCGACCCGGACGAACAGAGGACGCCGGTGGAGCAAGTCGCCCTTGAGCGGATGCGCCTGGGCGGCTTCCCCTCGCAGAACCTCCTTGACGACGCGCTGACGATTGCGATCGCCGAGTCGGGCGTGGCGCTTCGCGCCTTCGACGCGGACCGTGTGGAGGGCCGAGTCGGCATTCGCCTCAGCGCAGAGGGCGAACCGCTCGAGGGTCGCCCGGGGGCGCTTCCGGCCGGAACGCTCGTAATCGCCGATGAGGCGCGTCCGCTCGCGCTTCTCTTTGGAGCGATCGGATCCGGGCGCGGGGTGTCTTCCAAGACGAAGCGGACGCTGCTCTGTGCGATCCAGGTTCGCGGTGTGCCCGAGATCGCCATCGAGGAAGCGCTTTGGCTGGCCGCAGGAGTGATGCGTTCCTAGGCGCGGTTGGGGCTGGCGCGCCAGGCCGCTCACCGGTAGAATGCCTGATAAGCAAAGCGGGAACTTTGGATGGCTGAGGCACTCGAGCACAACCTGGACTCCTACGGTGAGACGGCTTTTGGAGGCGATCGAGCCGGTGTCCCCGCGGATCCCTTCGTCACCACCGGCGATGAGCGGCCCCTTCGCGACGAGCTTCGCCGCCAGATCGCGCGCCTCGAGCAGCAGCTTTCCGAGCTTTGGACGTCAGCCTTTCCCCGTCAGGGCATCGACTGGTCCGTCGGCGCTGTCGGCGGCCCTCGCATCCTCGGAGCCGTCGAGCTCGAGCGGATCCGCGACGCGCTCCTCGTCCGCGTCCGTGAGGCCCAGACAGAGCTTGGCCGCCGCGCTGATGTCGAGGAGCGAAACCGCGGCCTCGTTGAGCAGATGATCGCCGAGCCCGAGCGCTATCGCTGGGTCCAGATCTCAAACGACGACGTCGGCGACCGCGACTGCAAGCACTGGCACTCGCGCCCACGCTGGGGCATCCTCGGGATGCTCATGGGCTGGTGGCGGGTCAAGCTCTCCAGCGGTTGCCCGTTAGCCGAGGGGCTCAGAGCCCCCTGATTCGATAGATGGCAAAGAAGCGAAAGAAGCGGCCACGCCGGCCACGAGAGGTTTCGGCGGAACCGAAGCCCGTGGTTTTAAGTCAAACCGTCGAGCGAAAGCGCGCCGCGGCCGAAGATGCCCGCCCGCCCGCCCCATGGGGGTCCTTCCCATTGGTCGAGCTTTGCGTCCTCACCGGCATCGTCCTCGTCATCGCGGGCTTCGTGATCGGCCCTGATCAAGGCGCGCTTGCGATCGGCGTCGGTATCGGGCTAGCTGCGCTCGGCGGTCTCGAGCTCTCGATCCGCGAGCACTTCGCCGGCTATCGCTCGCATTCGGCGATGCTCGCCGGGATTCCGGCGATCGCGACGCTGGGGCTCCTCTTCTACGCGGGCCCCGAGTCGCTCGAGCCGATCGCTCGCGTGGCGATCGCGGCGGTCATCTTCGCCGCCGCGCTCTTCGGCCTCTCAGCGATGTTCAAGCGCAAGGCCGGCGTGGCCTTCAAGCTCCGCTAGAACGAAAGCGAGCGGCCCTTTCGGACCGCTCACGCCGAACGTCCTTCTCTCCTGGGCGAACGTCAGACTTGTGCGAAGCCTTGCTTTTGCTCGAGCTCAGAGGCCAGCATGTGGCGCTGGCGCGAGGTGAGTCGGCCCAGCTCGCGGTTCTCTGAGAGGGTCAGGGCGGCGAGGAACTTGCGGGAGCGCGTCCGGCCCCAGCGTCGCTGGCTCCTCAAGAGCTCGCCCACGGTCATCGTTTCGGCCTGCCAAGGACAGTCGCGGACGATCTCAGCGGTCTCGATGTCGCCGGCGCCTACTTCGCGCTTGAGCTGGGCTCGCGCCAACCGAACTCGGTTGGCCTCGGCAAGCGCTTGCATGTGCTGGGGGGTCGGTTGGGACGCAGGGGCAATCGTTGTGGCAGCTTCCATTGTCACTCCTCCTCTGAGTGTTGAACGGGCGGGATATTGGGGTATTTCGAAAAACGCAGGGGCTAGTCCATGGGGCGACCCAAGCGACGCCCTCGGGACTGCGAGAAGGGGGTGCTCCCCTCTCCTTCGCTCCCTCACTGGAACCTAAATTCCGGCGCGGGACTGAACCTAGGGGAGTGGAGCCCGCAAGGTCAACCCTTGCCCCCACGGACGGAAGCCCGCAGTCGCTAAGAGCAGCTTTTTTGATCGCCGTAACCGCTTGTTCACAATTGGACAAGGCATAACTAACCCTGCCGGGGTACATCGGGAAAGCGCCCGAGCGTCTTCTCGATGATCTCGAGAGCCCGATCGAGGTGCTCCTCGGTATGGGTCGCCATGAGCGAGGTGCGAAGCAGCGCGGCGCCCGGGGGCACGGCCGGGTGGATAGCGACGTTCGTGTAAACCCCGGCGTCGAAGAGCTCTTTCCAAAGCAGCACTGCCTGCCAGTCCTCGCCGACCACGACGGGCACGACCGGCGAGGAAGCCTCCGAGCCGTCCGGAAGCTTCCCTGGGTCGATCACCTGGAGGCCGAGCCCGCGAAGCCCGCTCCGCAGGTAGTCGGCGTTAGAGAGGAGACGCGCCATGAGATCGGGGCCGTCCGAGCGGATCACTCGAAGCGCCGCGAGGGCGGCGCCGACGGCCGCAGGCACGGCCGACGCCGTGAAAATGAAGGGGCGCGACGAGTAGCGGATGAAGTCGATGACGTCGGATGAACCCGCGATGAAGCCACCGCACGAGGCGAGGCTCTTCGAGAACGTGCCCATGCGCAGGTCCACGCGGTCCTCGACGCCGAAGAGCTCCGACGCTCCGGCGCCCCGGGCGCCGAGGACACCGACGGCATGGGCCTCATCAACCATGAGGCGGGCGCCGTAGCGTTCGCATAGCTCAACGATCGTGGGCAGGTCGGCGAGGTCACCCTCCATCGAAAAGACGCCGTCGACGATCACGAGGACGCCGCCGCCGTCGCCCGCCGCGCGCTCGAGCATGCGCTCGAGCTTCGGCATCTGGTTATGGCGGAAGGGGCGAAGCTTCGCGCCGGAGAGCCTGACTCCATCCATGATCGACGCGTGGTCGGCGGAGTCGCAGATCACGGTGTCGGACGGGCCCAGGATGGTCCCGATCGCTCCCGCGTTCGCCTGATGGCCCGTCGTGAAGACGAGGGTCTCTTCGGTTCCCATCCAGTCGGCAAGCTCTTTCTCGAGCTCGACGTGGAGCGGTGTAGTGCCGTTCAGAAAGCGCGACCCCGTTAGCCCTGTGCCGAACCGGTCGAGGGCGTCCCGCGCCCCTTGGCGCACGCGCTCGTCGCCCGTCAGCCCCAGGTAATTATTCGAGCCGAGCATCACGACCTCTCGCCCCTCGACCTCCATCAACGGCCCCGCCTCGGACTCGATCAGGCGGAAATAGGGAAGGAGGTCGGCCTTGCGGGCAGCCTCGAGCTGGTCCATCCGGCCGTGGCTCGAGGCCTTCGCAAAGACGTCTACGGGAGCGCGCGCGGTTTCGGACATGTCTCAATCTTTCCAGAGGCGCCCTTCCGCTAGCTTCCGAGCGATGTCGCTGACCGTTCGCCCCGTCTCGGGCCGCAAGGACCTTCGCGCTTTCATCGAAGTGCCGTTTCGCCTTCGCAGGAACGATCCGCAGTGGGTTCCGCCGCTTCGTTTCGAGCGCCGTGCCTTCCTCAACCGGGACAAGAACCCATGGTTCGAGCACGCCGAAGCCGAATATTTTTTGGTCGAGCGCGACGGGCAACCCGTAGGCCGAATCACGGCTCAGATCGACCGGCGCTGGGACGAATACCAAGGCGGCTCGGACGGCATGTTCGGCTTCTTCGAGGTTGCAAACGACCCGGAGGCAGCGAAGGCCCTCTTGGACGTCGCCTGCGATTGGGTTCGATCGCGCGGCCGGGAACGGCTCTTGGGGCCGATGGACTTCACGACCAACGACGAATGCGGAATTCTGATCGAGGGCTACGACGAGCCGTCGATGATCCTCGAGCCCTGGCATCCGCCCTACTACCGCGAGCTGGTCGAGGCAAACGGGATGGAGAAGCGGATAGACCTCCTCATGTGGGAGCTTTGGTTCGGCGACCTCGCCGAGGGCGATGAGTTCACCCCGATGATCCATGCCGCCGCCGAGCACTCACGCAAGGAGGGCGTGACGGTCCGCGACATGAAGCGATCGGACATGGAGGCGGAGGTGACGCGCTTCATGGAGGTCTACAACGTCGCCTGGGGCAGAAATTGGGGCTTCGTCCCGATTACCGAGGCGGAGGTGCGCTTTCAGGCCAAGAATCTGAAGCCGGTGCTCGACGAGGACTGGGCGATGATCGCCGAGAAGGACGGGGAGGTCGTCGGCGCCGCCCTCACCCTTCCGGACGTAGATCAGGCGCTGACAAAGATGAAGGGGCGCCTCCTGCCAACCGGGTGGATCCACTTCCTCCGCCGCAAGCGCCACATCGACCGCCTGCGAGTCTTCGCGCTTGGCGTCTTGCCGCAGCATCAGCACCTGGGGGTCGCAGCTGCTCTTTATGAGCGTCATCTCCACGCGGCCAAGAACGTCGGACCTCCCGGCGGTCACATGGGCTGGATCCTTGAAACGAACAAGCCGATGAATCGAGCGATGGAGGGCATGGGCGGCAAGGTCGTCCAGCGCTACCGGATCTACGAGAAGGCGCTTTAGTCGTTGTCTTCGCGCCGCGCCCGCAGACGGGTCTAGACTGAGTGAGGTGAGGGACGAAGTGTTGCAGGCAGAGGCGGTCGAGGAAGCAGGGCTTGGCGACGAGCGCCCGCTGCCCGCAACCGCGAGGCCCGTTGAGGTTGCGACCGTCTCAAGCGACGCGCGGACGGTCGCCATGGCGGCGGCCGGCGGCATCGTTGCGGGCGCGGCGACGGTTGTCGTCGCGAAAGCCATGTCGAAGGTCGCATCGCCCTCGAAACGCTCCAAGCGCACGATCGTCGGTCGCGCCAAGCGCAACGACGTTGTCGCCAGCCGGTCGTTCCTGGTAGACGTGCACCTGCTCGGCCGCTAAGGGTGAGACCCTGACCGGGGGCGCGACACTCGAGATCGAGGTGAAGCCTCCCTGCCCGTACCGGATCCCGGGGAGAGGGCGGATGGATGGCGTCATGCGCTCGGGCGGCGGCGTTCTCACGCGCCTCCTTCACATCGGGGGCTCGCCGGTCGTGGTCCACGGCTGGCAGCGGCGTGACGGGTCAGTCGCGATCCGCGCGCTGGGCGCCGACCCTCACGCGGAGCTGCCGGCGCACGCGCTGGAGGAGGCCGTCTCGCGCATGCGCTTCTCGTTGGCCGTCGACGACGACCTCGCACCCTTCTACAAGGAGTTCAAGCGCGACCCGTTCATCGGCCCGGCGATCCGCCGCCGCCCGTGGCTTCGGGCGAAGCGCAGGCCGTTCGCGTGGGAGGCGCTCGCGTGGGCGATCACCGAGCAGCTCATCGAGTCCAGCCGAGCTGCACGAATTCAGAAGCGCATCGTTCGCCGGTGGGGGAGGACTTGCGAGTGGAAGGGCAAGGGCGCCGAGCGCCGGCCGCTGTCGGACCTTCCTTGCCACACGACTTTCGCCGGCCTGGCGCCCGCCGAGCTTGCGAGCTGCGACCTCGCTCCGGCCCGCTCGCTAGCGATGGTCAGGTGTGCAAAGGAGGTCGCGGCCGGCCGCGCCGATCCCACCGACCCCGCAGCCGATGCGCGTTTCGAGCGAATCCCCGAGATTGGGCCCTGGACCCTTCAGTGCCTCGGCCTCTTCGGGCGGGGCGAGTTCGACTCACTTCCCGCGGGCGACCTCGCCTACGTGAAGCTGGTGGGCGTCGCCGCCGGGCTCGGGCGCCGCGCGATGGTCTCAGAGGTCGAGGAGTTCTACGCTCGCTATGAGCCGTTTCGAGCGCTCGCGGGTGTGTTCTCGCTCACTCACTACTCGTCCGCTCAGAGCCTCGCTTGCGGCCTGCCGATGGCGCCGGACCTTCACGCAGACGTCGCCTAGCGGCGGGACTAGCCGCAGCCGTCTGTGCCGAGACGGCCGGCCCTCAGGTCCCGGGTTGTCGTCCCATCTTTGTTCGTCGCCTTGACCGTGATGCGGTAGCAATCCTTCTTGGAAACCGAGTACGGGCCGGTCTCATAAAAAGATTGATTGGTTTCGTTGTCGACCAAGTCGGCGTTTTTTCTCTCGCCTTGGAAAGTCACCTTCACTTCGCGCTGGTCCCGGCCGCCTCTGTCCATCCGGACCTTAACCGTGAAGCGGATGCCCTCGTTGTCGTCGGTCGCGAACGCGAAGACGATGTCGGGCTTGAAGGCCTGGGCCTGGCCGGGAACCCACAAGGCGAGAGCCAGAAACGCGACGACGATGAAAGTGACCCTTCGCATAGAGCGAGAATAACCCGTGAACGGGGGCTGAAGCGCCACTCGGCCCGTGGCGTGTAACGGAGAGGGTGGGATTCGAACCCACGAGGCGGCTTTCACCGCCCACACGATTTCCAGTCGTGCACCTTCAGCCACTCGGTCACCTCTCCAGTGGCGCCGCGAAGCGTAGCCCCTACGGAAGGCTGGACCGCGGGGCACCGCAACGCGCAGTTACGATCGGGGCCATGGCCGAGAACGGGACCTGGAACGTGTACCTCGCCGGCGAGATCCACTCGGATTGGCGTGAGCGGATCGCTGATGGCGTGCGGGACGCCGGACTGCCGGTGGAGCTTCTCGCTCCCGTCACCGACCACGGCGCGTCGGACGATGTGGGTGTCGACATCATGGGCGCTGAAGACGACAAGTTCTGGCACGACCACAAGGGCGCGGGCGTCAACGCAATCCGCACGCAGACGCTGATCCGGCGTGCCGACGTCGTCGTCGTGCGCTTCGGGGAGAACTACAAGCAATGGAACGCGGCGTTCGACGCGGGCTTTGCGGCGGCGCTCGGCAAGCCCTTGATCACGCTTCACCCGCCCGAGCACAATCATGCGCTCAAGGAGATCGACCGCACTGCGATGGCGACCGCCGAGACGCCTGAGCAGATCGTCGAAATCCTCCGCTACGCCATCGCGAAGGATTAAGCCTTGCCCGTCTAGCGAGCCTGGAGCGCGTCTTGGCCGACGGCTAGCGCGAGGACCAAGCGACGATCGATTACCCGCTCAGCGTCTGCGGTCATGTTGATGAAGTAAACGTCGCGAAATGACCAGAGCTTTCGCGAGTTCGTGCCGACGACGGCTTCGTTTCGAAGATAGTCGAAGTGGTAGGCGATCGGGAGCCAGTCCGCGAAGTTCCCGACGTAGGGGATGAAGCCCGTGAGTCGGCGAAAGAGAGCGACGGCGAGGCTTCGCTCACGCCCCATGAAGACCAGGTTGTCGTAGGCGTCGAAGACGTTGTAGGTCGAGCGAAGAAGGCTCTTGCCGAAGACCTTCTGGATCATCCCGATCTTCTGACCCTGGGCGTCCGTGACGTCGTACTTTGCGCGCGGGTCGAAGCGCTGGCGCGCCTTGATCCGCATCACCTCTGAGGTCTTCGACTCATCCGTGTAGAAGCGGATGTCCTCCTTGAAGGTGAAGCGCTTCTGCTCGACAAAGGCAACAGGCTGGGAAGGATCCTCTTGACCGTCCGCCCCTTGGAGGAAGAAGAAGTACTGGTTGATGACCAGCTTCACCTTCTGGCGCAGGACGAACTTGTCGTGCTGCGAAGGGTTCACGCCCGTGCCCGTGGTGGCTGGAGGAGGAGCCGGGGGAAGGTCGGCCGAGTTCGGCGCGGACGGGGTGAGGTCAGCGGGGGTCGTCATGGCTGGGATGGTACCCGTCTACCGGCCCATCGCCGAGGTTTCTCCTAGCGGCTCCGCGACCTTTCTCGCTAGCCTCTCCCACCGTCACACGGAGAGGTGGCAGAGCGGTTGAATGCGGCGGTCTCGAAAACCGTTATAGGCGTTTTCTCGTCTATCGAGGGTTCGAATCCCTCCCTCTCCGTTTCAAGCCAGAAGTTGCCGATTTGCGGCGTGTTTCTGGCTTGCTCACAATCGCA
>JALZIJ010000049.1 GCA_030860375.1 Actinomycetota bacterium | reverse complement strand
GAAGCGCCTCGACCGACGCGTCGCGAATCGCGATGAACTCGAACCCCTCCGCGCGCGAGAGCGCCTCGAGGTCGACGTCCCAACGGCTCGCGTAGTCGACCAGCTCGGCGATCTCGTCCTCGAGCTCGGCGACCAATGCCGCCTTGTCGCGGATGACGTCGCCCACCTCGTCCTCCGTGCGCGCCGCCGCGTAGATCGCAAGCGCCTTCTCAAGCTGCCGGAACACGCCGACGTAATCGACGATCAGCCCGTTCTCCTTCTCGGGGAAGACGCGGTTGGCCCGCGCGATCGTCTGCATCAGGGTGTGGTTGCGCATCGGGCGATCGAGATAGATCGTCGAGCACGACGGGACGTCGAAACCCGTCATCCACATTGCACACACGAACACGAGCCGGAATCGGTCTTCCGGATCCTTGAAGCGCTCGTCAAGGTCCTCATCGAGCATCCGTTTGCGGTGCGGCTTGATGTCGAGCCCGAGCGCCTCCATGTCGGCGATCTCGTTCTGCGACTGCGACACGACGACGGCCATGTCGGTCTCGCGCATGAACGCGATCTGCTCGTCGATGCCGGCGCGCTCCAGCGGCGGGAGGCTCGCCGCCTCCTCCTCGAGCTCGGCGAGGTGGAGCTGCCACTCGCGGGCGACGAGGTCGTGCATCCGCACAGCGGTCGCCTTGTCGATCGCGACGACCATCGCCTTGCCGAGGAAGCCGCGGCCGACGAAGTGACGGACGAGGTCGGCGGCGATCTGCTCCAGACGCCCCGGACGCGTGATCAGCTGGTACTCGGTCGCAAAGCGACGCGACAGCGCACGTTCCTGCTGATCGTCGAGCTCAGCCTCCTCGAGTATCTCGGTGAGTTCGTCGTCGAAGCGCTCATTGACGATCTGCAGCTCCGGGATGCGGTTCTCGTAATAGAGCGGAACCGTGGCCCCGTCCTCGACCGAATCGCGGAAGTTGTAGGTCGAGACGTAGTCGCCGAAGACCTCGCGCGTTCGCTGCTCGTCGCCCGCGATCAGCGGCGTCCCCGTGAAGCCGAGGAAGCTCGCGTTCGGCAGCGCGACCCGCATGTTGAGCGCGAGCGTGTCGTACTGGCTGCGGTGTGCCTCGTCGGTGATCACGATCACGTCGTCGCGCTCCGAGCAGACCGGCATGTCCTCACCTTGCGGCGGGCGGAACTTGTGGATCAGCGTGAAGACGTAGCGGTGATCCTCTCCGAGCAGCTGACGCAGGTTGATCGAGGACGTCGCCTGCAGATGACCGTCGACAACGCCGGCGTCCTTGAACTCGCCGTAGAGCTGGTCGTCGAGCTCCGCCCGGTCGGTGACCATCACGAAGGTCCAGTTGCCGGGCTCGCGCCGCAGGACCTTCTGAGTGAAGAACAGCATCGACAAGCTCTTGCCCGAGCCCTGCGTGTGCCAGAAGACGCCGAGCTTCCCATCGCTCGCTCGCGTCTCCCTCAGCTTGTCCATCGCAGCGTTGACGCCAAGCAGCTGGTGGTTCTGCGCGAAGACCTTGATCAGACCGCCCGGGCGTTCGAGATAGGCCACGAAGTTCTCGACCGCGTCGAGCAGCCGCGCCGGTTCGCAGAGTCCGCGGATCGCCGTCTCCAACGAGACGATGCCGGGCTCGGACTCATCGTCGATGCGCCTCCAGTCGCCGAAGCGCTCCCACGGCGCGAAGGTCGAGCCGACTTTCGTCTCCGAGCCATTGGAGAGGATCACGAGGCCGTTCGGCGTGAACAGCTGCGGGATCGTGTCGCGATAGTCGCGCAGATTCTTCGAGTACGCGTGTTCGATCAGCTTGTGCGACGCCTTCAGCTCGAACAGGACGAGCGGGACCCCGTTGACGAAGCAGACGACGTCGCAGCGACGCGTGTGCAGTGGGCCAACGACCCAGAACTGGTTGACGGCGAGGAAGTCGTTGTTCCGCGGGACCGACCAGTCAATGAACCGGACGGTCTCCGTCGCGCGCCCGCCATCCTCGGTGGCGAATGTGACCTTCGCGCCCTCGCGCAGGAGCTTCCGCACGGCCTGGTTCGCGCGGACACGATCCATCGCGGAGCGGTCCTCGATCAGTACCTCAACGGCTGCATCCAGCGCTACCGCCGGCAGCTCTGGGTTCAGCTCGATGAGCTTCGGCCGAACCCGGTGCCTGAGGATGACCTCGGACTGGTTGTCACGACCCGGCGCGCCTTTGTCGACACCGTCCGGGCCGAGCTCCTCGGTGTACGCGTTGATGACGTCGTAGCCGAGACCGCTGAGCAGCCTGAGCGCCGGATCCTCGACGAGGTGCTGCTCGGAGAACTCCTTCGGGGTCAATCGCTCTCCGGAGGGAGGAGGTCGCCAAGGTCGATGTCGGAGATGTCGAGGTGGCCGGTGACTAGCCGCGGCAGCAGGAGGTCGCGGGTGGATGCCAAGCGCCGATTGAGCTTGAGCAGCAGCAGCAGTTCGTCACCGAACGCGCTGAATGCCTTCGTCGCTTCACAAAGGACATCGTTGGGGGGCATCGGCAGCTGGATCGCCTCCAGATGCCTTTTACCAAGGTGGGCAACTGTGGTTCCGACGATCGCGTCGTTCCACGACTTGATGGGCGCCTCGACTGCGAGCATGAGGTGACGGGCGCTTATCCCCTGCTTCGGTCGCAGCCGAGCGACCCGTTGGTTTAGCCAGGCGTCTCCACCCGACCATTGGTTCACATAGAAGTGGCCGTCCATCCCAACCAGCACATCGCCGTCACGGACGGCGTACCGCTCGGGAGCGACCTCCTCGGTGAACGTGTCTGTCATCCCCTTTGGAACGTCTCGGATACGCACGACCGCGTGCGGACCAGTCGCAGAGAAGCCTCGGGACTTAAACGAGTATCCGAACCCCACGTCCGCGAGATCGAACAGAGGCCGCCGAGTCCATCCGGGGGGATCGGTTCCGGCCGGTTCATCACTGCGCCGAGGGAATCGAAACCGAACGAACCACTCGCGGTAGACCGACCGTGCGAGATCTTCGAGAAGCTCTATCCGTCGCTCGTTGATGTCGATGAGCTCGTCGAAGGCTCCGAGAACCGCTGCGATTCTGCGTTGACAATCGAGGCTCGGGATCGAGATCGGAAAATTCGGAAAGTCGATCAGCGGCACACGGTCGACCGTTGCCCCCGCTAGGACTCGTTCCTCTACGACTCGGCGCCATTCTGGCCCGCGCAGCGCGAGATGCAGGAACTTGGGATCGACGATGTCGCGCCGCGGGCGGATTAACGCCAGACGCCGGCCGAGACAACCGCGAAAACCGTCCGGGATGAGCGCGTAGCGGTGCAGCGTCGCTTCATAAGTGAAAATCACATCGTCCTTCTGAGGCATGACGCGCCGGGTCCAACGGCGGAAGTCGGATTCATCGATGTGACGAATCGTCGACAGGTCGAGACGCCCGTCTGTCGTGATGTTCTTGATCCCCAGGAAAACCGGTCCTGAGGCGGCGGGCTTTGGAGTCGCGTGCGGACCGTCATGAAACTCAGCCATTACCTGCGCGATCGGCACCTCCCGGAACGCGTCGTTCTCCTCGCGGGTCTCCCTCAACGAACACCCACCACCCGCATTCTCATCCGATCAGCAGGTCCGCGAGGGCAGCATCCATCGCCTCCTGAAGCTCTGCGGCCCTCGTCGCCAGCTCACGCAGCTCAATCTGCGCCGCCGCCAGCTGCTCCTCAAACACCTCGTCCTCCAGATCCTCGATCTCCGTCCCCACGTACCGACCTGGGTTGAGACTCCACCCCTGGGCTTCGATTTCCTCCACCGTCGCGACCATGCAGAGCCCGGTGACGTTCGTGTAAACGCCGTCCGGGAATCGTGTCGCGAACAGCTCGTTCGCCCCGAACGCAAACTCAGGTTCCTCGCCTCGGTAGAGCCGGACGATGTTCGCCAAGAACTCCAGCTGCTCGTCGGTGAAATCGCGGTGGGCACGGTCGATTTGGCGGAAGGTCTCGCGCGCGTCGATGAAGAGCACCCTGTCGGCGCGGTCGGTCGACGCCTTGCCGCGGTCGAGGAACCACAGCGTCACCGGCAGCGTGACCGTGTAGAAGAAGTTGGGCCCGACGGCGACCATCACGTCGACGAGGCGGTCCTCGATCAGCTTGCGGCGGATCCCGCCTTCGCTGTGGCGCGCGTCCGACGCGGAGTTCGCCATTACGAAGCCGGCGCGGCCGGTCTCGCCGAGCGAGGTCGCGAACAGCTGGATCCAGATGTAGTTGCCGTTGTCGGCGCGCGGGAGGTCGGGGAAGCGCGCGTCGCCTTCGAGCTTGGCCTTGTCGATGCGGTCGACGTTGAACGGCGGATTGGCCATCACAAAGTCGAAGCGGCCGAGGCTGTCGTGGGGATCCTCGTAGTAGCTGTTGCCTTCCCGGATCTCGCCCGACAGTCCGTGCACGGCGAGGTTCATCTTCGCCAGCCGCACGGTCTCGCTCGTCTTCTCCTGACCGTAGATCGAGAGCTCCTCGCCCGGCGATTGCTTGTGGCGCTCGACGAAGTGCGCAGAGTGGACGAACATGCCGCCGGACCCGCAGGCCGGGTCGAAGATCCGACCGTGGAAGGGCTCGATGATCTCGACGATCAGGCGAACGATCGATGCGGGCGTGAAGAACTCACCCGCGCCCTGGCCCTCGGACAACGCGAACTTGGCGAGGAAGTACTCGTAGATCAGACCGAACGCGTCGCCCTCAAGGTCCTTCGTGTAGCTGTTGATGTGCCGCAGCAGCGAGGCGATCGTGCCGTTGTCGATCGAGGTGTACGCCTTCGGCAAGATCCCGGCGAGGTCGGGGTTGTTCTCCTCGACCTCGCGCATCGCGGTGTTAACCGCCTTCCCGAGCTCGGCCCCCTCCGGCAGACTCAGGAGGTAGTCGAAGCGCGCTGCTTCGGTGAGGTAGATCACGCGCCGGGCGTGGTAGTCCGACGGCCCGATCTTGCGTCGAGCTGATGCCTTGGCCTCGATCGCCTGGCTGGCGGCCTTGAACTTCGCGTCGGCGAAGCGCAGGAAGATTAGGCCCAGGACCGGCGTGCCGTACTCCGATGCCTTCAGCCCCGAGTTGGCGCGGAGCTCGTCGGCGGCATCCCAGAGGCGAGCTTCCAGCTCGGCGAGTTCAGGCTGCACGTACGGATGGGGTTCGGGTAGCTGACATCAGCCGCGAGGCTACCTTCGCGCGGATCCCTTCGCGTGCGCGTCCAACGCTTCGAGTGGTTCGACGATCAGAGCCAAGTCTTCCCGCTGACTACGAGCCCGCTCGAGCGCATCGAGGAGTTCGGGCGGCTCGAGCTATCCTCTTGCACCCGCCGCGATCGGTAGCGCTCGACCTCACGCTCCACGAAGTCTCGGAGCGCCTCGGAGGCCGAGCGAGAACCGAGGGCAGTCCGAACGTAGCCCAGATGTCATCCGCCATGACTGACAATCGTGGTGTCCCCGGTTCGAGTCCG